>NZ_JBTJCF010000005.1:0-158748 GCF_054439475.1 Yoonia sp. MH D7
GCGCTTGACGATTTGATTTTGGACCGTGCGCCCGACACGATGGAGATTACAGCCCCTTGGTCCAAGCTGGCGAAGATTTACCATGACGCTACGGCGGCGATGATGGCGGTTGACGGCACGCGCACCGCGACTGCGCATATTTCGCATGCCTATCCGGGGTCTGCGGGACTTTACTTTATGTTTGGCGGTCGTCCGCAGGTTGAGGATCGTCCACGCTGGTATCGCGAAGTCTGGAACGCAGGTGCACGCTCTGTTCTGGCGAATGGCGGCAACCTAAGCCACCACCACGGCATCGGTCTGGGCCGTGCGCGTCTGATGGGCGAGGCCTTGGGCTCTGGTCTGGATATGTTGCAAATGGTCAAAGACGGGCTTGATCCGCATGGTATTCTGAACCCCGGCAAACTGGGTCTAAAAAGCCCGTTTGGCGCGACACCCGATTGGGCAGACACGGCAAAGGCAGCAAAGTAATGTCCTCCCCGACGCTCATTCTCGTCGTTGATCTGGGCACAACCAGCCTGCGCTGTTCCATCGTGGATCAGGGCGGGACTGTGCTGGCGCATCGTCAAAGCACTGTGCCTGAAATTCGCGATGCGGACGGGCTGGCGTGGGATGGCGGAGTGCTGGCGGCGCAGGTTTTAGCCGACGCGCAAAGTTTGGCGCAAGACTGGCAGCCCAACGCTGTGGCTATCGCCAACCAACGCACAACGGCGCTTGTCTGGGACGCGCAAACAGGCGTGGTGCAAGGGCCGGTTCTAAGTTGGTCCGATAACCGGACCATCACGCTTGACCGCGATTTGCGCGCGCAGGGCGTGCGGATGATTGCGGGGCTTTCGGCGTCAAAATGGCGCTGGTTGCTGGACGCTTGTGACGCAAGTGGTGGTCGCAGGCGCGCGGGGCAGTTGCGGGTTGGCACAATGGACAGCTGGCTGGTTTGGGTCCTGACCCAAGGGCAGGCGCATGTGACCGATCACACAAACGCATCCCATACGGGGCTGTACGATCTTAAGACTCACGGCTGGGATATGGATCTTGCAACTGACCTTGGCTTTCCCGCATCCGCACTGCCGCGCATCATTGCGTGCCAGCCTGACGGATTGCATGCCACTGCACTTGTGGGCGCGCCACCGATCCTTGCTGTCATTGGCGATCAGCAAGCCTCGCTTGTTGGGCAGGGATGCGAGGCGCAGGGGCAGGCAAAAATTACCTTCGGGACATCGGGCGTTTTGAACGTTGTGATGGGGACCACGCCGCTTGCGAACCCGTCGCGCAGTGCGTTTGGCAATGTGGTGCAAAGCACGGGTGACAAAATTATTTACGGTGCAGAAGCGTCCGTCTTAGGCGCAGGCAGCGCGATAGAGTGGCTGGTGCGTTTGGGTGTTCTGGATGAAGCCCGACAGATTGATACGCTGGTGGACCCTGCAACGCGTAGTGACGCGTTATTTGTCTCCGCACTTGGTGGGATTGGTGTGCCGCATTGGCAACCACAGGCGCGCGGCGCGTTTTTCGGATTGTCGGCGGCTCATGGTCCCTCCGAAATGGTGCGCGCGGTTCTTGACGGTATTTCAGCGGGGGCCGCAGAGGTGGTTGCACAAGCGGAACAGGCCACTGGGCAAACCCTGACATCCATCAGCATCGATGGGGGCATGACAAAGTCCACGGCGTTCACCGCGATCCTTGCGGCCACGCTAGACCGTCCGCTTTATCTTGCCCCCGCAGCCGAGGCCACAACGCGTGGCGCGGCAATTCTGGCGTTACGCGCGCTGGGTGGTGCACCCGAGGCTGTTCCGCCAGCACAGGCGATTATTGCGCACCCCGACACACGGCCCGCAGACACCGCGATGTGGCGCGACGCCGTTGCGTTGGTATTGGCCCATACAAAATCCCGAATAGCAGCGACCTGAAAGGAACCGACGATGTCCGACTTTAACCAAGCACTTATCAACGGCACGATTGCCCCCGTACAGGGCCGCCAGACCCAAGACATTGCAGGCCCGTTTGCGGCCAACGCAGCCGTCACTGTCACACACGGCGACGCAGCGGATGTGGACCGTGCGGTGCACGCGGCCCGCGCGGCATTTGCGGACTGGTCGCAGACCGATCTGGCCACGCGCCGCGCCGTGTTAGAGGCACTGGCCACAGCAATTGCAGACCGCCAAGCAGATATTGCCACTGCGATTACGGCTGATGTGGGCACGCCAGAGAAAATTTCGCAGATCGTGCAAGCGGGTCTGCCTGTGTCGGTTCTACGCGGTTTTGCGCAGGACGCAGAGGCGGCTTTGGCACCCGAAACAATTGCACATTCCACCGTGCATCAACGCCCCATTGGTGTGATTGCCGCGATTACGCCGTGGAATTATCCGCTGCATCAGGCGATGGCCAAGGTCGGCGCGGCGCTGGCTGCGGGTTGCACCATGGTGTTAAAGCCTAGCGAGCTGACCCCGCGCACCAACCAGATTATGATGGACATTCTGGCGTCTACAACGCCTGCGGGTGTAATCAACGTGGT
This sequence comes from Yoonia sp. MH D7, assembly GCF_054439475.1. Lineage (NCBI taxonomy): Bacteria > Pseudomonadati > Pseudomonadota > Alphaproteobacteria > Rhodobacterales > Paracoccaceae > Yoonia > Yoonia sp. MH D7. The sequence goes on from NZ_JBTJCF010000005.1 coordinate 2,507, forward strand.
CTGCGGCGACCGCGCGACAGGTGTGGCGCTGGTCGAGCACGCAGGCGTCGATGCGGTATCGTTCACAGGCTCGGTCGCGGGCGGGCAAAGCGTGGCGCTGGCCGCGGCCAAGCATCTCAAGCCGTGTTTCCTAGAGCTGGGCGGCAAGTCCGCGGGGATCGTGCTGGATGACGCCGATCTTGATCTGGCGCTCAAGGCGATCGTGAACGGCGGGCTGCTGAACACTGGCCAGACCTGTAATGCGCTGACCCGTATTTTGGTGCCCGCGGCAATGCTCGACGCCGCCGCAGATAAAGTTGCGGCTTTAGCTGATAAAATGACAACCCGGCTTGGCCCTGTGATTTCACAGACGCAATTTGATGCGGTGCAAGGGTTTATTGCGCGCGCGGAGGCGGCGAAGGGTGTCACGCTGGCGACGGGCGGATTGGGTCATCCTGACGGATTGGCTGACGGATTTTATGTCAAGCCGACCGTGTTCAAAGTGACGAACCGCGCCGCAGAAATCGCCAACACAGAGGTGTTTGGACCAGTGTTGTCGGTCATTGGTTACGGCTCTGACGACGATCTGGTGGCGCTGGCGAATGGCACGGATTACGGGCTTGCTGCCGCACTTTGGGGGCAAGACGACGCACGCGTCAACGCACTGGCGGCGCGCCTGCGTGCGGGACAAATCGACATTAACGGCGCGCCTTTTAATCCGCGCGCGCCATTCGGCGGCTTTGCCCATTCGGGCGCTGGTCGCGAAATGGGTCTGCACGGAATTCGTGAATTCCAGCGTCCCGTTTCCATTCAACGTAAAGGATAAAATCATGAGCGACGAGCATACACTTTTGACGACAATTTCAGACGGCGTGGCGCAATTGACGCTAAACCGCCCTGACGCGATGAACACAATGACACCTGCGTTTCTGGACAATGTGCTGGAGCAGCTTGAGGCGATTTCCAACGACGACGCCGTACGTGTGCTGATCCTGACAGGCGCTGGTCGTGCGTTTTGTGCGGGCGGTGATCTGAAACGTGGGCCGGGGGGGGCGGTTGCGGGTGACGGGCCGCTGGCCTCGCAAACGCGGCGGCTGCGCACGTTTATGCGCACTTCGCAATTGCTGCGCGAGATGCCCAAGATCACGATTTCTGCGATCAACGGGGCCTGTGCAGGGGCCGGTTTTTCCTGGGCCTGCGCCACGGATTTGCGGTTTGCGTCGAACAAGGCACGGTTTGCCACGGCGTTTCGCAACGCGGGTCTTTCGGGTGACTTTGGCGGCACGTGGTTGTTGCCGCGCATTGTTGGCGCAGGGCGCGCGCGCGATTTATATCTCCGCTCCAAACCGATCACGGCTGACGAAGCCCTGATGATGGGGCTTGTGTCCGGCACCTACGATCCCGAGGCACTGTTGCCAGCAGTCTACGAGGTTGCGCGTGATTTGGCAGAGGCCGCACCACTGGCGTTGCCATTGATCAAACAGAACCTGAACGATGCTGACGAAATCGGATTTGCAGAGGCGCTGGACCGCGAGGCGCTGCGGCATAGCACGATGGTCGCCACTCAAGACGGAACAGAGGCCGCAAAAGCCTTTACCGAGAAACGCACAGCAAACTGGAGCGGAAAATGAGCATTGATCTGAGCTGGAACGACGCGGGCACGGTTGCCACTGTAACCTTAAACCGCCCTGAAGCCTTGAACGCAATGACAGGCGAGGCCCTGATGCAAGTTGCGGATCATTTCCAACAGGCCGATGCGGACGGGGCACGCATTATTCTGCTGCGCGGCGAAGGGCGCTCGTTTTGTGCGGGTGCGGACCGCAAAGAGTATCCAGGCTTCAAAAGCAGTGAAGAGAATGTCGGCAAAGCACAAAACGCAATCGAGATTGGTATTCATATGAAACGGGCAATGACGGGGACCAATGCGCTGACGATTGCGCAGGTGCACGGACATGTTGTCGGCGGCGGATTGGTGATGGCGATGTGCTGCGATATGCGCTTTGCAGCTAACGATGCGCGGATGTCGCTGCCCGAGCTTAAGCTGGCGTTACCGCTTGGGTGGGGTGCGCTTTACCGCTTAATCGAACTTGTCGGGCCGACCCGTGCGTGGTCGATTATGGCGGAGTTCGAAGAGCTGTCAGGCACGCAGGCGGTCGAGGCCGGTCTGTTTTCGGCGGCGATGCCTGCGGACACGTTGGCGGCAAATGTGCAGAGCCGCATCGAAAATATGTTGAATATCGACGCAGAAGCGCTCTATTTGACAAAACGTCAATTCCGCGCAATCGCCGCCCGTTCCTCTTTTGGGAACATGGACGATCTGGATGGCGCCATTTTGCTCGGTCCATTGCGGGGCCCGAATGTGCGTCAGAAATTCAGCGGCCTTTAAGAAAGCAAGTCTATGCCCCCCAAGTCAGCCATAACCTCAGGGCCGCGTGAACGCGCGGCTAGCGCCGAAAAAGTCGAAGAGGCTGTGCTCGAAATGCTGGAAGCGCAAGGCGTCCTGACGGGCATAAACCTGAACGAAGTCGCAAAGGCCGCAGGCGTGAACCGGACTTTGGTGTATCATCATTTCGGATCCCGCCGCGGCCTTTTGCGATCAGCGATCAAGCACGAGTTGCGCGCGCGGCAAGTGCAAACCAAAACACCGCAAGAGCCTATGAAACTGGGCGCGCGCGTAACCCACGCTCTAAGATCGTTACTGGGCGGCGGCTCGTCGTTAAAGCTGACGACGTTATTGCATCTAGACGGGTCTACCGCGCCAAAACTGATGCCCAACGCAGGGGCGACATTGCTACAGCTTGAGCGGGACAAAGCGCTGGGGCTTGTGGCTGACACCGATGATCTTGCGGCACTTCATGCCACCTATGCGGCCAGTGTCTATGGGTATGCGCTGTTTCGCGAAGTGTTCGCGCGTGATCTGATGATTGATCAAGAGGAATTGGATGCGCGTGTTTTAGCGGTCATGGAGCAGTTATTTGATCAGGAACTGGGTGCGGCACCTACCAAGAAGGAGTGATCTTATGCGGCCATTTACGTTTAACACAACACCCACCGTGCGCTTTGCACCTGATGGGTTAAACGATCTTGCCTCAATCACTGACGGTTTGCTGGGCCAGCGAATTGTTATTGTGACGGATCGCGGCATGGTGGCAACAGGGTTTCCATCGCGTGCAGCGTCTGCGATGGCGCGGACAGGAGCCACGGTGCAGGTGTTTGACACCGTCGAGGCCGATCCACCCGAAAGACTGATCCTCGCCGCGACGCAATTGATGCGTGATTTTGATGCAACGGGTGTGATCGGATTGGGCGGCGGCTCGTCGTTGGACGTCGCCAAGCTGGCTGCGGCACTAGCGAAAAACAAGATGGCGCTGCGTGATTGCTATGGTGTCGGGATGCTCCCACAGGGACGTTTACCGCTTGTGTTGATTCCGACGACCGCCGGAACCGGCTCGGAGGTAACCCCGATTTCGATTGTGACCACTGGCGCGAATACCAAGATGGGTGTTGTCAGCCCTGTTTTACTGCCCGACATCGCGCTACTTGACCCCTTGCTGACGCTTGGACTGCCAGCGCATGTGACGGCCGCCACAGGTATCGACGCAATCGTGCACGCCATCGAGGCTTATTGTTCGGCCAGTCCTAATAACAACCCTGTCTCGCGCGCGCTGGCCTGTGAGGCGCTGCGGCTGATGGGCCCTGCGCTGGAATTATCTGTGACGTCACCTGAAAATTTATCGGCCAGATCGGATATGTTGCTTGGATCAATGCTGGCGGGTCAGGCGTTTGCAAACGCACCGGTTGCCGCCGTGCATGCGCTGGCCTATCCGATTGGTGGCCGTTTCAAAGTGCCGCACGGCTTGTCGAATGCACTGGTCTTGCCGCATGTCCTGCGCTTCAATGCGCAAACGGCACCCGAGGGCTACGCTCAAATCGCCTCGCTATTGTTTCCCGATCTAGCAGGTCCGCCGCGCGATGTAGCGCTCGGCTTTTGTGACGCGCTTGCGACCCTCGCCCTACGCTGTGGACTACCCCAGCGTTTGCGTGATGTGGGCATCGGGCAAAACGATCTGCCTGCAATGGCCGATGACGCCATGCTGCAAACCCGTCTATTGGTGAATAACCCGCGCCCTGTCACACATGCCGATGTGCTTGCGATTTATCAGGCAGCGTGGTGATGAACAGGCACGCCTATCCGCTTATCCGCGAAATGCAGACCCGTTGGAACGATAACGACGCCTTTGGACATATGAACAACGCTGTTCATTACCAATTCTTCGATACGATGGTAAATGGTGTCCTTCGGGGCTGGGGATGCCTACAAGACGCACAAGAGGCCACGCGGTTTCTGGTCGCCGAGACTGGCTGCAAATACTACGCGGAAATGCGATATCCCGATTGCGTCATTGCTGGCCTCAGAATCAACCATCTTGGCAATTCATCGGTTTGCTATGACCTTGGACTGTTCTGCAATGACGACCTGACCCCCTTTGCAGAAGGACGTCTTGTTCATGTAAATGTTGACCGTCAAACAGGTCGTCCAACGTCGATCTCGTCTGATTTGCGGCGGAAGATGGATTTATTGAAGAGAGAATGTGACCGGATATCCCACGCTGACACCGATGACTTATAGGATTTCAGCATTGTTCTGCCCCTGTTAGTTCGACGTATCGTGACTTAGTTTTAAAACAGAAGAAAGCGTATCAGACTGGAAGCGACTGATAACGCAAACAAGCGTGTCATTGGAATTTACGCTAGACATCCCAATTGCGTTTAGGACAAAAACGCGGTGCGTTCGATATTAAGCTTAACGATCCCGAAGGATGGGATAATATCCGTCTTTCGCCTATGTTTGGCCCCTCCCACAAAACGCGCGTAGAATTGAATGCCGTTTACCCGCTGCTGCTGAAGGCGTTCTGGGCATAGCACAGAAACGGCAAGCCGCCGGAGCAACGCAAGACGATTGGACCAAAATGGGGGCGTGGCTAAAGGAGTCCGTAGAGTTCACAAATCTGGCGTCGCACCAGCTTATTCCAGTACTTTCAACCCCAACCATGGGGACACGACACCAGAAATTTCAGCCTGCGGTGGTTAAGCAGGAAATATTCCAGAGCTTGCATGATGCCGCCTCAGGCAGCGGCACACGGAGTAGCTATCAAAGTGCCAGTGCCCGCTGCTAAGTTTCAGGTCACCCCTGGCCGCACCAAAATTTGGTCATGGATGCGCCATCCCATTTCTCCGATCCAACCCATCCGAACACGGACCCACAACTTAACGGGTCACTTTGTTTCCGAAGTTGAGGAAATGACAGAAACTGCTGCCAGGCTCCGATACGTTACCATCAAGGAGGCTTGGGAGTATGTTGCAGACAAAACTCGTGAGAACTACCGCAATATACGCCGCGCATTGGTCGGTGCGTTCGTGGCTAGCGGTCGTTATCGCTTGATTCTTCCGACGGCTGCGGAAAGCCCAAAGCAGACACTTTTCCCTGTTCCTTACGTTGTAATGATTTTATGGTTTGACGATGAAATATGATGACGCAAGCTGGCATTATGGTGGCGACTTTGCTGCTACTTCCCCATCCGAATATGTTGCTACGCACATTGCATTATTCTTGAAGTGGTGCTTCCGAAATGGATGGGCGGGCGAATTGCATCTGAAAGAATGGCCCGGAGATGTTCAAGCGGTAATTGATGAAACTAATTCGGCCACAAGTTTTTTCATGAAAAACTGCGATGGAAAACTCACGGATGAAGACTTGAGTGAGGCAGGGAATGCTTTTACGCAGCGGTATTATGGCAAAGATGGCCTCTATCTCGAGGACTATGAACAAGCGTTTCTCGAGTACATGTATGGATAAGTGCGTCTGGGGTAAAGGGGGAGAACGTCCTACACCCGATTTGTGCAACAAAGCCCAAGCGGATACCGAAATGTTTGAGCCGGCATACCTTGGCGATGGTCCAGAAAACGCGAGTGTCGCGCGACGCGAGCTGACCAATAAAGTCTGGGGTTTGGCAGAAGGCAACCTGACAGATGCGCTCAAAATGTGTGTGACCGAAAAACTAAATCTCGTCGTTAGCGGCGGCACCAGTTCAGGCAAGACGTCGATCGCGCGATGGTTAGTCGCTCAAGTCGATCAAAAAGAACGCATCCTGACCATCGAGGACATTCCCGATTTGATGCCACGCCAGCCAAACAAGGTTATGATGGTATCAAATCGCCTTGATCCAATTCGCAGCCCGGACGCGTTGCTTCAATCTTCACTGCGGATGCGTCCAGACAGGATTATTCTTTCGGAAGTCACAGGATCAGATGCGTACACATTCCTAAAAGCAATCAACACAGGTCATGGTGGGTCGATCACAACTATCCATGCAGAGACGGCAGAATTAGCCGTGGAGAGGATGGCTCAAACCGCATTAGAAGCTGATGGAAAAATGACCTACGAAGACATGATAGCTTATGTGATCCGCTCAATCGACGTCATAGTTCATGTGGAAAAACGCAACGGAAAGCGTGGTGTCTTAGAAGTGTTTTTGCCCAGTCGCTATGATGCACCTCAGGAGATTGTCGATGAAGCTTAATCATGCCGCGAAGATATTCTTGGTTGTCGGATTGAGTGTTGGCGCTCAAAAAGCAACTGCGGACAATCAAAGTTCAGTGAGCGCCTTACCGGATGCGAACGTCGCCGCCGTTTCCGATAGCGGGTATGTCGATCCGGAAATTAGCAACCGCAATCGGTGCTTAAATCAGAGGTGGTCGCGGATTTTCGGACCAGTTGTTAAGGTGGATCGCATGACGAAAGAAGTGATCCCAAATGACAAAACGAAAGAACCATTCGCCCGATTTCAAAGCCAAGGTTGCGCTTGAAGCAATCCGCGAGGAGATGTCGATGGCGGAACTGTCCAAAAAATATGGCGTTCATCCGACCCAGATAGGGACTTGGAAACGGGCGGCGATAGAGAATATGGCGACGGCATTTACGCGCAAAGGTTCAGCGCCCGATGGGGTAAGTGCCGTTGACGTCGACAAGCTGCATTCCAAGATAGGTCAGCTTGTTGTGGAGCGAGATTTTTTGGCGGATGCCTCGCAGCGCCTAACGGCCTCGGGATGCGAGGCAAAAAATGGTGAGCCGAGATCATAAGTTAAGCATGCGTAAACAGTGCGAACTATTGCAGTTGTCGCGTTCGCGGCTTTACTACCAGCCCGTCGGCGAGAGCGCTGAGAACCTGCGGTTCATGGAAATCATCGACAAACAGTTCCTGGAAACGCCTTGGTATGGATCGCGTCAGATGGCCCGGTACATGAAGCGCAACAATCACCAATGTGGCCGCCACCGGATCCGGCGCTTGATGCGGCTTATGCGTCTGGTTCCGATCTATCAGGAGCCCAACACAAGTAAAAAGCATCCGCATCACAAGATCTGGCCTTACTTGCTGAGGAATGCGGCAATTGACCGCCCAAATCAGGTTTGGTGCGCAGATATTACCTACATACCGATGCGACGCGGCTTCCTGTATCTCGTGGCGATCATGGATTGGCACAGCCGCAAAGTGCTTTCGTGGCGGCTGTCCAACAGTATGGATGCAGACTTTTGCGTCGAGGCTTTGAAAGAGGCGCTCGCCAAGCACGGCACGCCGGAAATCTTCAACACCGATCAGGGCAGCCAATTTACCAGCGGCGCTTGGATCGACGTGCTGGTCGACGCAGACATCAAGATCAGCATGGACGGAAAAGGCGCATGGCGCGACAATCGCATGATCGAAAGGCTCTGGCGATCGTTGAAGTATGAATGCGTCTATTTGAATGCCTTTGAGACAGGCTCGGAAATGCGGGCTGGGATCGGCAAATGGCTGACGTATTACAACTCTGAGCGCCCGCATTCAACTCACGGCATATTGACCCCAGATGAGGCCTATGTCAGCAAAACAGAACCAATGAGATTAGCAGCCTAAATAAAACCCAGATCCACCTTAACAAGGATGTAAACTGGTCTAAAATCTAGGACCACCTCTATCATCCCGGCCGTCCTGCATGGATGATGGTACAGCCACTCGGTTTCGAGTGGCGTTTAGATCTTGCGAATAAGTTTCGCAGCTCACAACGGGCGATGATGGTCACGGGCGCGCAGACCTGCAACTGTGATATGTTGTATCCCGATTGGGACGCGTTTCGCGCTGATTTAGAAGAAATCTGGAACGGTGTCAGCCGTGACTCTCAGTACGTTTGGAACGCAGGCACCCGATCCCAATTCGAGACGGCACGAAATAACTTGGCGGAATATAGCAGTCCATTGGTTACTGAGGTTTCCAGGCTTTGCAAAAACGTGGAGTAAGATAATGGGTTTCATCGAGGCCACCTACACCAGAACAATGTTATTGCTCGATTCATTGGGCCAAAGCCAGTTCGAAGCAGTCGCCTCCCAACTTGGCGGCACCGCTCAAATCCTGTCAGCGCTGATGGTCGTTTTAGTCCTTATCAACATGTCTCTGCAGTTTCGCCCTATGGAAGCAGGCACTTCGATATGGTTGATCTTCAAGCTCGCCCTCGTCGCTCTCTTTATGAAAAGTTGGACGGATTTCAACGCTGTTTTCAACGCTGTTGAAACCGGCTTCGAAGCGATTGGTCACGCCTTACTGGCGGGCGGGATCGGCAATGGCCAAACGACAGCAAGTTTTCCGCAAGAGCTGGACAATCTTTCCGAAACTATCGGCACCTACGCAAATGTGACGGCAGGTCGATTGAACATTTTGGGGGGCATGATCAATGCCTTGATGTTTCTTGCTATCTCTATTTTTGGCGCGCTTGCCACCTTGGCGATGGTTGCTTCACGAGTCGTTCTTGCGGTGCTTATCGGCATTGCACCGTTTGCAATCTTGGCGACACTGACTAACCAAACGAAGGGGTATTTTGACACATGGCTAACTGGAGTCATAAAAGTGTTGATGTTTCCACTCATTCTCATTGGGATATTCGCAACAATACTCGGTATGGGTAATGCAACAATCTCAAGTATTGACCCGGACAACATCACCACAATTGGTCAAGTGGCGCCGATTTTGACGGTTCTTGTGTTGGCAAGTTTCCTTGTTGTTCTCAGTCCACTCATCGTCACATTGGTAACAGGCGACTTTGCCTTAGGTGCTGTTACAGCCGTTCTAAGTAGCAAACTTGGTGGGACTACACGATCTAGCGGTAGGTCAGTTGGCGCTGCGACAAGTGGGCTTGTGGGTGGCGCGAGAGGCCGTGAGGTCGTTGATGGTGCAAGTCGATCCAGTCGCGCAGGGAACGCTCTTGGTGGTGGGATAAGAAACGCCGCGTCGGCTGTCTCCGCTGCCAACTTAAATGGAAATCTTCGTGCTGGGGTTGAACATCGAGCGGCCCAGATCAATCGGGCCTCTGAGCGCGTAGCTCGTTTAAAACGAAAATAAAAAGGGGGCCGAGGCCCCATCTATTTCGTCGTCATGGGGTCGTCTGCGGTAAGGGGTAAGCTTCTGGCGCATAAATCGCCGCTCGGGTGGGAACACATCTTGCTCACGGGGGAATACAAGTGGCCAGCAACCCGCACCCCGCTAAAAAGGGGGGATTACCCAAGCCAGCTTACAAAGCTCGGTCCCAAGCGGCTTGCTCTGACCCAGACGCACGATAGCCAACTGATCCACCATTGCGTCGCACCTCTCGGCTGATCGTCGATGGGGCGCGCCCCAACTGCCGTGAAATCGCGCCCAGAGATTGCTTTCTGCCCAGCCCGCGAGATATTTCTTCGCGCTCAGAAAGACTCAGAGCATACCTGCCGCGCCTACGCTCTGGTGGGCGTATCCCGCCCGATGGTGAGATGACCTAAAACACCGACAAAGATTGGCGATCAAAGCGGCATGAAGTCAGGTGTCGTGCACCGGAAAATGACAGGTATACGAATGACCAGGCGTATGCACTGTTACATCCGGCATCTTTGTTTTGCAGAATGATGTCGCGCGGGGGCAGCGTGTGTGGAATTCGCACCCTTCAGGGCGCTTGCGTGGACTGGGTATCTCACCCTCCAACGTGATGCGCGCGTGAATGGTATCGGGGTCCGGTTCAGGATTTGCCGACAAAAGTGCCTGGGTGTAAGGGTGGGAGGGCGTGTGAAAAACGCGCTCAGTCGACCCTATCTCGACGAAGCGCCCAAGATACATGATTGCCATGCGATCAGTGATGTGGCGTACCACATTCAGGTTATGTGTAATGACCAGAATAGCGATCCCGAGACGGCCCTGCATTTCCGCCAGCAAGTTCAACACCTCGGCTTGAACCGACATGTCTAGACCCGCTGTCGGCTCGTCCGCGATAATCAGACGTGGGTCCAGCGCAAGCGCACGCGCAACTCCAACGCGACGGGCCTGACCGCCCGAAAGCTGGTGGGGGAAACGGCCTGCAAAATCGTTCGGTAGGCCAACCATCTCTAGCAGGCGATTGGCTTCGGCGCGCATATCTGCACGTTTGCCATGGATCTCAAGTGGTTCGGTCACGAGGCTGCCGACAGTGAGACGCGGTGAGAGCGACCCGACTGGGTCCTGCCACATCATCGCGATCTCGCGTCGCAGCCGCGAGTATTCCTGCGCGCTGGCGTTCGTTATTTCCTGGCCATCAAAGCGAATCGACCCAGAGGCCGCGCGTTTCAAACCCATGATTGCGCGCGCGACTGTCGATTTACCCGATCCGCTTTCGCCCACGAGTCCCAAAGTCTCGCCTGCGTTTATGCTAAAGCTAACATCAGAAACTGCATCAAATTCCCGCGAAGATCCACTGAAGGTGGCGCGCAGACGGCCCATTGCCGGATAACGTAAGACAAGGTTTTCGACTTCTAATAGCGCGCTCATATCTTGCGGTCCTTGTCCAATAAATGGCACGCGGCGCGGTGCTGCGGGCTGCTAGCAACCAAGCCAGGTGGGTGTTCAACATGGCATTTCTCCAACACATGCATACAGCGAGGGGCAAAGATGCAGCCCATGGGTACGTCGATTAGATCTGGCAGAGTTCCGGGGATGGTCGGCAATTGTCGTGTCGCAACTTCAATGCGGGCGGGATCACATTCTAATAGGGCCTGCGTGTACGGATGCACGGCGCTGTGGAACACGTCGCGCACACTACCCCGTTCGATGACCTCGCCCGCATACATGACAGTCACATCATCACATAGCTCGGCCACCGTTCCGAGGTTGTGTGATACAAACACAATGGCGCAGCCCATTTCACGCTGCAACTCACGCAGCAGTTCGATGATTTGCACCTCAAGCGTGGCATCCAACGCCGTCGTCGGCTCGTCCGCAATCAGCAGATCGGGTTTGGTCAAAAGTGCCATCGCGATACATACTCGCTGCCGCATCCCACCCGAAAATTGATGTGGATAGGACAATATCTGCTCGTCAGGGTCGGGAATACCGACACGTTCAAGCATCTGCACCGCGCGCTGGCGTTTCTCAGCTTTGGTTCCGCAGTCGCGGTATTGGATGTCCAGCATCTGCCGTTCAACAGTGGCTACTGGATTAAGTGCCGTCATCGGGTCTTGAAAGATCATAGAAACACGTAAGCCGCGGATGTCACGTAGTTGGCGTTCAGTCATTTTTGTCACATCCACGCCATCCAGCAGGATCGCACCACTTGCGAGCTCGCTATTTGCGGCTAAGAGGCCAGATATACTGGCGGCCAGAGTGGATTTTCCGCAACCGCTTTCACCAACAAGGCCCATTATCCGACCTTTGGACACGTTTAGATTGATGCCGCGGAGTGCATGAAGCCGACCACCCGGTGTGCGGAAATCGACCGATAGATTTTGAATCTGCAAAAGGATTTCCTTGTTCATAGATTCCGCCTCAGCTTGGGGTCAAAGATGTCTCGCAGTGCCTCACCAAGGAAGGTAAAGCCCAGCGTTACTAGAATGATTGGCAGCGATCCCGCGATAACCGGCCATGGTGAATTGCGTATAAAATTAAAGCCGTCATTAAGAATTGTTCCCCAACTAGGGGCAGGAGGGCGCACACCCATTCCGAGAAAACTAAGCCCCGCCTCAGTCGCGATGACCAGCGGCACATCCATGCTGGCCAAAATTAGTAGCGGGCCTAAAACGTTGGGCAACACATGCAGGCTTAGAATGCGGAACGCACTGGCACCCATCGCCTTCTCAGCTTGAATAAATTCGGCATTTCTCAGGACCTGCGTCTGCGTGCGAACAATTCGCGCATAGATGGGGATCGATGTTATCGCGACGACGAGAATTACCGTATAGAGAGACGGACCGATCAGCGTCACCACGGCGAGGCCAAAGACAATAACCGGAAACGAACGTATCGCATCGAAGACCAGAAGCAAAATATTATCGAGCCATTTGGGTCCATAACCGGCAATAAGACCAAGTGTGAGACCCACGCTCATCGCCGCACCCAGCGTGGCGACGGCAACCAGCATCGCAATGCGGCCCCCTGCAATTACGCGGCTCAGAAGGTCACGGCCCAAGTGATCGGTGCCCATCCAGTTCGCCCAGGATGGGCTGCCCAGACGCGGACCAATCATAATCTGGTTCGGGTCATAAGGCGCAAGCCAAGGCGCAAAGATGGCGGTCATTACAACAATCAGCACAAGGATCAACCCCATCATGCCCATCGGGTTCTGCCGCAACTGCGTGCAGTAAAGGCGCAGCGCAGAAGGCTCTTTGGAAGGGGTGGATGCGTTCACCATTTACAGTTCCTCACTTTGGCGCGGATCGAGCCACGCGATAACAAGATCCGAAATAAGCGTCGCTAAAACGATAATCGTTGTCGTAATTAGGACGGCGCCTAAAACAATGGGATAGTTGCGTTCGTTTACCGCACTAACAATCAACGCGCCTATACCAGGGCGCGCAAAGATCACTTCGACAAAGACAGCAGCAGAAAAGAGGTGAGCAACCCCTGCCCCAATCAGCGTGACCGCTGGCAATACCGCAATCCGCAGCATGTAGCCGCGTACGATACGCCCTTCAGTAAGGCCAAAAGCGCGGGCCATGCGAACGTGATTTTCATTCATCACCTCAAGCATCGAGGCGCGCACAATACGGGCTATGTATCCAACCCATGAAATACCAACAGCAAAGGCTGGCAATACAAGATGCACGATCTGATCGCTCACTCCCTCTCCCGCGCCAATCGCGGGAAGCCAATGTAGCCAGACCGCAAAAATCAAAACGCCATAAAGCGCCATGACAAAAGATGGAATTGATATGGTGCCGACTGATAGGATTCCCGTAATTCGGTCGATCCATGAATTACGTCGGATCGACGAATAAGCCCCCAGTGGAATACCAATGGCCGCCGCCCAAAAAATAGACGTACCAATCAGGACAAGTGTATAGGGCAGGGCCTCCATCACGATCATTGTAACTGAACGCCCCGTGAATACGTCAACGCCCATGTCGCCACGCAGTAGATTGCTAAAGAATATTGCCATTTGGCGCACAAATGATTGATCGAGGCCCATCGAAATGCGGGTCTGTTCGATCAGTTCAGGCGTCGCGCGAGGTCCCAAAATCATTACTGCAGGATCACCCGGAACAAGATGAAGCATGATATTCAAAAGGCAGACTGCGACGACGATTATAAGCACCGACAGAAGTAATCTCTGGATTGCATAGATCACCATGATGTCAGGTCTCCTGTGTCTGAGGTAATTGAAATAAGAAATGTGGTGGCTCGGCTGCGCATGCGGGTCGAGCCACCCTTACATGATCGGATTAGACCGGTTTGAATCCCGTGAAGAGTGGGCGCGCATCCGGGCGTAGAGCAGGCTGAAGGTCATCGCGGAACATTACCGGACTGCCCTCATGCGTGAGAAAACGGTAAGCGCCACTCTCTTCCATCAGGTCCTGCATCTTGTGATACATCTCGCCGCGTTTCTCCTTGTCGCTTTCGATCTGAGCGGCTTTATGCAGTTCGTCAAATTCTGGGTTTGCGAACCTCTCCCAGTTCCATATGCCGACGTTCTCGGTTGTGAACCACGTGGTCGCATAGAATGGGTCGGGCATCATCGAAAAGCGATTGATGACGAGCTGCATCTTCTTCCAGCGATCACCTTCGCTCTCCATCCCAAGCGTCCAGAAGGAGCCTGAATCTTGCACATTAATCTCCACCTCGATTCCGATCTGACCCAACTGGGCCTGAATGACTTGAGCGATAGTCTGCCACGTCGTCGCATTCAACGTGTCGATCGTAATGGGCTCAGACGGTGGGCCACCTGCCATTTCCAGATACTTGCGCGCCGCATCCAGGTCGCCCTGTGGTGGCACGATTGCTTCCTCGCGGTGGCCGATCAGCCCTGGCGCAATCAGGCCAGTTGAAGGCGCAGCTTGGCCAAAATAGGCGGCGTCAAGAATCTGTGGGACGTTGATAGCGTATTGGATCGCCTTGCGTAGATTTTCGTCCTTGAGCGTCTCATTTTCCAGATTCATGCCCACCCAAACGTAGTAAAGAGATGGGTATTCTTCGATCATTGTATTTGAGGGCGGGCTTGCTTTGTAGTTTGCCAGCGACGACAGCGTGATGCCGGTATAATCCAAATCACCTGCTTCATAGGCGCGTTCGGATACCTTTTGGTCATCCATCGGAATGATGCGAATTTCGTCATATCCTGGAAACAAATCACCTGTATAATCGACGTTACGCACCATCTTGAGGTATTGGTTAGGTTTCCACTCTTCGATGATATAGGGACCAGAAAACGCGGGAGGATTCATACCAAAGTCACCACCATCACCGGTCGCGTCCATCACGGCCTTTTTAGATACAATATGTCCAACGCCATAAGGGAGAGTGATGCTCCATAGCGGCTGAAACGGCTTACTCAGCACAATTGTGCCCGCATATTTGTCATTCTGGTCCAGCTCGACGGATTCCAGCGGGCCCCAGTCACCTTTGACGGGGCTGTCGTGTTCAAGAACGCGCTCGAACGAGAATTTGACGTCTTCTGCCGTCATTTCACCGTAGCCGCCGGTGAACATGATGCCCGGTTTAAGCTTGAAGCGGATGTGGGTGTCATCAATCTGTTCCAGCACCTCTGCTGCTTCCAGCTCCGTCTCCCACTCGCGGCCCGGTTTGTAGCGGGCCAGCTTGGAATAGATGCAGCTCATAACATCAACGTTATAGGCATTTTGATAAAAACCAGGGTCGAGTTTGTCGATATCGGCATAGGACGACGCGCGCAGTGTATTGCCCGTCTGTGCCCACACAGCGGACGTCAGCGGCATGGTCCCCGCAGCGATGCCAGTGGTAGCGACCCCTTGCAAGAAGCCACGGCGGCCCAGGGTAATGTCGTGGATTATTTTAGTCATGATAGTCATCCTCCATGATTATTCGGTACGCCTCTTTGGCCCCCATCAATTTTGATCTGCGGCCGTGCTTAGACATGGTTGCGTGGAATGGATTCGTGCCACTCTTTTTCATAGGCCAGCGTATTGCCTTCCCATGCGCGCAGGCGGGCGCTAATTTCCCAAGTGGTGGTAGTGCTGCTCACTTCCGTCTCAGTTTCAGACCGCACCGCCCAGTCGTCTCTGCTCATTGCATGCGACCATGTAATTCGTGCCTTTGGGGCATAATCAGTGGCACTGTCCACAGTATAGGTTTCGACCCCTTTTGAGGTGATAGTCAGATTATTCTCACGGATGTGGATCGTGCCGTCATCGTCGGTAACCGTGATGCGAGCTCCGCCTTGGTCCGTGCGATCGACCTGCCAGTCGAAGCCTCCTTTTACGATGATCTCAGGTTCGAGCGGTGGCGCAACCTTGGGCGTTCCTAGATCATGTAAAACCCCATCTGCTCCGTTCCTCTCGGGCAGGGTTAACGTGCAATGCGCCAAATCGAGTTTGACATTGGCCGCTTCGGGCGCGGGCCATACCATTGGGAAGTAAGTGTTAGACAACGAAAGGCGCAGCTTGTGACCTTTGCGCAGAGTTTGCGCCACGTGCTTCAGCGGGACACATGCAGTGTATGTTCGCCCTGGTTCCATCGGTTCAGGAACTTCATGGTTATCTCTATGGGCGAGGTTTAGTACACCATATGTCACGCGGGTCGCGCTACTATTCGGCGCGACGTCAACAAGGCGGGCGGCGATCAACGCAACGGGTGTGTCGCAGGTAAAAGCAATATTAAGCTCACCATCCCCTGCGATCTCGAAATCGGCCTCTAGCGGTGCTGTTTCAAAAATCACACTAGCATCGTCATCCGGCCCCTGATCGCCAGGCTGGTCGCCGGGGTTTGCATAGGAACACCACTTACCTGACTGCAATCCAACGGTTGCTGCGGTCGACACCTCGGCTACGCCCTGCGCTTTTCCGCCGCGTTCCAATGTGCCGGCCTCACTTAGTGCCCAGTCTACGTGGGTAACATTTGGCGACGGCCAAGATGGCTCTGACACCCAACGGCCTACGCGCGATTCATAACTGCTTTGCGGTGCGGCATGATCCTGCATGAAAAGGCGCAACTGTGGCTCATCCATGATACCTGTTTCCTGCCCCTTCAGCCATTGATCCCACCAACGTAGTTCTTCGGTTAACCAATCGATGGCCGGACCTGGCGCGCCCAGATGAGGGTATTTATGTGCCCATGGGCCAACCAACCCCTTACGCGGGACGCTAAGATTTTCCATTAAACGGAAAACAGCGCGCGGATAGCCATCGGCCCAACCAGATGCGGCATAAACGGGCACCTGAACAGCCGAATAATCTTCGCAAATTGAACCGTGTTTCCAAAACTGATCGCGCGACTGATGCTCGAGCCAGTTTTTAAGCCAGAGGCCACTCCCCTTCAGGCGGTCCATCCACATGCCACGCCAGCGATCACCAACGTGAACAGGGTCGGGGGCTAGCGTGTTAATGCCAAACATTGTCGCGGCCCAGCTGATCTGTTCGCAAAGCATGGTACCGCCCATGTAGTGGATATCATCCGCGTAACGATCATCAGTGGAACAGAGTGTCACCACAGCCTTTAGTTCGGGCGGCTGAAGCGCCGCAATCTGAAGTCCGTTGAAACCGCCCCACGAGATACCGACCATCCCAACTCCGCCATCGCACCAGTCTTGCGCACCAAGCCACGCGATCACATCACAGCCATCTTGTAGCTCTAGAGTGGTGTATTCATCTTTCATGATGCCTTCCGAATCGCCGGAACCACGAACATCGACACGCACATAAGCATAGCCATGACCTGCAATGTAGGGCGCGCGGGCGATGTCGCGCGCCAGCGTATTATCGTTCTTGCGATAGGGCAGATATTCTAAAATCGCGGGCACGGGTGCGTCTCCAGCATCTTCAGGCAGCCATATGCGCGCAGCCAGCTTGATGCCATCGGGCATTGTGATTTCAGTATGTTCGATCTGGCGAACCTTGCGGGGATATTCAGTGACAATCTGCATGGAAGCTTCCGCTTGGGTTAGGATAATTGTGGGAACGGGTAACGCGTATGAAGAACAACCTACAACTTCGCATGTACGGCCACTTGACACTCTAAGTGCGTCAGTATGCTATAGGCAGCATGACAGATGACCCCTTTGCCACCAACCTCTCGTATGCATGCAGCCTGCTGCCATCAATTTCCGAAGTTTGTCGCCGCATTGGCATCAACCGACAGCAATTCAATAAATACCTCGCTGGATCGGTCCGCCCATCGCGCCATAATATGCGACGTATCTGCGATTTTTTTGGTGTCACTGAATCCGAAATTCTTTTAGACATAACACGATTTTCACCATTGATTTCACTCCGAAAATCGCCGCTGCGCACTTCAGAGTTACCTATGCACCTCACTGCAATAGAAAATCTGCACCGCATGTCAGGCGAGCTTGACCGCTACACAGGTTGGTATTTCCGCTATTTCTATACGTTCGGCTATCCTGGTCGAATTACCTGCTCTCTTGCGGTCATATCGGAACAAGACGGACGACATCTGTGGAAGAACGTTGAGCGGCCTGGAAATAAAGACCAGACAATAGAGCGCTTAGTCGGCAAGTACGAAGGGCTTGCTTTTCACCTTGGCCACCGCATTTACATTGTTGAGTACGACGTAATGAACACCGGTTCCATTACGCAACTCATGCTCTACCCGTCCTACTCCCCCCGTCCCGCCTATCTTCGAGGAGTACAGACAGGCGGATCAATGCGCCGCGGGCGTAAACCTGCGGCCTCAGCCGTAGTATTGGAATATCTAGGTGAAAATATCGATCTCCGCGGCGCGTTAGCACGTTGCGGTATATTTGATCCTAGCAATATCGACGACCGGATAAAGCGACTGATATCCAACCGCATGGCACCCGATGAATGGGTGTTTGAAATCGACGAGATTTAGTGCTCCATTAATGACCGGATGGATGCTGTCACCTAAACTGCGTGACTTGCTGCCAATTCACACTTTGTCCTGCGGTTTCAACGGGTCGCTGCAACACAGGCTTCAAAATTCTCTGCTGGTGTCTGATATAGCAAGGTCTTTTTTGGTCTCTCGTTGAGTTGGCGTGCGACAGCGCTGAGCTCAGCTTGGCTGAAACCAGATATATCAGTGCCTTTGGGGAAGTATTGGTTCGAAACTAGAACTACGCGGCCATTTTATATTGGTTCAATTTCATAACGGGAGTTATGCCGCCGATGCCCATATCGGGGCGGTCATTGTTGTTAGTCCACATCCATTTTGTGGCGTAATGTTACACCTCCTGATTGCTGTGAAAGATATTCACCCCGAGCCATTCATATCGCACTGCCCGATTGTACCACTCGATATAAGCGTTTTGCTGCGGTTTGCCGGGCTGGATGTAGCATAGGGTTATATGATGCTTTGACACCCATTCGACCAATTTTGAACCGACGTATTCTGGCCCTTAACACCTTCGGAATGAAGTTGATCAAAAGGCTATGATGATCGCCTGCACAGCCCTCACATAGCGCAAATACAGGTAACACACTCAAAAGCCCCAGTTCCGACGGGCCTTGGTCAAAGCAACCAGCCAATCCTCTATCTCTTCGTTCTCGTTAGCGAACAGCGGCATATACCGGTAGCAACGCCGGCTGATCGCGAACGCACGGCAGGCGAGTGCAATGCTGACACCACGCGCGGCGACTGTTTGTTGGGCCATCTCTCTCAGAAAGACGGCCTTACTACTTTTTTGCCAGCGCTTCCTTCACCAATTCATTTTGCATCGCAATATCCGCATATATCCGTTTCAGACGCGCATTCTCGGCCTGCAACTGCTTCATTCCTGAAATCAAAGATGCGTCCGTCCATGCCACCATACTTCGAACGCCATTGGTAAAACGCAGCGCTGCTCATCCCGTGCGTCCTGCACAGTTCTGAAACAGGCACCCCATTCTCGGCTTCTTTCAAGATCGAGACAATCTGGGCCGCTGAATAACGAGATTTCTTCATCGTGAATCTCCTTGGCTTATCTTGCCGCAAAAATTCTAGTTTTCAACACAACCATTTTTCGGGGGGATTACCCTTGCGACGACCGGTTGAATCCGCCCAATATTGTTCAAACGAGTATCAGCGGCGCCTGAAGCTGCACGGCTTCAAGGTCTCAATGAGCAGCAAAGGTAACTGCTACGACAATTCCATGGTTGAAACGTTCTTCAAATCCATCAAGGCTGAGCTGATCTGGCGCAACAAATGGGACACACGCCGTCAGGCAGAAGGTGCGATCTTCCAGTATATCAATGGGTTCTACAATCCGCGACGCCGTCACTCATCGCTGGGTGGTAAAAGCCCCTTGGCATTTGAACGAAAGGCCGCATAAATAAGTTGAGAGACCGGAACGTAAGCGGGACAAGACCAGTTCTGTTTGTCGTTCAGCATGATTGGCGTGCCACATTCCCCACAGGTGCACAATTCCAGTGGACCATCGGGGTTGTTGGCGTTGAACGGCTGGCGTTTCAGACCAGCCTCATTGTTTACCGCCACGTCTGCGTGGTTGAAAAATGCAACATGGGTAGTCGCTTGTCCGGTCACACTTTTGCAAACTGAACAATGGCAGGTGTGATTGTCGATTGGATCGTGTTCGGAATGGGTCTTAATGTGATCGCAACCACCTGAGTATTTATGAGACATATTGTCCCCCTTTATTGATGAAACGTTAGAATATTTGGCAATCGCATCATTGCGCCGTGCGAAGCGGTATGGGTTGATTTCGTACATCTAAGTCAAAACATGGTTCGCGGCGCTCAAAGCAGCGGGCGGGGGGCGGTCCAACGCTTCGGAAACAGATATCTCAATTGTCCTGCATAATGCATCGAGAGGCAGTCCGTTTTGAACATTGCGAAACGGCAATTCCAACTCGTTGGTCACGGCTTGCAAGCCAAAGAACACATAGGCAACGACCGCCGCAAATATTGGCGCAAACCAGCCTGTAGAATCGATGAGCGCAAAGGGCAGCAGTCCACAGTATAGGTAGGTCGTGCGGCGCACCAGCAATGAATAGACAAATGGCAGCGGTGTGGTCACGATACGTTCACATCCGGCTTGCGCCAGCGCCAAAGAAGACAGTGTTTGTGAAATGGTCATTTGACCAAAACCGCTGATGGCGTCATGTTCAATCAGCCTGCCAATTTGATCCGCCATGGAC
The DNA here is from genome assembly GCF_054439475.1 of Yoonia sp. MH D7. Classification (NCBI taxonomy): domain Bacteria; kingdom Pseudomonadati; phylum Pseudomonadota; class Alphaproteobacteria; order Rhodobacterales; family Paracoccaceae; genus Yoonia; species Yoonia sp. MH D7. The sequence continues at coordinate 23,087 of NZ_JBTJCF010000005.1, forward strand.
CGTAGTGCTGCATCTGCCGGATTCTTCCGCGAGATCATCGCTTCGGCTTTTTCATCACCAATCCAGTCGACTATATCAGCGCGCACATCAACACTGCGCAAGAATCCACGGTGGAGATGAGCGAAGGCGACGGCATAGGACAGTATGTGTTCTCGGTCTGCTCCTTTGCCAACAAAGACGCACATATGCCGCCCCAAATTGCGCACATCAGCAATCATTGATCCCCAAAGTTTGCGGGCTTCCCACCAGCGATCGTACGCCGCGTTATTGCGAAACCCGAGGAACAGCGACAGAGCGACGCCGAAGATGCTCATCGCGCCGATCGAGATATGCGGCAGGATGACGACGTGCTGATCCAGAAGTAAGACGATCACCGACAGCACCGCGACGCCGATGATCCTGCCCATGATTTTCGGTACAACGGATCCCTGCATAACAAAAAACAGATGAAGCGATGACGGGTGTTCTCTGACGATCATTTGGAGTCCCCAATTGTTTGTGTCGTCTTATCTTCCGCTGCTCCCAGACCCTCGCTGAGATGTTCCAGCAGCAAACGCACCTTGGGCGAGAGATGGCGGTTATGCGGATAGATCGCCCAAATGCCGTCGTCCGGTGCGCGATACTTGTCGAGTATTGGCACCAGACGACCCGCCTCAAGTTCAACCTGAACATAGTAATCCGGTAGTTGCACAATCCCGATGCCTTTTAGCGCCGCATCGACCAGTGACCAGCCGCTGTTGCAACGCAGGTTCCCTTTGACGCGGATGTGGCGAGGCTTGCCTTTTTCCTCAAACCGCCAATAGTCCAGCGTGCCTTGCAGGCAATTGTGCTGTTCCAATTCGGACAGCGCATATGGCACGCCGCGTGCGGCAAGATAGTCGGGCGAGGCGCAAACATAATGCGTGCGCGACGCTAGCCGTTTGGCCATCATCGTGCTGTCCTCAAGTTCGCCCAGACGGACCGCCAGATCATAACATTCTGCAACAAGATCAAGCATCTGGTTGCTCAGTGTCAAAGTGACCTCCAGCTCCGGATAGCGAGCAACAAACTCATTCACCAAAGGCGCAATCCGCTTCTCGCCAAAGGTTACAGGTGCCGTCAGGTTTAGCCTGCCTTTGGGGGTTTGGTGCAGGTCTGTAATCGCGCGTTCGGCCTCGGCCAACCCGTCAAGCACCTGCCTGCAGTGGTTATAGTAGATTTGCCCCGTATCCGTGATCGAGACTTTGCGGGTCGTGCGGTAAAACAGTTTAACGCCCAACCGCGATTCAAGCGCACGGATTTGGCGGCTGACCTGGGCTGTAGAAATCCCCAAACGGGTTGCGGCGGCCGTAAAGCTTTCGGTCTCCGCAACCGAGACAAATTCCGAAACCCCTTCCCAGTTGAACATTGGCGTTTCCTTTTTGATCGCGCAAAGCAGACTACAATTGTTACTGGTGCGTAATAGTGAATTACCGAATTGCTGAATTATCAACTTACTGGCAATAGCGTAAACACTCAATTATAAATCGTCACACGCGTAAATAATTCTTCCACCAAAAGCAAAGTGAGTTCTGATGACCGAAATAATCAAATCCAAAGCCGCCGTTGCCTGGGCTGTGAACGAGCCGCTGTCAATCGAAGTGATTGACGTGATGCCACCGCAAAAAGGCGAAGTGCGTATTCGCATTGTCGCAACAGGCGTCTGCCACACTGATGCGTTTACCCTGTCTGGTGACGACCCAGAGGGCTTGTTCCCCGTAATTCTTGGCCATGAAGGCGGCGGTATTGTCGAATCTATTGGCGAGGGTGTGACCAGTGTTGCGGTCGGCGACCACGTCATACCGCTTTACACGCCGGAATGTGGCGAGTGTAAGTTCTGCAAATCGGGCAAAACCAACCTGTGTCAGAAGATCCGCGAAACCCAAGGCAAAGGCCTGATGCCAGATGGCACCAGCCGGTTTTCCATGAACGGCAAGCCAATCCTGCATTACATGGGCTGCTCGACCTTTTCGGAATACACCGTGTTGCCGGAAATCTCGCTGGCAAAGGTTAACCCCGAAGCCCCGCTTGAAGAGGTTTGCCTGCTCGGGTGCGGCGTCACCACCGGCATGGGCGCAGTGATGAACACCGCCAAAGTCGAAGAAGGCGCAACAGTCGCGATTTTCGGCATGGGCGGTATCGGCTTGTCGGCAGTGATTGGTGCGGCGATGGCAAAGGCCAGCCGGATCATCGTGATCGACATAAACGAGAGCAAATTCGATCTGGCACGCAAACTGGGCGCGACGGATTTCATCAACCCCAAGGACCACGACAAGCCAATTCAGGACGTAATCATCGAACTCACTGACGGCGGCGTTGATTATTCATTCGAGTGTATCGGCAACGTCAACGTCATGCGCTCTGCGCTGGAATGCTGCCACAAGGGCTGGGGTGAATCCGTGGTGATCGGCGTTGCTGGCGCGGGTCAGGAAATCTCGACCCGTCCGTTCCAATTGGTCACGGGCCGTGTCTGGCGCGGGTCTGCGTTTGGTGGCGTCAAAGGGCGGTCTGAACTGCCAGATTACGTCGAGCGCTACATGAAGGGCGAATTTAAGCTGAATGATTTCATCACCCACACAATGGGTCTTGAGGACATCAACACCGCGTTTGAGCTGATGCACGAAGGCAAAAGCATCCGCACCGTTATCCACTTCGACAAATAAACCAAACAGGTCGCGCCCAATGTGGCGCGGCCCCTATCTAAGAAAAGGGTGCTGTATGCCACTGGAAATCACAAGTGTTAACAAAAGCTTCTGCGGCTGGACCAAACACTACACGCACCGTTCAACCTCACTGAACTGCGACATGCGGTTCGCGATTTATCTGCCGCCACAAACGGCAAACGGGCAAAAAGTGCCCGTGATTTATTGGCTGTCAGGCCTGACCTGCAATGACGAGAACTTTATGCAAAAGGCCAGTGCCCAGCGTATCGCAGCAGAGCTTGGCGTTGCGATTGTTGCTCCCGACACCAGCCCGCGCGGTGTGGATGTCGCTGATGATGAAGGCTATGATCTGGGACAGGGTGCCGGATTCTACGTGAACGCGACGCAAGCGCCGTGGAACCGCCACTATCAGATGCATGACTATGTGCTGAATGAACTCCCGCAACTGATCGAGGCCACGTTTCCGGTTAGTGACAAACGCTCGGTCTTTGGTCATTCCATGGGCGGTCATGGTGCGCTGGTTTTGGCGCTTCGCAATCCTGATACCTTCAAATCGGTTTCGGCGTTCAGCCCAATTGGCAACCCGGTCGATTGTCCTTGGGGCCAAAAAGCCTTTGCGGCATATCTAGGCAAGGACAAAGGCGCATGGGCCGATTATGATGCCAGCCTGCTGATGCGAAAGGCCAAAGGGGCTGTTCCCGCACTTGTGGATCAGGGCGAAGCTGACGATTTTCTTGAAGAGCAGTTGAAGCCGGAAACACTGGAAGCATCAGCGAAGGTCAGCGGCTATCCATTGCAGCTGAACCGGCGCGAAGGCTATGATCACAGCTACTATTTCATTGCCAGCTTCGTTGAGGATCACCTACGGTTCCACGCAAAGCACTTGGCCGCATAGCGACGAGCCGCCAAACATTGGGGAAATTGTCATGAGCAAAGCATTTACCAAAGAAGACGATGGCACCGAAAACGTTCGATTGGATGATTTACCACAAAGCCCACATCCAAACTTGGTCACCGCATCTGGTCTCGCTGCACTCAACAGCCGACTTAGTGCTCTTCAGTCGGATCTGGCAAGGCTGCGGGAGAATACTGATGAAATCGACAGCAAACTGGCCATTGCGGTGGCTCAGCGTGATGTCCGCTTTCTTGAAGGGCGCATCAGCCGTGCGATCCTCGTTGATCCCAAAAACCACGCCGCGGGCACTGTTGCTTTTGGCGCAGAGATCGAAGTTATTACTGAAGACGACAGCCGCCAGAGTTTTCGGATTGTTGGTGAGGATGAGGCAGATCCTACGCATGGCCTGATTGCCCCATATTCGCCGCTTGGGGTTGCGCTAATGGGCGCGGTGGTTGGCGACACGGTCGAATGGCAAAAACCCACCGGCATCGTTGATCTTGAGATCGTTGCGATCCGGTATGAGTAGAAAACATCGGATGATCTGTCGCGCCGAGAGGCCCAAACTGCGCGATTGTCGCGCCCAAAAAGGAATTTAGAATGAACTCCATCGCATTGATCGGGCTTTCGCTTGCATCGGTTGTATTCCTTAGCCTTGTCCATGTGCTTGCTGATCTGCTGCGGTGGAAACACCAAATGCCTCAGAAATACTGGCTGTCGTTCGCTGATGGTATCTCCATCAGTTATGTCTTTCTTGGCCTTCTGCCCAAGATCGTTGATGGGACGCTTGCCTTTCCAGAATCCCTTGGACCTATGGCGGAAATCCTGAAGCACAGCCCGTTTCTGCCGCTCCTGATCGGTCTCGTCGCGTTCTATGGAATGGAACGTTTGGTTGAAAAGCCAGTTGATGGAAGTGGCTCTCATAGTGCGACGGAAACAACCGGGTTGAGGGTCTGGATACATCTTGCATCTTACGCGTTTTACAAAGCAATCATCGGCTACCTCATCGTCCAGATGAACGATCCGGTCGCAATTGTTATTTTTGTACTCTCAATGGCGGTGCATTTTCTGGTCGTGGATTACCGGATGATGGAAATCCACAAAGGGGTCTATCAGCGTATCGGACGATGGGCGCTGACTGTCGCCATTCTTGCGGGTTGGGTGATTGGCGCGACAACTGTTATTTCGCCAATCGTGGTCACACTTTTGCTGTCGTTTCTTGCCGGCGGTATTGTCTTGGTTGTGCTCGAAGAGGAGTTTTCGCGCGAACACCCTTCGTCATTTCCTGCGTTTGTAGCAGCGGTTGCCGTTTATACCGTGGTGCAGATTTCGATTTAGCGCAGCTTAAGACTTGGCGGCATCTTTCATGGCATCGGCGCCTTTTTTCCAAAGGTTGCCTTGCCATAGCTCTTCAAGACCAGTTTCGCCGCTGACACCTTTGGTGGTCAGATAATCGAAATAAGATGTCGGCTTGTGACCCGTGAGGTTGTAGAAGTCCGGACTGCAGCGCGTGTAAAATCCGTTGGTCAGGTATTCAAAGAATTCGGCCCGTGTCGCGCCAAAGTCCGCTTCAAAATCGACCATGGATTGGGCGCGGTACTCAACGTCTTTGCCCATGGCACGACCCAAATCAGCGGCGATTTCGGACATGGATTGCGGTGCCGGGCCTGTGATATCGTAGAATTTGTTCGCGTGCCTGTCTGGCCCTTCGGATAGAACAACAGCGGCAGCTTCGGCAATATCGCGGGTGGCCACAAAGGAGTTCCGCATATCGCCCAGCGGGTTTGAGAACCAGCCTTCGCGATCAATCATCTCGCAATCAGTTTTAAGAAGATGGTTCATGAAGAAATTGTTGCGCAGGGCGGTGACGTTCAACCCTTCGTCGATCAACGCCTTTTCGCCCCACCAATAGTGTTGCAGCATCAACGGGATTCCAGCGCCGTTACGTGAAGCATGCTGGTCCGCGATATAGGACGCGGTATTCGTGTCCGCCCCCATACAGCTGATCCGCACCACATATTCGATCTGATCGCGACGCTTTCCGAGCTCTTTGCTGAAGGCAAGATGCTGTTGAAGCATTGGATCAAGGGACGCAGAGTAGACGGCGTTCACACCTTCAAGCGCGGCCTCCCACGTTTCCGGATCGGAAAGGTCGAACTTAACGACTTCATCTGCCCCCAGGGCCATTAGACTGTCGGCTTTGTTCTCGCTAAAATAACAGGCGCGTACCGTGATGGCCGCGTCCAAGGCCAGACGAGCCACTAGTTCTTTGCCAATTCGGCCCGTTGCCGAGGTAATCAGGACAGTTTGCGAGGTCATTTGGATCGCTTTCAGATATAGGATTTTCTACCAACCTGACCTGATAGATGCGAACAATCAACCGACCTTGTTACATCTACCAATGCCTGCAAAACACTTGTAGCACACGCAGTCAAATCAATTTCGTTAAATTGGATTTCATCTGCGAGATGTTGCGTAAGGGCGGTCCTATTGTTGGGTTCCTCGGTCGATGGCGCAGCAAGAAATTTCTGCAAGGGCATCCGGCAGCTTCGTCCGCGACCCGATTGTAGGAGCCGTGCACAGCGAAAGGGTGGTTTGCAATTAACACCTTATCACTGACTTCAATGGCTGCTTCGGTAAAGTGCGCTGCATTGCAGCAAAAACTCTGCTGCAAGTGCGAGTAAATGCTGCGTCAGCGAGATTGGGAAATCCTATGTCGGCTTGGTCCCGCACTCTGTGAGTTCAAGCATGGTGCAGCGAAGGTCTCCATTGACGACAACTTCAAATGAGACTTCATCACAGCATGTTCAATTGCTGTATAAATGCGCGTCGACACTCACGGCCCAAAGGCGACTTTAAGCGGCCCACAACTATGCTGCGGTGCGGCCCATGGAAGGAGACATTCGCTGCGCCTGCTAAACTAGGTGATCAGCAAATTCACACTGTGTGGACTTAGCCGACAATTGCAGCACGTGCGTTAATGTCGGGTTAGTCGGGCCGTTCAACAAACGGTCGTTTTTGGAACTTCTGCACCGGCGGTATGGTTGGCAGGATCAGCATCATCGGGCGAGCGCTTTCTCCAAAAAACTCACGACATTTTCGATCTGCTCCGCGCGTTCCTTCAACTCACCTATCTTTTGGCGCATGACGTCTCGTGCAGCTTCTGGATCACAACGGCCAGCAACAGCCTCAACGATGCTGCGAAGATCGGCCACCGACATGCCTGCCTCTCTGGCACCAGTAAAGAAGCTCAACCAGATCAGGTTATCCTTCGCATACGCTCGGTAGTTATTTGTCGCACTTTCGCCTGCGACAGAAGTGACCAATCCATTGCGTTCATAAAACCGGATCGTGTCCCGACTGACGCCAGATTTTTCTGCAAGTTCGCCAATTCGCATGGGCTATCCTAAAACCATTGACCGAAGTCTATTGTTATTTGTTGTCTTATATTCTACATGGCCTCTGAAGCGTAAAGATGCAACCGGCACTCATCTATCGGAGTTTGCCGCAACATGCGATTAGCTTTGATTTTCCCAACTGACAGGAGAAAGACCATGACCGTCAAACTCGCCATAATCTACTATTCTAGCTACGGCACCAACTATCAGATGGCCTCCATCGCGGCTGAAGCGGCAAAGGCCACCGGTGCTGATGTGCGGCTGTTGAAAGCACCCGAGACTGCCCCAGATAACGTCGTCGCCGGAGTCGATGCGTGGGAGGCACAGGCCAAAAGGAGCTCCGACATTCCCGCCGCGACTGCTGAAGATATGGAATGGGCGAATGCCTATCTCTTTTCGGCACCTACTCGCTTCGCCACCATGGCCAGCCAGATGCGCTCCTTTATCGATACGCTCGGCGGTGTCTGGGCAAAGGGCGGGTTGGCCAACAAGCCGGCGTCGGCAATGACATCCGCCCAGAACACGCATGGCGGGCAGGAAACGACCCTAGTTTCATTTTATACTACTATCATGCACTGGGGTGGGATCGTCGTCACACCGGGTTTCACCGACGAGGCTATCTACAAGACCGGCGGCAACCCCTACGGCTACAGCCACACCCAGGGCTCGGAATTCACCGAAGAGGTGAAAGCAGCCATCAGCCATCAAGCACGCCGCCTCGTTGAGATTGCCGAAAAGCTAAATTGAAGCGTCTGGTAGCTATCCCTTTCTAATGATGAGCTACGACGTTGGCACGGTCAGGATTGTTATTCGTGGCCGTGCCTGCGCTACAGATGGCGCGCTATGGTGAAGGAGCCATCCGCTCCATTTGCATAACATACGGAGACCGTTCAACAAACGAGAGTTTTTGGAACTGAAGCCCTATGGAGATTAGGATCAGCGTTCAAACCTGTTTGGATCGTTGATAATCTTGGCATGTCCATGATATCCGCCAGCTTAAAATGCCCTCGATTGCTCCATCTTAGCTTAATCGAAAAAGCGCTTCTCAAATGGAGGTCTGCCTTCTTACGGAACTCATATGACTATTTTCCACCTTGTCCTTGTCGCCATCATTCAAGGGATAACCGAATTTCTTCCGGTGTCCTCTTCGGGGCATTTGATACTCCTTCCGCACCTCACGGGTATGCAGGATCAGGGGCTTATCATCGACGTGGCAGTGCACGTTGGCACCCTTTTTGCCGTCATGCTTTTCTTCTGGCGCGATGTCGTCGCTGCATTGGTAGGTTTTGGTAGGCTGGCCCGTGGGAAGGCCGATACGCCTGGCGCAAGATTGGCCGTATTGCTGATGATCGCCACAATACCCGTGGTGTTAGTGGGCCTGGTTCTAAAAGTCTCTGGTGCTATAGAGATGATGCGTTCGGTAGCCGTAATCGGGTGGACCATGATCATCTTCGGCCTGCTGCTCTATTGGTCCGATCAACGTGGAGTGGGTGCAAAGCGAACTGGGGATTGGACATTTTTTGATGCCGTCATCGTTGGCCTCTGGCAGGCTGTCGCATTGATCCCCGGAACCTCCCGATCAGGGGCGACGATCACAGGCGCTCGCGCATTGGGATACGTCCGTGAAGATGCCGCGAAAATCTCCATGTTAATGTCGATCCCGACCATCATCGCGTCTGCAGTGCTTTTAAGTGCTGATGTTGTCTCAGTGTTTGATGCTGCGGCTACTTTGCAAGCAGGCATTGCCGCGGGCTTTGCCTTCATCGCCGCCCTCGCCGCCCTGACACTTATGATGCGGCTACTGAAAGCGGTCAGCTTTACGCCCTATGTTGTTTACCGGCTGGTATTAGGTACGGCGTTATTGATCTATGCTTACAAATGATAGCCGTGGTTTTGAGCTGGTTAGTCTATTTCTAAAACCACCGTTTTTTGATCGCTTAAACTTGACAGCCATCTTTGACCCTGTTCAGTTATTGCACCCTCCCCTGAGTGCCGCGCCATGGATTCTCAATACGCTATGGCGAGGACATTTTTGGATAACGCCACCTCCCCAAAAGGGCCGATACTGGTCAAAAACTCTTCGCGAAAACACTTTCTTTTCATTAGGAACCATCATTGTAATACTGCGTTACATCAAGAACTGCCTGAAAAATAATGGCAAATCGATGACAAACAGGAGACTGAATATGACGAAGAAAAGCTTGGCTTATTTGAGCAGTGGGCTTGCAGCTACGCTCGCGCTTAGCACCTCAATTGCGACGGCGCAGGTTACCCCAGCCCCGATTGATTCTGGTGATAACAGTTTGTTTTCGTCACGTGTGCTCTCCACTGGCCTTGATAACCCTTGGGCGATGCGCTGGGGCCCCGACGACCAGATTTGGCTAACGGAACGGACAGCTGGCGAAGTCACCCGCATCGATCCAACCACTGGCACTCAACAGGTAATGCTGACCCTTGATGACGTTTATACCGGCCCCCAACACGAAGGCCTGCTTGGCCTCGCCCTACATCCGGAACTGCTGCAAGATACAGGCAACGATTACGTCTACATCGGCTACACAGTGAATGACGGCACCGAAGCAGAGCCTGATCCTTCTGCACAAATCGTGCGCTACACCTATGACACAAACACCCAGCAGTTGGTCGACAAGACAATCTTGATCTCGGGTATGCCTGCCGGAAATGACCATAACGCGGGCCGTGTTGTCTTTGGTCCAGACGACAAGCTTTATTACTCGATTGGAGAGCAGGGTCACAACTTTGGCCGTAATCTGCGCAAACCGAATATGGCGCTTGTTTTGCCGACCGTTGACGAAGTCAGCGGCGAAGACTGGCACACCTACTCCGGCAAAATCCTGCGCCTCAACCTCGACGGTTCTATCCCAGACGACAATCCAGAGATCGACGGCGTCAAAAGTCATATCTTCAGCTATGGCCACCGCAACCCTCAGGGCCTTGCCTTTGGTGGAAACGGCCTGCTGTACGAGGCCGAGCACGGCCCGGCCACCGATGACGAGCTGAACATTATTCAGGCTGGCGGGAATTACGGCTGGCCCCGTGTGGCGGGTCTTATTGATGACGAAAACTACCTTTATATCAACTGGAGCGAAGCCCCAAATGATGTCAGTGAGAATGCTGATCCCCTGCCCGACTCTGTGCCTCAGTTCCCAGAAGCCACTTTCGAGGGTGATATGGTGAAGCCACTTGCGACCTATTTCACCGTTGATGATGATTACCCGATTGGCCAGGTCTGCGGGTACATTTGCGACCCGACCATCGCGCCATCGTCTATCCTGCCCTACACAGCGGGTGAGGACGGTATTGCCGAGTGGGACAACTCGGTTTTGCTAACTACGCTCAAGCATGGCACGCTGTACGTTCAGCATCTGTCCGATGACGGCACAGCAGCAGACGGCGATCCTGTCGCATGGCTGTCGACCCAAAACCGATATCGCGACGTGCTGGTCGGGCCCGATAACCGCGTCTTTATCGCCACAGATGCCTTTGGGTCTGCGGCGCAGAAATTTGGTGACGGGCTCAACACGTCGATCCTGCACAACCCCGGCTCCATCCTGCTCTACACATATGGAGAAGAGGGCGGGTCTGACCTTGGCCTAACCCGCAGTTCCCAGACTGTGGAGGAAGCGCGTGCATCTGGCACCGCGTCCGATAATCCCAAAGAATTTGAGGATCCCAACACCGGCAAGGATACTACGACTGACGAGGATAAAGCCGTCACAGCCGATTCTGACGTCGCGCAGGTGGCTGCGCGTGGCGGTTTCCAATTCGCGCAGACCTGTTCCACATGCCACGGTCCCGCAGGCCGCAGCGATGCAGCGGCTGTTCTGGCCGGGAATGAAAAACTCGCGGACGCGGCGTATGTTGCAACGACCGTCGTACATGGCTTTGGCTACATGCCCGCCTTTGGTAGTCAGTTGTCGGATACGGAAATCGCCGAAATTGGTACCTATATCCGTAACAGTTGGGGCAACGATTACGGCATTCTGACCACGGGCGATGCGACTGAAGCTCGATAGTCTAAAATCATACATAAGAAACCCGCCAGATACGGCGGGTTTCTTATGCGGGTGTTCCAAAAACGCTCGTTTTTGGAACATGTAAAGCCACAACACTTTAGCCCGCCAGCCCCAGCACCAATGCCAGCGATCTGTTCACGCTGACCATTGATGCGTCATCGAGGTGGCCGAAGGCGGCACCGATCTTGTCTGCCTTCACCGTCATGGGTTTGTCCAGCATGATCTGTGACGGCTTACGCAGTCCATTTTCGGGCGATGGCTCCACAGTGGGGCGCAACAGCGGTGCATCGACCAGCGTGGACGTGATCGGCAAGATCACCACCGACCCCAGATCAGCAAATTGGTCAGCCTGAATGACAAGCGCGGGACGTGGTTTTCCGTAGTCGCCTTGTAGGGCGGCCGTCACCAGATCACCGCGCCTCACTTCCACTCGTCTAAATCAGTTAGGGCGGCATCCATGAAGTCCGACAGATCCGTGTCGAGCTGATCTGCCTGCGCTACCAGCGCAGCTTGACGGCGGCACTCTGCGGCGAAGCCAGGACGGCGGGTGTCCGGCACCCAGATTTGCACGGGGCGCAACCCTGCGGCCCGCATGGTGTCGCGGCGCTTCTGGACACGTTCTGAAACAGGTGTAGGCATGACGCTCTCCTTTCGTTACATGTAACAAATGGGAAGGATGATTTCAAGCCTTCAACAAACGGTTGTTTTTGGGGGCCTTCTGAAAAAGGTTTACCTCAAAGGTTTCGTAATAATCTTACGCCCAGCATCAAGCTGGATCATACCCCCAATTTGAGTTTTGTTCCCAACGCTAAGCTCCGCGTCGGCTGGTAAGTAAATAAGCCAGCGATCCGAGGCGACAAACCCGTCGGTGTAAACAGTTCCATCTGTTGCTATAATTTCAGCCCCTTTTGGCAAAGGTTGGTTTTCAATACGATTGCCAACTGCCGCCATGCAGCTTTCGAATGCTTTGACACTGCCATCACTGTGGGTCTTCAGGGTTATCGGATGAGTAGCATCACATCGCCATTCATTCTCCAGACCTTTACCAATACCCGTCAGGCGGATATTGAGAGGAGTGTAACCCAATATGCGAAATTCTTCATCGGTTTCTGTTGTGATATAACGCTCTGCGAACAGTGCATCGGTGCCACTAATGCGTATGGGGTGAGGAAATTTAGCTTCCCTGAAGGTTTCGAAATCGTAGGGGGCATTTACTACCAGCTTAGTACCGGCTGGCATATTTATGCCTCCTATCAGGCTATTTTCAGACAGTACCGGTTCAAACTTCGTTTTAAAATCGGCTGTCTGCTGATGGAGATCATAGTGATGCCAAGCCGTGAGACAACTCATCGCCGCAAAAATGGCATAGACAAAAATACGCCATGGACCCAGCCGACGCCATGCCTTTGCGCTAAGAATGATGCGTAGTGTCCAAACTAGCCAAGCTAGAGTGGCAGCGTAGAAAGCCAATATGATCAAGATGGCTACCGGCGACAGGATAGGAATTGGTATCATAAGATGCTCCACGAATAGACCTCGTGACGAGGCCATAAGGCTTGGGCTTTCATTAGCTTCAAGATTTCAAGATGACAAATCTGCGTAACGAATAACCGATTGGAGACCCAAAAACGCTGGTTTTGAACGTGCTAAAAGGGTGGTTTTTGGGAGGGAGGATAAGCATCCGAGCCACAGCCATCGTACTTCAATCAGAACGACTTTCAGTTGCAGCATAATGTTCGAGGACGGCATCAAACTTAGAAAGTAGATCATTGACAAGCAAAGGATTACGCTCAGCAATTCTAGGCTTATTCTTCGTCGTAACTCCGACGAAGCTAATTTCGAGAGCATCCTTGCGGCGCAATATTCTGTATGAGCAGCTAATTGTTGCGCGGCCTATTTGTCTTTCGTGACAGGAAGTAAATATAGCATGGGTACCGTTGACCCAGCCCGCAGTGCGTAGGCTTTCTACAGACTGGTTTGGGACTTGTGAGGGGTCAGCCCTAAGACTGTCTGGCGGACCTGTGATATCTTCGATTTCAATGACCACCATAGGTTTGATGCGAATATCCACCAATTTGACATCGTTATCCTCGCTGAAACCAATATTTAGAGCCAAGGGCACCACAGCCTCACGTTGAAGTCTAATGTCAGTGACACTGGGCAGGTCCGAAATATCGGTGTCGCAAAAACTCCAAAGTTCATCCGAAGACAAACCCCGCACAGCAGATACTCTTCGGATATCGCTGTGAGTATTGGGAGGATCGCTAATCACAAGGCCAGTGTTCCGAAGCGCTGGTATAACAAGGGGTGCTTCGCCAAGCATGACATGCGCGAAAGGCACCCAGATGCATTTATCAAACCGTAGATTTTCTCTGAAATTTGATATTAGAACAACGCCCACAACCAGCAAAGCTAGACCGAATACAGTGTAACGAACGGTACGCAGTAAGTGGTGGAGATTGAACACGTAATCCGTCCCGTCATATTGGTTGTAGTGAGTATATTACAGTCATGGATGCATCGAAAGCCTTCCAGAAACGCTGGTTTGTGAACGTTCAGAAAGGGTCCTTTTTGGAACGTCGTGCATGTGCAGCGAACGGCGGCTTCGACGGACAGCGCCGCAATTTTCGGATTGCGTTGTAATTGGGTCTGGACCCGCATCGGCTGGCGTTCCAAAGTCTATGACCAACCCGAATATGAAAATGAAACCGTTTCATCAGGCCGTCGCGCATGGGCGCACGTTAACGCTCGATGCAAATACATGCATGATCTTGCAATAGATTGCATCAGTAGCTGATGGCCGACCTAAATACCCCCGATACCCGCGAGACGACCCTACGGACCCGCATCCGCGAAGGCGTTCCCCTCGTCGCTGCCGATCTCGCAGCCGAACTCGACACCTCCATCCATACCATTCGCCGCGATCTGATTGCGCTGGAGCGCAAAGGCCTCGTGCGACGTGTGCGCGGCGGGGCAATGCCGCTGACGGGATCAACTCCGTCCTACGCGGCTCGCGTGGGGGGGGCGGACAAGGCCCTCGTGCCGCTGGCCGCGCGTGCGGTGCGCACAATTCCCGAGACCGGAACCGTTTTTCTCGACGGGGGAACGACGCTGCTTGCTGTCGCCGGACATCTGCCGGAGAATTTTCGCGGTCTCGTCGTAACACCCGCACCGGCGGTTGCGATGGCGGCGATGGCTCGAGGCGCGCGGGTCCAGCTGATCGGCGGGGTATTGTGCCCCGAGGGGGCAATGGCGACCGGCGGTGCGGGTGTTACGACGAGACGCAGCCATGATCGCCGCCGACTTGTGCATGCTCGGAGCCTGCGGCCTGTGGCCTGTCTTTGGCCTTAGTGCGGAAGACGCAGGCGAGGCGGGCATAAAGCGGGCGATGGCGCTCGCGTCGGCGCGCACGGTCGTCGTTGCGTCGGCTGCGAAGTTCGAGCGGCGCGGTCGTCACCGCGTTCTGGCTCCGGAGGAAATCGACGCTATCGTGACGGACGCATCTCTGAATGCTGTTGCACCGTTCGCGGATGCTGGCGTGGAGGCAATCCATGTCTGATGCGATCACGCGGCCTGTCCCCCTTCGGGCAGATGCGAAATGGCGCGCCGTGGTGGCTGCCTTCACGCTGAACGGCTTGCTGTTCGGGGCCTGGGCGGCTCGCGTCCCGGCCTTCAAGGACCGGTTCGACCTCGACCCCGGAACGCTCGGCCTACTGCTGCTGGCCCTCGCAGGTGGTGCCATCGTGTCATTCCCCCTTGCTGGGGCCTTGTCAGAACGGTGGGGCACATCGCGCCTGACAGTGCGCTGCGCTTGGGGCTACGCCCCCGCTCTTGTCCTTCTCGGACTCGCGCCATCACCATTCATGCTCGGACTGGCGCTCCTGATCTTCGGCGCGTTCCATGGCGTCATGGATGTGGCGATGAACGGTTGGGGCGCGCGCGTCGAGACGCGTCTGGGCCGAAGCACAATGTCCATCTTCCACGCGATGTTCAGCCTCGGCGCAGGGCTCGGGTCGGCGAGTGGCTTCGTTGCCGTCCGCATGGAGCTGAGTTCGGTGGAGCACTTCGTCGCTATTGCCGTGATCGGCGGCGCGCTTGCGCTGGCCGTGATGATCCCGGCTTCGGGACCAGAACGGGCGGAAGCGCGCGCCGAGAACCCCAAGCCGCTCTTTGCACTGCCGTCTGGGACGCTGTTTCTTGTGGGCCTGATCGCGTTCGCCATATCCATGGGCGAAGGCGCAATGGCCGATTGGAGCGCAGTGTTCCTTCGTATCGCGGCAGAGGCAACGGACGCGCAGGCAGCGCTCGGCTATGCTACCTTCAGCGCAGCGATGGTAGTGATGCGACTGTGCGGGGGCCTGCTGGTTGAACGGTTTGGCCCGGTAGCCACCGTCCGTGCCAGCGCTTTGATTGCATTCGTGGGGCTGGCGGTCGCCATAGCGGGACAGACGGTCCCGGTCGTTCTTATTGGCTTCGCGTTGACGGGCATCGGTTATGCGGTCGTAATGCCGCTTGTGTTCTCGCGCGCGGCAAAGGATCAGACGATGGCACCCGGTCCTGCCATCGCGAGCATCGCCACGCTCGGTTATGGCGGTATGCTCCTCGGCCCACCAATTATAGGCTTTGTCGCGCAAGTTACGGGGATGCGGTTGTCGTTCGTTGTCCTCGCCGGGCTTGCCGTTCTCGCGGCTGTCTTGGCATCGAAACTACGGGTGGATGAATGACGACAGTGTTTCAGCTAGCCCATATTGCGCTCTGGACGCAAAATCTGGAGGCAGCAGCCGTTTTCTGGCGGGACTATTTCGACGCCGAGATTGGCGAGAGATACGAGAGTAGAAACCGGCCCGGTTTTGCATCGCGGTTCATCCGACTGCCGGATGAGGATGTTCGTCTGGAACTGATGGAGGGGCCGTGGGTGTCGCTCGATCCGGGAGAGACCAGTGGATGGGCTCACATTGCCTTGTCGGTGGGCACAACTGCACGGGTGGATGAATTTGCAGACCGATGCCGCTTGGATGGCTTGCTGGTTTCGGAACCACGGACGACTGGCGATGGATACTACGAGGCGGTCGTTCGCTCGCCGGATGGCACCCTCATCGAAATCATTGAGTAAGAATATCTGACATGCCTGCACACGACGAAGCTACCTTGCAATTTTATACTGATTTTGGGTCGCAATAATGGCTAAACGGTCAACTTGATCTTGTGGCGACAGGAGGTCTTATCTTGTTCCAAAAACCCTCGTTATTGACACGGTCGCAAACCACCCCGATTTCTGCTGTCAAAGACCCCTTCCAAAACCCAAGAGGTTGTTGAACGTTTGTGGCGAGGTTACCATAGCTCCACCGATTGGTAAAGTCGTCGTGACGGTTCCCTCAATAGTCATCTATTTCAACGTGGCCGTTGGCTTCATATTCAGCGATGAAAAAACGCGCGCCGAGGTTGTCGTTCGGGCAAATCGCATACAGCTTGCGCCAGATAGCGACCGCCTCTTCCAGCGTGTCATCGCGCGGATCAGCAACTAATGCCAAGGACAGTGAGTGCAAGGCTCTCATATAGGGGCGGGTTTCAAGTTGTCCCCAGAAATGAAAGTCCTCGTTGGGAGCGGCAAGAATTTCATTGTCGAACAATTCGTCGCCAATGCGAACGCCCTCTCTTAAAAGAGCAATCTTCTCCGCAAGTGTTGCTGCAGTACGTGAAAGGATAACGTAGCTGTCAATTGCGTTCGGCTCACGATCCAAAACGTCGCGGGCACATCGTGCTGCATTATCGAAATCGCCTAACTGAATATATTCCCAGCCATCATCCTCAATGTCTTGCCAATCTATCACTCGGTTGATCCTCCTTTTAACATTGTTGTAGATGCAGGTTTTGCGGGCTCAATCTCATCAGAGCCTTCTGGCTTTGAAAGCCCACTATTATTGGGATGAAGGCGTAAGCCGAGCTTGTCTCGCGAGCTCTCTAACAGCGAAAGCGCTTTGCCCATGTTTAGTGCTTTAGTCATGTGACATCCCTTTTCTAAAACGCTTGCTCAAGCCTATTGACCGTTGGCGACTGGAATCATGCTATAGTCTCATTACCCTAAAGATGAATGCGAAGATTGCATTACCAGCATGAACCACATCAAGCGGCATATCGGCCCACTGCTGCCGTTCGCGAGGGTACTCGAATGTCAAGCCAACTCGAATTGCGGACTTTCGTGCAGGGCGCAGCACTTCAGCCAATTTGAACTCACAGAGTGCGGGACTTAGCGACCTTTTATTTCTTAGGAGGTATCGTTAAGCTTGAGCGGATAATTCGTCGAAAAAGGGCTATGTTGTGCATTCTCAATTGTCGTTCTGGGTTTACAGAGCTTGCATAACGCTTGTTCTTTTAGCGTCATTCAAAAGCGCTCAATTTATGTATGAAATGTTCTCTGAAGCTAGTGCAGGTATCTTGGCGGCAGAAGGATATAACGCGGTTTGGGCAAATGCTCTTTGGTCTTCTTTGAGTACACCCGCTTTATTGTTTTTAATAACTTTTTCCCTTGTCTGCCGATCCGGTGCGTCTGTGTGGCTTGTTGCATGGTTGTTCTTGTCAGAAGCAGTACCTGTACTTTTCACAAGCATTGAAAACGCGGCTGGCGGCGTCCTGATTTTTCTTCTTTCGACAGTGTTTATTGTGGTACTCATTGTCACGAGCGCCTTAGCTTTTTTGATTAGGTCTGGCGAAATTCGCAAGCCATAGTCAGACGTGCAATTAAAGCAGACGCGATATTGCCTAAGAAGTAGTCTGGGTTCTCTGTGGCCATTCGATCGGTTGCAGCATGTTCGCATCAGGGCGCACCAACACTGGCAAGGACGGCCCATTGCTGCCTTTCGTCTCTACCATCGATTGCTGCGGCGCAGCCCGTCAGACCGGACATTGGCTGCGCGTGCTAAATCCGTGGATGGTCGAGCTCACACACTGCGGACTTAGCGACCTTTGACCTTAATAGAACCAATGACTACTTTCGTGAAACGGGAATCTGATCCGATGTATTTTGTACGCTCCGAAAACAGTGGTTTACGGAGCGTCGTGCGAATGCCGTGAAAGCGGTCATTGATAGCGACCACTTCCGCTGTGGTCACTTAGGTAGCAGAGAACTTTTCATGCTGCTGCAGCTCAGTTCCTTTAACTTTGGTACCCATCATATTGATCGTCTTCGTTCACGAGGAATACAATTTCGTGCAAGGCCTTTGTCTTGAACTCCTGCGTTTCACCGGCTTTGGTAATCCGAATGGTGTCATTCCCGATGTAACGATAGGCAGGTTCACCGTGGGGCGCGCATTCTTTTAGGGGCTGCTCAACCATAACAAGGTGGTCTTGATCAATCTGGAATTCGATTTCAAAATCACTTTGAGACGCTTTCATCTTAAGGGTTTTCGCATAAGCCAAACCAAGCTTGCTCTCGCTCGCCGGAACCATATCCTCAATCGCGCCCGTCATCGTCAGACCTTCGGGGTTGAAGACCGGATCAATGACGACGCCGTCCTTTGAGAATACCCAGCAATTGATTTGCAGATCACCTTCGCGCGGAACCATGATAGAATAATCCACCGAATATTTAGGCGTGTGCAGTTTGCCCCAATACCAATTGCGTAGCCCGGCGGACATCGGTTTCGTGCCCCAGTTATGGTCGTGATAGCCGCTGCCTTTTACAGCAGTCTCTACGCCGTCTTTGACAATCACCCCCTCAACGCGGCCTTGCGGAACTGCGATCGTCCACCCCATAGGCGCGATCGCCATTTCTTCTGGGGTTTTGCCAATCACCCAATGCGGGAAGTCTTTGTTGAGTTTTAGATGAAAACCGTGGCCATTGCTCATCGCCTGAAATTCGAAGTGATCACCGTGGTCGACGCAGAAATCACCCCCCATTCGTGCATCACATTTATCGTATGAAACGCTGACTTGATCGTCAGAATAGCGGACCAGTTCAGTAATTTCACGTCCATCAGGCGCGTAAATGTTCAAGCGGACAGTTGGCTGGCGAGGTGACACACGGGTGTCATTGGTTGAATACATTACAACCACATGGTCGCCGGAATCCAGTTCTGCATCAAAATACCACCATTCAAAATCAGTCGCGCGGTTTTCCATCGGAAACGGCAGATGCATTGCGTCGTGTGTCAAAAATTTGGTCATATCTGTATCCTCTAAATGATCGCCTCTATGCTAAGTTGGCTAGACTTTGCGGCCCAAAAGCTTGTTGTATTTGGATAGGAACAAGTCCTCGCCCTTCATTTTTCGGGTTAAGAGATTCCCCGCAGTGAAAAAACCTAGAAAGGAATTACCCAACTTAGGCCCCAGCGGTACAAGGAACGGCGCCTTCGGACCCCATGACTTGTAGGGCGGCAAGTCCTCTACCTTTTGGCCTTTTAACAAACCCTTTAGCGATGTCTTTAGCCACGTCACTTGACGGCCTGCACCAACGATGGTCATCGCATCACCCATCTGTGCCGCATCACCTGCTGCGAAGATGTTTGCAATGCTCGATGGGCGCATCCATGCATCCGTCGCAATACGATCAGCGCGTCCAGTCTTTGCTCCGGGTAGCGATTGCAACAAAGTCGATGTGGCATGGCCGCCGATGGCAGGGAAAATCAAGTCAGCCGAGATTTCATCCCCATTCGAAAGGGCAAGCGTGCCCGCATAAGGCTCTGTAAGGCTTTGCAAGTTTTCAGCGCGTGTACCTAAAGTTACCACGACACCCGTCCCCCGTAATTTTCTGGTCAATTCACGGCCCAGTTTAGGTGGGTGATGTGGGAACAAATTAACGTCGCTTGAAATCAGATTAACTGTCTTGTCTGGAAAAGCATGAGCGATCTCGCCAGCAAGCTCTACTCCGACGGCTCCTGCACCAATGATTGCCACGGTTTTGGCCTGCAGGAGTTTTGCGTTTACCAGCGCATTTGCAGCACGTAGGGCATCAATATCCCCGCCATTTGGTTTAAGCGGGACAGCGTTGCGCGATCCGGTTGCGACCACAATGTAGTCAGCGGCGATCTTTTCACCCGAAGCGAGTACCACTTCAGTTTCAGAGAGCGACTGTGCTGCCGCCTGAACGACGCGGCCACGCTTTAAAAGCCCATCGTATGGGATAAGCGCACGATCCAGGATTGCCGGATCAACAATGGCCCTAATCATCGCAGGCGCATGAACAAAGTGACTGTTTTGCTCAATAAGCGTTACTTCGGCGACGTCATCCAATGACTTTGCAAGGTCTGCCCCAACATACCCGCCGCCAATAATCGCAATCCGATGAGACATGATTTCGTCCTTCTAAGTGCCGTTTGTTGCATTCTTCTTTGAGTCACTACATAAAGGCAATATTAACGAAAAACAATAGACCATGGTCCACGGTTTGGAGGGAATATGCAAATAGGTGAATTGTCGGAAAAGTCTGGCCTTAGCCGTGATACGATCCGGTTATACGAAAAGAACGGCTTGATCTCGTCTTCCGCTGGGCAAAGTTTGACCAACAACTATCGAAACTACAGCGATGATGTCTTGTTGCAGCTGCAATTCGTAAGCGCCGCGCGCGAGGCGGGCATATCAATTGCTGATTTGCGCGAACTTATGAAGGCTTTCTTTGACAGTTGTGATCCGTCCGAAGCCGAGAATGTGATCGTCGCTAAAACCGCCGAACTCAAAGATCGGATAGCTCAGATCGAAAACGTGGTCGCGTTTCTTGCTGCCGCATTGGTTAAGGTACGTGGCGGTTTAGATGAAAGTTGAAGCATGTCGGGCGTGTCAGCTACACTCGTTTTGGCACGCTGCAAGCACCCTCTTTTACGCTATCAAAAACACATTTCAAAACGCAAGCCGCTGTTGAACTTTTTTCCCTCTCCTGCGTTAGCGGACACTCGTGCTCTGCGCAGCATCGGTCATTCTGGGCTCGCAGCCGTCATTAGATGGATCGCAGCATCTGACCAGTAGGGCGCTGTCGCCACCAGCATTCCCGGCCCTTAGCCGACGTTGGTCGGGATTGTTGCCGCCGACGTGCAGCTTCCCAAAAGCAGTCATTGGTAAAAAAGACTTTTGATCATTCATGTTGGTAGCGCGTTTTTATATATTCACGCAAATGAACCTTAAAGTCAGCCGTCAGTTTGCTTTTCTCGCGGTTCGCTAGCGTAATCATACTTACTATTTGCTCGCGAGCAGGCATGGGAATTTGCACAATCGCCAAACCATCTTGGAAATTTGCGCGAACAGCATAGCGGGGCAGAACCGTTAAACAGTCTGTGCTTCTGAGCAATTCCATTACGGCGCCTGCGGACTCGCTTTGGAAGGCCAGGCGCAAATTTCTGATACCCAGAAACTTGAGTGCCTCTTCCATATCATATCGCAACAGGCTCCGATCCGAGTGCCCTATCCATGTGACATCTGTAAGGTCAGCCGCAGAAACTGCGACTTTCTCCGTAAGGGGATGCTTGATCCGGCCCACGATGACATGCGCATCTGTAAACAGCGGTTCCAGCTGAAACTCTGGGTTTCCTGCCTCAACAAACTTTGCCGGACCGATGATGATGTCGATTTGGTTTTGAAAAATACGTTCATGCAATCCGGCAAGATAGTCGGGCACAAGGTCAACACGGATTTCCGGACGTGCAGCAATAAAGCTTGCGATCGCCTCTGAAACCAAACGTTGGCATAAAAAAGGTGGTGCCCCAATTTTAAGGACACCAAAAAACCCTCTTGTACCAAAGTCCACCAGCTCTGCGGCTCGAAGCCGCGCAGTTCTGATGGTACGTCCTTGATCGGCGAGCTCTGCCCCTAAAGCCGTTGGTCTAAGGGGGCGACTGGACCTTTCGAAAAGCAGCATCCCTGCCCGAGTTTCGAGATTGCTAATCATTCGGCTTAACGTCGGTTGCGATGTGCCCAACTGTCTGGCGGCTTCGAGCAAAGTGCCAGAGACCACAATTACCGAAAGCTGTTCCAAGTGTCGGGGATCAATTAACATATCAAAATCACATACTATAATGTCAATATACTATTGGACTGATATATTCTTATCGTCAATGATTAACAAAATCTGTGTTTGGGAGGACATCATGAAATCTAATGTGTTGATCGTTGGCTTTGCAGCGGCTGTTATGACTTCCGTCATACCCGCCTCGGTGCAGGCAAATACCCGCCTTGTCGTTAATTGTTTTTGGGCACCGCAACATTTCGTTTGCAACGAGGTGTTGCCCGGTTGGCTTGCAGAAGTGGAAAAAGTGACCGAAGGCCGCGTCGTCGGAAATATCCCGCCAAAGTCAGTGTCTCCGCCACCAGAACAGCTAAGCTCCGTCGAAAAGGGTGTGGTTGATGCCGCGGTTCAGTTCAACGGCCTTATTGGGAACCGTGTAAACGGCGCGCTGACTTCCATGCAGCTTTTTTCTGGAAATGGCAGCGCAGTTGACCTTACAGAAGCCGCATGGGAAACTAACCGCAAATTCTATCCAGATGAGTTCGACACCGTCGAGCTTTTGTCGCAGTGGGTCATAACGTCGGGCAATCTCTTTTCTAACACGGAAGAACCGATCATCACTTTGGACGATTTCAAGTCACGCAAGATGTGGGCGTTACCAGGGCCGCTCGCCAATCTGTCAAAAGATATTGGTGCAGGCGTGGTGTCCACCCCTGCCGTTCAATCCAATGAGGTGATCGCCAACGGTGTTGTTGACAGCCATATTGGGCAAAATGGCGAAGGTTTAACGGCGTTCCAAATTTTACCTTACACCAAATCGATGACCCGCTTCTCGTCGTCAATCTATCGCACGAGCTTTTCTTTCTTTATCAATAAAGACAAATGGGCCGAAATCTCTCCAGAAGACCAAGCAGCCATTCGCACAATAAGCCAAGAAAAAGTGGGCGCTGCGGCAGCCGAACTATGGGATAGAGCTGACGATGTTTACGATACATTTGAGGCACAGGGAATCCAAATCGTCGATGCTGATCCCGCACTTGAAGCTGCGATGATTGAGAGTGCGACTCCTATCATTGATGCTTGGAAAGACCAAACAAACGTAGCTGGCATTGATGCCGATGCGGCGCTGGCATTCTACTTGCAGCGCGCAGAAGACCTGTCAAAATGAGCAGAGCGCCCGAGATCCCTTCCGCGACGAGAACCTTACTTGCCAAAGCAATTTGGATCCTTGAAACGATTTCAAGTGCCGTCATTTTCATCATGATGGTTGTGACATTTGCGGATGTAATCGGGCGCTATGTTTTTCACAAACCTATCTTCGGCGGGACCGAAATTGTCGCGGCATTGCTTGCGCTGGCGATCTTTTCGGGGCTCGGTGTGGTGAATGCACGCGACGATCATATCGTCGTCGAGCTTTTCGAAATGCCTGCGCGCCGCCTCGTTGGCCCTCTCGCCTACGAGATCAGTATTCAAATTTTCTCGGTCGCCTGTATGACATTGATCGCAGTGGTCTTGTTTATGCAGGCGTTGGAATCCTATCACTTCCAAAAGCTGACGGTCGTGCTTGAAATGCCAGTTTATTATGTATCGGGGGCAGTGGCAGTCTTCGCGGGGATCAGTGTCATTTCGCAGATCACGGGCGTCGTGCTCAAAATTGTTGATCTTGGAAAACAAAGAAAGGCAGATGCGCCATGATGACGGCTCTAACCGGTTTTGCCGTACTCTTGGCGCTGTGCTTCTGGGGCTTTCGTGTGGGGTTTGCCACGCTCATGGTCGGATTTATCGGCTTTGGCCTCGAGCGGGGCTGGACCGCGTCGCTAACAATGGTTGCACAGCAAGTGCTGGAAGACTCTCAGAACTATAACCTGTCTGTCATCCCGTTGTTCATCCTGATGGGTGTCTTCATCTACCGGTCGGGCGTGAGCACCGATCTTTACGATGCAGCGTCAATGGGACTTGGGCGGTTCAAAGGCGGGCTTGCGCTTGCAACGGTCGTGGCTTGCGGCGGATTCTCCGCTGTGTGCGGCTCTACGCTCGCGACAGCGGCGACCATGTCCAAAGTTGCCATGCCACAGATGAAGGCCTTTAATTATTCTGATCGGCTGGCAGCCGGTACAATCGCGGCGGGCGGTACATTGGGGATCATGATCCCGCCTTCCGTCCCACTTGTTATTTATGGGATCATTGCCGAACAAGATATTGGCCTGCTGTTCATTGCGGGTATTCTGCCGGGCCTCCTGTTGGTCGTGCTGTTTTTGCTGACTGTCTCAATAACCGTTCGCCTTGATCCAGCGTCTGCACCCACGATTTCGGAACTCGCGACCGACCGCAAACGCGCGGCAATGCGTGGCACAACGCCTGTCTTGGTGCTTTTCATTGTGGTGCTGGGCGGCATTTACGGCGGCGTCTTCACCGCAACCGAGGCCTCTGGGATCGGCGCTTTTGGGGCCGCAGTCATCTCTTTTATCCGTGGGCATCTGCGCACACTCACCGACTGGCGCAATTGCCTCGTCGATGCCGCAATGACCACCGCAAAAATATTTATCGTCCTGCTTGGCGCAGTCGTCTTTACCCAGTTCATCAACCTTTCTGGCCTGCCCTATGAACTTCTCGATCTCATCGAAGAATGGGACCTCGGGACCGCGGGTTTAGTCGCATTTATCTGCGTCATTGCACTCCTCATGGGCATGGTATTCGAGACAATCGGTATCATCGTTCTCTTGGTGCCAGTTTTCCTACCAGCACTCTACGCGGCAAATGTGGATATGATCTGGTTCGGGATCATCGTGGTTTTGGTCACCGAGATCGGCCTGATCACACCGCCCATCGGGATGAATGTCTTTGTGGTCAAATCAGTGCTGCCGCAGGTGCGACTGGCCGAAATTTTCAAAGGGGTGCTGCCGTATATCGCCGCGCTCTTCATTGGTCTGCTGGCAGTCTATTTTGTGCCACAGATCGCGACATTACTTCCTTCAATTGCGAGATAGATCATGGCAAATATCAAGAACATCCTGTTTATTATGGCTGACCAACTGCGCTGGGACTATCTATCATGCTACGGTCACCCGCATCTAAAAACGCCCAATATCGACAGGCTCGCCTCGAAAGGTGTCCGGTTTGACAAAGCCTATGTGCAATCTCCGGTTTGCGGGCCGTCGCGTGCATCCTTTTATACGGGCAGGACTGTTTTCAGTCACGGGGCGACGTGGAATCAAGTGCCCCTGCCGATTGGCGAGCTGACAATCGGCGACTATCTGCGCCCTCTTGGCATGACCACTGCCGTCGTTGGCAAAACACACATGACCCCAGATGCGGAAGGTATGGCGCGGCTTGGGCTGAACAAAACCACAGACATCGGTTGTTTGATAAGCCAGCCGGGGTTTGACCCTTACGAGCGTGACGACGGCCTGCACCCCAACAAGGGGCTTGCCAAACGCGGCGGCAAACTCCGCTACAATGATTGGCTGCGATCCAAGGGATACGAAGGCGAAAACCCGTGGAACGATTACGCCAATGCAGCCGAAGGCCCGAATGGGGAAATCATGTCGGGGTGGTATCTGAAAAACTCTCTACTGCCCGCCCGCGTGAAAGAAGAGCACTCTGAAACTGCATATATGACAATGCGGGCCAAAGAGTTCATAACCGAAATGGGTGATACGCCCTGGCTCTGCCATCTCAGCTTCATCAAACCACACTGGCCCTATATGGCCCCCGCACCCTATCATAATATGTTCGGCCCCGAAACTTTTTCACCCGTAAAGCGCGACATCCGCGAAACGCAGGATCCAAACCCTGTTTATGCGGCCTTTATGGGGATGGAGGTCAGTGAAACCTTCTCCCGCGAGGGTGTGCGCGAAACTGTGCTTCCCGCATATATGGGATTAATCAAACAAATCGACGATCATCTGGGTCAGCTTTTTGACTGGTTAGAGGAAATCAACAAAATGGATGAGACCATGATCGTGGTCACCTCGGATCATGGCGACTATCTTGGGGATCACTGGATGGGCGAAAAAGAGCTTTTCCACGAAGCCTCCGTGCGTGTCCCCCTGATCATCTTTGATCCGCGACTAGAAGCAAACCAAACGCGCGGCACCGTGTCCGACGCATTTGTCGAAGCCATTGATCTGGTGCCAACATTCATCGAGGCCGCTGGCGCACCACCACAAAGCCACAGGCTAGAGGGGCGATCACTGATGCCGCTCATCAACGAAAAGACGCCCGACGATTGGCGCGATGAGGCCTTTTCCGAGATCGACTACTCCTTTTATACGGCGCGCAAGGCGTTGGAACTGGGTGCCTCGGACGCGCGTGGCTACATGTTGCGCACCCGCCAATGGAAGTACGTCCACTTCAAAGGTTTCCCGCCTCAACTGTTCAATCTCGTCGCAGATCCTGACGAGTTTAATGACCTCGGACGCGATAAGGATCATGAAAGAATCCGTCAGATGATGCACACCCGTTTGACTGACCGCCTTATCAACCGCAAAAACCGCACAACCATGACCGACGAACAGGTGATTAACATGCGGGAAAAAGAGAACTCGGTGGGTATTATCATTGGTGTCTGGGATGACACAGAGACCAACACCTAGCTCGATCAGATCACGTCGTCCGGAAAGTTGTAACCCTCATTTTGCAACGCACAGCAGGCGCAGCAGATCACCACCATCGTTAAACAGAGGTCCATGTTGAGCGATGGTGACGACCGCAGCCTGCGGGCTACTGCTGGCTTGGGATCACAGACGAAGAAATACGCCCGTCATTTGCGCTTGCCGACATATGAACCGTCTCGCACTTTGAGGGCTCGACGGGCTTTGTTGCACAAATCGGTTGAAGGGATTCACTGTACGAATCCAGCGTGATAGCTGAAGGCATGAGCAGTTGGGCCCCTACGAAGTACAAGACCAAGAATTGGTCGTCTTACAATAACAGCTTGAAGCGGCGCGGATCGTTATCGATCTGGTTTGATCCAGAGATGGTTTGGACACCGCCACCGAATGGCGAGCGGGGTCGCCAGCGGCAATTCAGTGACGCTGCCATTCAGACGTGTCTGACATTGAAGGTCTTGTTCGGCATGCCGCTTCGCCTATCCCGAACGGCTGGTCATCGTGGCCGAGGGAGCCGTGATATGCACGCATAAGCGCATCATTGAGCGGTCGCACCGTCAGCCTGGGCGCGTCATCTATGACTGGCGCCATTATCTGGCCGTTGTGCAGCGCAAACCGGGGGCGTTGCGTAACGGAGCACCGTTTGTCGAGATGCCAGAGGCGTTCCGCAAGCTTCAAAGCCTGATGCTGCGTAAGCCTGGCGGAGACCGGGAAATGGTCGATATCTTATCCTTGGTTTTGCAGCATGAAGAGCAGGCCGTGCTCTGCGCCGTAGAAATGGCACTGGACGCAGGCGTGCCGACCAAGACCCATGTCCTGAACCTGCTTCACAGGCTGGTGGATGGAAAGCCAACTGATCTGCCAGACGTGACGCCACCGAGCACGCTGTCGCTAAGCAAAGAACCCGAGGCCAATGTTGCGCGCTATGACGGGTTACGCCAAGGAGGTGCGCGCCATGCGTCATGATCCTGCCGGTGCCGCTATCGTCATCATGCTGCGCAGCCTCAAGCTTCCAGGGATGGCCTTGGCTGTGAACGATCTACTTGAACAGGGGGCACCCGCGTTCGATGCAGCCGTTCCGATATTATCGCAGTTGCTTAAAGCTGAGATGGCCGAACGCGAGGTGCGCTCCATCGCTTATCACATGAAAGCAGCGCGCTTCCCTGCCTACAAGGATCTTTCTGGCTTCACATTTGCTGACAGTGAGATCAACGAAGCTCTGGTGCGGCAACTGCATCGCTGTGAGTTCATGGACGCGGCTGAGAATGTCGTCTTGATCGGTGGTCCTGGCACGGGAAAATGTCCGTCGTCAGGGTTTTTGGCACCAAAGGCGGCCTAGACTAAGAGAGAGTTCGGCTCATCTGGTTGGTTGCATTATGCGGCGTGTTGTCTGTGATGCAAGCGTCGCGTTTCGAGCGTCTTACGTTTGATCCTTTCCCGTTGCTGTAGAATGGCTTTGTCGCGTCCGAAGTATACGTCGGCGGGTGTAACGTTGTTCAGGCTCTCGTGGTAACGCTGGTGATTGTAGTGGTCTACGAAGGCTTCGATCTGAGCCTCAAGATCGCCGGGTAGGAAGTAGTTTTCCAGCAGGATGCGGTTCTTCAAGGTCTGATGCCACCGCTCGATCTTGCCCTGCGTTTGAGGATGATAGGGCGCGCCACGGCTGTGCTTCATATCCTTGTCTTGCAACCATTCCGCCAGCTCCCCCGAGACGTAGCTGGAGCCGTTATCACTCAGCAGGCGAGGTTTGTGGACGACATGAACTTGGTCACATCCCGACGCTGCCAAAGCCAAGTCCAATGTGTCCGTCACGTCTTGGGTTCTCATGTTGGTGCAAAGTTTCCACGAGATTATATATCGGCTGTAGTCATCGAGGATCGTGCTGAGATAAAACCAGCCCCATCCGATGATCTTCAGATATGTGAAGTCCGTCTGCCACAACTGATTGATGCCCGTGGTTTTGTCTTTGAACTCGCTCGCCGCCTTTATAACGATAAACGCTGGGCTGGTGATCAGATCGTGCGCCTTCAAAATCCGATACGTCGAAGCCTCTGATACGAAATAGCTTTCTCGATCCGTGAACGTCACGGCCAGTTCACGTGGCGACAACTCGGTTTCTTTCAGCGCCAACTTCACGACCTTGCGCCGCACCTCGTCAGGAATGCGGTTCCAGACGTGTTTGGGCTTCGGCGATTGATCCTGCAGTCCAACTTCGCCACGCCGCAAATATCGATCATACCAACGGTAGAATGTGGTGCGGGGAATGCCCAGCTTTGCCAACGTGAGCCGTGCTGACAGGTGGCTTTCCTCGACCAGCCGGATGATCTCCAGTTTCTCAGATGCAGGATATCTCATTCGTGGTTGCCCCCATCGCCCAGCATGCTTTTTTTAAGCAAACGGAGTTCCAGTGTTTGTTCCGCCACAACTTCCTTGAGATCACGGGCCTCACGGCGCAGATCCTTCACCTCGTCAGTGTTCGCCGCACGTGCCGTATCGCCCGCAAGGCGCCGCTTTCCGGCTTCCATGAAGTCCTTGGACCATTTGTAGTAAATGCCCTGAGAGATACCCTCACGGCGGCACAGCTCTGCAATGCTGTCTTCACCACGCAGACCATCCAGAACGATCCTGATCTTCTCTTCGGATGAGTAATGCTTGCGCGTGGCGCGTTTGATGTCTTTGACGATCTTCTCGCCAGGGCTCGTCGTTGTTTGTCTCATCTTCCACTCCTCAGTGGTGACGATGAGCCAGAAACACTCTCTTATCAAATAACGCTATTTGGTCCCATAGGCGCTGACGTCAGACAGCGCGGTCAAACCAACGATTGTCGATATTGTCTTTTGTTCAAGAGTTCGCCAAGTGACGACTTGGGATTTGTGAACCTCTGTGCCGTCCAGTGGTGTAATGACGTCAAAGGACCATTCACCTCGCATGACGGTTCCTATCTTCGCAGCAGATTCCAAACAGCTAACTTCAAGCCAACTACCCTCCGCGATCAATAGTTTTACTTTGCCCAGAACGGTCACAGGTCTAAGTTTCTTCTCCATGGGCGCTCCGCTATTTAAAGTTGCCAAGCATTAGCAACCTATTGGAAATCGCGCCACCATATCAGTACTAATAAGTACTAAATGACATTATAAAACCTCTAATGACTCCATTAAGTGCTTCTCAAGGAAAGTAAACTACGCGGCGGCCACTTTCCCTACATCTCTAACCCTATAATGCTAACTTCGGACATGGATGATTCTCCTTTTTGTAGCTTTCAACAAAACCACTGTGGCACGTTAAGATGCCGAGAGGAGGGGCATCCCACCCATCATCTTAGCACGCTGTCCGAATTTTCCGGACCTCTTCATGATGAATAGGCGCAACGTTCACGCCAGGGTTAAGTCTGACACAAACCTGTCCCGGCCTTGATTTTTCGCTGCGTACATCAATTTATCAGCCATTCGTATTGCCTCAGCAAGCTTGCGTTCACCAGTGTTCCAAAATGTGCCACCAATGCTCACTGTTACATTTAGATAATTGACGTCGTGTGTCTGTTTCACCGACGTTCGGATGCGTTCGCTAATACGAAGGAAGTCACGTTCAGATATTTGTGGAAAAAGAACTACAAATTCTTCGCCCCCGACTCTGGCTAGAATATCCGTGCTCCTGATCATATCCTTGATGGCCTGTGTCGCGACCTTAAGAGTTTCGTCTCCTGCCGCGTGACCGTGGGTATCGTTAATTATTTTAAAGTGATCGAGGTCAAGAAGGAGGACTCCTCTTCCACCGGGTGTACGGGTGACCATGGTCTGGTCGTACAGATCCTCCAGGCCACGGCGGTTGAGGGCGTTAGTCAATGGGTCGTGAAAAGATTGGTTCAGCAGGCTACGAAAATAGCGGGCTTTGGATCTTTCACGCTCAAACAACGCACCGAAGAACACTGCGCCAAATAAATTGAACCCGGCGAAGAATGGAACCACGCGTAGAAAGTCTGTTTGAGCATCCCCTTGAAGAAAAATAAGATTAAACAAAAGCGTCAAGGAGAGACTGAGACCCATTAGGGCAAGCTGCTTAATATTTAGACCTTTCTTTTTTTCGCGCCAAAATCCCCAAAAAACACCAATGATTAGCGCCAAAATCATGGATGACAGTCCGATCAGCATTCCGTTACCGCCAATAATGAGCCGCACAGCACCTGCCATAACAAAAGCGATACCTGCTCCCATAGGTCCAAGAAAAGCGCCCGCAAAACTTACAAACAGATTACGACTGTCCGCGATCACTCCAGGTGCAATTTCAATTGGATTCATCATGCATACCCAAGCTCCGGCACCAAACGCAACGCCAAGGACGCTATGCCGGACCCAGCGCGGCCAGCTAAGCGATTGGATGATGCCATATGCGATGGTGATCAGCGCGACCAATCCGATCCCGTTCAAACCAGTCCAAAACGTTTGCATGTCGAACCTCACTAACACCAAGCCCAAAGAGCTATTCAATAATATGGCAAAAAGATGATGTGATGCCTCTATCAACGCAATGCACTTTGAACCGTCCAACAAAGCATCTTTCGACCTTTACCAGATATAAATTGCAACTTCAAAGAATGGAATTTTCTGTTAGTGTTGGCGCACTCCCTGTTGGTCAATTAGACCGTACTGCCCTCGCTTAATTAGCGGGGGCTTTTATTTGTTCTAGGGTTTTGGTGACGCGGCAGGGTACGAGCTGCGCCCGCCCCCTGCCCCGCCTTGCGCTAAGTCCCTTTGGGCCAGATCAACTTGCATCTTTTTCCTGTTATTTCAGATGTTGCGATGACCGATTGAATGCACCTCTGCTAATTTCGCGATCATCGGCGCTCATAAAGTCGAGCAAGATTTTTGTTGTGCTTGCCACTTCCATTCCTTCGAGTTGATTGATCCGATCAACCTCACGCGTAAGCCCCGGCTCACGCGCCTCGCAACAAATCCTGAACGACTGACGGTTTTTTGGCGATGAGTGCTAACAGGACCTGTGCCGGTCCTGTCGGATGCCGACGTCCGTGTTCCCAATTTAGCAAAGTTCCTTTTGCCACACCGATGCTTTTGGCGAATGCGGCCTGTGATAGGCCGGTTTGCTGTCGGACCTCTGCGACATTGACGCTGGTTACGGTAATCTCATGCACCTTCGCATCAGTGGTATCACCGTTAGCAAAGGCCAGAGCCTCTTCCAGTCCATTTTTTACGCTCTCAAATGCACTCATGTTCCATCTCCATATCTTGAGACAATCACTTTACTCATCTCGACGGCCGCAGCTTGCTCTATCTTTGACAGGTTGGCCTTCTCATTTTTGGCGAATACCGTGATCAGAAAAATTGGCATGTGAGTTCCGCCAAATACATAGATAGTCCTGAATCCACCACTCTTACCGCCTCCGTCCCGAGGTATACGTACTTTGCGCAGACCACCGCCGAGGGACACACCGGCCTCAGGGTTAGCGGCGACGAAGCTTATTGCAGCCTCGCGTTCCTGGTCAGACATGATTGCCTTGGCGCGCCTCTGAAATTCGGGAAGCTCAACAACAGTCTGCAATCGTGTCATCGTTTCAATCCGCATATGCTCCACTGACTTATGTGTCAATGACGTATGTTATCGTGCTTGCGCATGCAAGTCATAATATGCCTGACTTCGCCGCTGTCTTGCCGACCCTGAGAGATCGTTCATCCGCGTTTGGTTTCCAGGCTTTTGAACAAGAATATCGCAATGCTCTATGTCCGCCCAGCCGAAAAGTTGAGCAGCCTACCATGGTCAATGAAATCAAGTCGGGTCTCCGCTGACGCTTCGCTTTCGGTGTGCCCGGGCCTTGGCCAAATGCAAAGTAACCATCATTGCGACGCAAACAAGGAGAAAAGCAATGACCACGAATTGCATAAAATTCATCAATGAAGATATCGAAACTGCAAAAGGCATCGGCTCAATTTCAACCCTGACCTTCGACCTGGACATCACGGTCGAACCGATCGCCAGCAGCAACCCCATGGCACTGACGCACCGTGCCCTTGGCCGCTCCCCTCGCGGCAAGCTGGACGAATGCGGTGGCATCTGGAAGAAGCAGAACAAAGACACCGGCGCTGAATACTTCACCCTGACGGTCTTCGATCACGCCTTCAACGCCAATCTCGGCAAAGCCGCGAGCCAGGATGACATGTCCCTGCAAGCCATCACCAAACGGATACTGGGCCAGCTCCATGGCAACGCCGTTCGGTTTTGGTCTGTGTCAGATCCCGCTTATGCCATCGTCGGCGAAGGTCTGGAGAACATTCTGTCAGCTGGCACAGACCCTCCAGAGCTCAACCTCGCTTCCTGTCTGAAAGTCGGGCCTGTCCTTGACGCCACGCATCAATAATATCCTAACATGATTTTACTGCACGGTGGCACACCAAAGGTGCTGAGATGATTGCAGCACGCTGGACCGATACACGCGGCTTAACACAGGTGATCTCCAAGCCAGACTGGAATAACCACGGCAAGCAGCACCCTTCAAGCGCAACGACAAGATTTTGGAAATTTTACCTCATGGACTGATCGCAACACTTGAGTCGGGTATTACCGAAAATCTCGTCGACAAGGCGCGTAAGCTGGGTATTGGCGTCAAAAGGATTGGGGTATAGTTCAATGAGAGGCGGGCATTAATTCGGCCGCTCATCTCCATCCCATCAAAAAAAGACTGTAAAATTTGGATTGCCGAGCCAACGAAAGCTCTACGATTCGACATGTTGGTCTCATGGCTATCTATTGGGCTTAGGAATACAAACACCACAACATCTTGCAAAACGCTGCGTGAAGCGAAATATTTTATTCATTATCAGACTGTTAACGCCAAAATTCTGCCTTCTACCTTCAAGTTCCGACCGCTCATGACGTAACTTAACGTCAAAAAAAATGTTGCCTGGAGATAAGTTGCGTGTCATGAGTTCAATTGTCGCAAGTTGACGTAAATCACGCCGTTTAGCGACGAAACACAGATGACCCACTAAGAGGTCGTGAGGGCAGCATGAATTCAAACGCAAATATTGCGCAAACCAGCACTATCGCAGCCTCTATTGCGTCAAACGCTGCGCGCCTATCTGAGGCGCTCAACAACCATATGCGCAATAGCTTCCAGCCCGATAGCAGAAAAGCGTTGCGTAAGTTCCATCCTTCCGAAGTTTCGGAACTTACAGGCATCAGCATGTCCAACCTCAGGACACGCCATCAGGAAGGAGATTTCCCTGATGTAGAGACTGATTCCAGAGGCCGTAGACTCTACACCGCGCAAGAGATTGACCAAATTCGCCATGTGATGGCGAAGACAGGTCGAAATGGTGAGAGTTATCTTCCCGGACGTCGCGAAAACGATGCCCTTCAAGTTATTTCCATCGTCAACTTCAAAGGCGGATCAAGCAAAACGACCAGTGCCATCCACTTGGCCCAACGGTACGCCTTGCGGGGCTATAGGGTTCTTGCTATCGACATGGATCCACAAGCCAGCTTGACAACAATGTTCGGCTACCGCCCTGAGATTGAATTTGCTGAGAGCGGCACAGTCTATGACGCGCTCAAATACGAAGACCCGGTTCCGTTGAGCCAAGTCATCCGGAAAACCTATTTTCACAATCTTGACCTCGCTCCGGCGGGCCTCTTGCTGTCCGAGTATGAGACCGAAACGGCCTATGCGCTTCAGCACAAGATTGACCCGCCGTTTACGCAGCGCCTTGCAATCGCCCTCGACGAAGTTGAGGCTGATTATGATCTGGTCATCATCGATTGTCCGCCACAGCTTGGTTTTACAACGATGACCGCTCTGCTGGCTTCAACAGGTCTTTTGATCACTGTCGTTCCCAGCATGTTAGATGTGGCCTCTATGGCCCAATTCCTTGAAATGGCTGGGGAAACGGTTCAAACCCTTGAAGAGGCGGCCGGGCCTATCGACTGGAACTTCCTTAAGTTCTTAATTTCCCGATACGAGCCAACGGACGTGCCTCAATCACAGATGGCTGGTTTTTTGCGGTCTATTCTCCTCGATCAGGTTCTAACCACACCGATGCTCAAATCCACTGCGATTTCCGACGCTGGAATGACGCAGCAAACCATCTATGAGTTGGATCCTTCGCAAGTTGTAAAGAAGACACTAACTCGCATATTAGAGTCTGTTAATGGCGTCGCGGACGAGTTCGAAAAAACAATCCAGCAAGCTTGGAGAAGGGAAACTGACTGATGGCCCGTAGAAACCTATTCCAGCCACCTCCCCCGCCTGATGCGGAGAGCACTGCGGCACCGTCTAGCGAGCATAAGACGCGTTTTCCAAATACTGGTGCAATGAGCGGCGTGAAGTCTACTTTGAAAGATGTTGCAAGCAACGCGGTGCGGGAAATCTCTGTTGATGTCATCGAAGAGAACGGCCCCAAGGACCGCCTCTCGTTCACCGATGCGGATGTCGTAACGCTCGCTGAGAGCATCAAGGCGCACGGCCAGCAAGTACCGATTATGGTGCGTCCCATCGCGGACAAACCCGGACACTACAAAATCGTTTATGGTCGCCGCAGATTGCGGGCCTTGCGATCGCTCGGCATCCCCGCAAAGGCACTTGTCAGATCCCTTTCTGACGAAGAGGCTATTCTCGCCCAGGGGCAAGAGAACACCCAACGTTTGGACCCCAGCTTTATTGAAAAAGCGCTCTTCGCGGCTGAGCTGGCCACAAGTGGCTACGAGCAGGCCATTATTCTTGATGCCCTCGCTGTGGACAAGCCAATGCTATCCCGCATGACCAAAGTTGCACGATCCATTCCAAAGTCAGTCATTGAGCAGATCGGTTCCGCTCATGGCATTGGACGGAGACGTTGGGAGGATCTCGCGGACCAGTCGCGCAACGATAGCGTCAATCTTGAACAGATCACCGCAAAGCTTGAACTTGCTCGCGCCAAGACCTCAGAAGATCGCTTTGTATTAATCAGCGACGCCATAATCCAGACGCTGATCTCTAAAGCGACTGACAAGCCAACCGCCTCCCCTACCCTGTCCATCAAACACCCCGATGGAACGGCTTTGGCTGAGATGAAGGAAACGGCGCGCGCCTTGACATTCAAGCTTTCAAAGTCCGAGGCCCCAGAATTTGCTCAGTGGGTGCGTAACAACGCAGAAGCTGAGCTTACGCGTCTCTATGAGGCGTGGCAGTCAGAGCAAAAACCTGACTGATACGATCGAGTAGTAACACTTAAAAAAGGAGCACGACCAACAGCCAAAAAAGAAAGAGCCCCCCAAGGTATTCCTAGGAGAGCCCAATCTGTTCTTTGCACTTTCAGATTTACCAGCTTTTCCGCGCCAGTCAACAACAACCGATTCGGTTGTCGATGATTTGCGGCCTTTTTTCTGATTTTCAGAGATATTGGTGCCTTTCACATTAGGTTGTCGTGAAAAAACATGGCATTTACAAAAGCAACTGCACCCAACGGGCTGCGGACCAGTGAAATATTGTCCGCGGACAATTCCATTCCAGAGCGTCACATCGTCGTAGCAACACTTCGCAATGCGGCTCCACGCCTAGGCCTAACCGCATCAGTAATCTCGACACTTGATGCAATGCTTTCGTGCCTCGCACCCAAGCGAAATCACCACACAGTGTTTGCATCCAACGCAACACTTACGTTTCGACGCAATGGCATTTCGGACCGGACGATCAGACGTCACGCTGCAACATTGCAGGAAATTGGGTTGCTCATTCGTCGCGACAGTCCAAATCGGAAGCGTTTCACCAAACACAACAGCCACGAGGGCAAAGCTTTACGATTTGGCTTCGACCTATCGCCACTATTTATCCACCTCCATGAAATCGCCGCTATGGCCGCCGAAGTTCTTAGAGAACGTGAACGGATCGACTACCTCCGAGCCAAAATTCGCGCCGCAGCCAATGCAAGCCTAGTGCACAACCCTAACGATGAGATTGCAATAAACACCTTCCGCATCCTTCGTCGTAAATTGTCACTTCAAGACTGTGAACGCATTCTCTCAGAGCTACCAATCGCTGAAGTTGAAGCCGAGGCAACAGATGATCAAGCAGCTATTCTACCAACAACTATGACCGCCAGTGACGGTCAATTTGTCCGGCACCTTCATAAGTCAAATAAAGAACATATTGATAAAGAAAGGATCGATATAAAAAAAGAAACGTCCAGCACAAATTCAGAAAAACCGATCACAGTTCAAGAATTGCTAACGGCATGCCCAGAAGCAAGCCAATTTTCGCTCAGAAGGATCGAGACAATTCATGATGTCATAGCTCACGCTAGAACGCTTGCACCAATGATAGGTATCTCAAACCAAAGCTATGAAGCCGCACACGAGCGGCTTGGCGGTCTAAGGGCTGCAGCAACAGTATGGGCAATTATGCAATTCCATGACAAAATTATAGCGGTCGGCGCATACTTTCACTCAATCACTACAGGCACAAAGAGCGATGGATTTAGTCCCGAAAGATTAGTGCGCCGTCTTGCAGCGACTCATAGTTTTGCGGCGTGAATGGCAAATTGTCCGCGGACAATTTGCTACCAGCGAGATCAAGGAGCTGGCTTTCATGAAAATACTGGCTCCCAGAATCTCGCCGAGTTTAAAGTCCAGCGGTCTTCGTAAGGCTGACCCAAAACCGATCTTGGCAACATACAGCCATTGTTCAAATCATACATAGGGCAAGTTTGTTCCGAAGATCCACGGCCTATTTCGACCTCGCGACAACAGGTCTTCGGATTCAGTGTGAGTGAGACACCGCCGCCATCGTTGTCATCGATGATCTCAATCCAGCCGCCTAAGTCTAGCGTATCATCTTTATGGACATTGAGACTCACAAGCTCCGAACGTAGTACCAGCACGCATATCCAAGCAGCAGAACCGCTCGACATCCCAAGCCGCGCAGGTCGAAGGGCAGGGTGGCCACCATTGCGAGGATGTCATCGCGCAGGATTGTTTTCTCTTGATCTCAGCCTTGATCGTGTCGACGTGACGGCTTTGCGATCGATGAAAAATCTGTGTTGCGTGTAGTTCAATCCCAGACAAACGGCTCCAAATTACGCCGGCCGAGGAGACAAATATCTTGACAAATAACCGCGAGATATCAACCTCAAAGGTGGGAAGAGTCGATGCCTCGTTGAGGGACGCGGCTCACTCGCTGTTCTCGTGAGGCAAGGGTGCGATTGTCTAGTCTGAAGGTTGTTTATGATTACGTTTTGACCACATTGGCTGCGCACGATGAAGAATTCAGATCCTGTTTGGGCATCTAAAAGCTGAGCGGCAACTCTGCGCGCGTGCTAAGCGTCAGATTACGATCGCACGCCGCACCATCCGCGCAAAGAGCGAGGTCGCAATGGAGCAAGCTCTTAGCGGCCCCTTTGTTGCCTTCACAGATGCCTACCAGTCGTTGTTAGACGCTTGCCTTTTCTGGCAGGTCGCTCTGAATACCTGCACAGCTAACTCGCTGCCAAAAAGAAAAAGGCAAGTTTGGCCTGAGTATCTGCAAGTAAGGACAAAACGACACATGCCTTGCGCTTCGCGCAAAACCCTTCGGGCCAGATCAACTTACATCTTTTTTATGTTTTTTCAGATGTTCAGTAAGGAGTTTGCTAATTTCGCGATCATAGGCGTTCATAAAGTCGAGCAAGATTTTTGTCGGGCTTGCCACGTCCATTCCTGCGAGGTGATTGATCCGATCAACCTCACCCGTCACCCTTTCAAACATTTCAGAGTCGCGATTTAGGGAGAAGCGAACCTGCGGATATCGCTTTTTTGACGGTTCTTGCACAACAATTTCGGAATTTGTTGGAGCTGTCTCTTTCGCACCTTCTGGTTTGGGGGCGCCTTGCATTGCGGTGCTTACCTGTCGTGCTGCGCCAGGATCAATTTTTCTAGGCATTGATTATCTCCGTCAAGTTACCTGTAAGTTGGTCAATCAACTCTTTTGAACGCTCAGCCTGCTTGATCGACATACCAAGCGGTTTCATGTGTTTCTTGCCCGACTTATTGTCGAACATCGCCATGAGTTGGTTTGGGGTGACACCAGTTTTCATCCAATCTGCTATCACTGGATTTCGCGGAAGTCCCGCCCTTACGAAAAATGTCTCCGCCAAAGTCTGCAATGCGACAGTGCGTTCGTTGCTGATAAACGAATTCTCTTTGACGTAGAGCAAGCAGAAATTGTTGAAGCCTTCTTGCTCGGCGTTCATGGACTCTAGCCCCGCCAAAAGTAATTCATGGGTCCGGTGCACGCCCCTGATATCTGGATCAGTGAGCATGAACGGAATGAATACCACGTCGCTCGTGATCAGCGCTGCGGTTAAACCTGTCGTGGCGTTGCCGGGTGTATCGGCAATGACAAAATCAACGTCTTTGCATTGCTCTAGGATCGCGTCATGCGCATCCGTCAATTCCATGTCTTTCAGGTCGAGATACCTGACGGAGAGCTGATTGTTTTTTTCAGCAGCGGCCAGGGCCCAGCTTTCCGCCGTACCTTGTTCGTCAAGTTCAAGGATCAAAACCGATTTGCCTTGTTCAAGCAGGCCGGCCGCCAGCGCTGCTGCATGCGTGCTTTTTGTTGCCCCGCCTTTGAGATTGGCAAACGTAATGAGTTTCGTCTCCATCTTTCACCGCCCCTTTCTTTTTTCACTCTCCCCAACCCATTCTAGGATCCAGGACCGTGGATAACGGATTGAACCATAAGGATTAAGGATTGTGACTTATGGCTAGAGGATTCAGGCTAAAGGATCAAGTCTTACGGATTATGGATTGATCCTCAATCCTTATGGCTTTTACCTTCGGGATACAGGATTAATCCTCGTTTTTGATTTGGCCCCTTGTAAGCGCCTGAAGGGGCCTTTGTGGGCCGCAGGTCGCCTCATGGGCCACGGAAGCGCTCAACGCGCTGTAGCCCTCCTCTGGGGCGCTGCGAAGGATATTGAGGGCCGCATGGGCGGCCCATTCTTCAATACCTTACACCCTCAGCTCTGCGATCTTCGGGAAGAAAATTGACAAACACTCCTCTATTCGAGGTGGCCGTTCCTTTTCGACGCTTGCAGCATCGACGTATTGCGAAAGAGGGCACCTCGGAGTACCGTTTGAGTTGCAGGATATGTGTAATGTATACCAAACTTGCATTTTGGAGACATGTTTGAGCGCTTTTGAACGTAATAATCAGATTAAAACCCTCCTTTCGCAGGGCGTTTCCGCTGCGCGGATCGCCGAAGAGGTTGGCGTAGCGCACTCCACGGTTCATCGGATTAAGAACAAATTCGGGCCCAGAAAAGGGAACCGCGCGGCTTACAAGACGGTCAGTGCCAAGCTCACAGACCAAGAATGTGCTGTGCTGGATGGTCTGGTTAAGGCGGGAATTGCGGCTAATCGGTCGGCATTGCTACGGAAAATGACAAGAGCGATAGCTGGTTTTTACGATCCATCGCCTGATGAAGAACAATTTCTGCGCAAGGCGGATCGCGACTTATCGGGTTTGAGTACAAATTTTAACCAATTAACCACCGCGCTAAACACATCGGTCAAGCGTATGGGGCATGCAAGTCCCACCCCAGCCCAGATCGAAAGGGTTAGGGAAGCCAACGACGACGTGAAGCAGATCAGAAAAGTGATCGGCATGATGTTGAATAATATGCAGGTGAAAAGCGCATCGTTGAAAGACAGGATTGCGACGAAACAGGACGAGGACGCCGACGATGAGTAGGCAAAATAGTGCGATTGATCGGTTAATAGGGCGGATTTTTGATCGTGGCCCGGACGAGCAGAAGGGTGGGTCGATTGCCGGACGAAAGGGCAGGGGGGCCCGAGCAAGCGCGTCGAAGGTGTCGACAAGCCGCATGTCGCGTGTTGGCGCAAGGCACGGGCAGGCCATTTTCAAGCTCATCACAAGTGGCGGAACGACCTCGCGGAGCGGATTGAAAGGTCAATTAAACTACATCTGTCGCGACGATAAGGCCGCGCGAATAATTGATCCAAGCGACAATATTCAATCAAGCGCGTTGGTTACAAACAAGCAGTTGGACCGCATCACCAAAGATTGGGAGTTGGATTGGTGGAAAGGTACGCGAAACGGGCAAACGTCCCACATGATCCTTAGCTTTCCGCGTGGTATATCTATTGATGACGTCACAAGTATTACCCGCGACCTGTGCGAAGAAAAATTCAACAGCGGTGATGCCCGTTTTAAGTATCTAGCGGCAGTACACGATGATCAAGAAAACCACCCCCATGCCCATATCGTGGTGAACCGTCGCGCCAGTGATAACAGCCTTTTTCACATGCGGCCAAACACCGAGCATAGCTACGAAGGGTTCCGTGAGGCGATGGCTGCGCACGCCGGGCGAAGAGGTATACACCTTGATCCCACATCGCGATTTGAGCGTGGCATTACCGATAAACAGCCAACCCGTACAGAGCAGCGCGTCGCGCAGAAAGAGGGCCGTGCCCCGCAACAGCGCGCCCGAACTGGAGCGGATTTACAGTTTGCCAAAGATCAGATCAGCCTCGCGAGGGTTGGTTATGAGGCAATGGCGGTTGTGGCTGTGAACGCAGACTGCGCGCGCCTTGAACGCGCATTTACCGAAATAGCGCGCACTCTTGAAACCTACAAAGGAGACTTTGAAATGCCCGAATTAAGTGCGGACGAATTAGAAAAATTTGACCAATATACGTCGTTATTGAACGACTCTCTGCATAAAACTCAGGCATTGCTTGAAACGAAGTCGCCCGCTGAGCGTGTGCCGCTGGAAGTCCGCCTGACCAAAACAATGGCGGCTTTCACAGCTCTGAACCCCAACGCTAACTATGCCAAAACCCTGCACGATGAACCCAAAGCCAATTCCATCTACATGCACGCATTTGCTGGCGATGGTGTGCGATGGGATCACGCGCAGAACAACATCGAGACGCTCTGCAATGAGTATGGTTTGGACGCTAAGGCCGTCGTGGCACGCTTAGAGACAGGGGCTAATAGCCAGTATCTTGAGCATATGTGGATACAGGATGATTTGCGGCGTGTTGCGAAAGCGACCGATCTCAATCTTGAAAACCCATCCGAGCGCCATGAAGCCGTAAGTCACCTTACGAATGCTTATCAAGACATAAGGCAAGACCTTGTTGCGCGACACGTATTGCGACCCGTTCCGGAGCTGGAACCCGACTACTTTGATGGAACCGGTCAGCCCCAGGTCACACAAGCTGAGCGAAACGAGATTGAAGACAGTTTCCGTAGGGTGGACTTCAACTACGGATATGCCGACGATAGTGCTGCGCGCGAAGCAGGCAAACAGTCGGTTCAGGACGCTGGGGAACGCTTCACGGAGTTTGCCAGTCGATCCCACGGCCACACGGTTTTTGTATCGGAATTGTGGGACAAATCTACCGACGTTATGCGACCACCAGTAGGTTACTTGCCAGTTGGCGCGCGTGAGAGAGAGCAGCCCAAGGAGTTGGAACGGGCAGGGGGCGACCTTGCAGCGTGGGAGGATCGTAGCGCTGATGCCTATAGCCTGACTGTCGGTTTCGACGAACACCAAGACATCATTCGGCTACTCAAGCAGACCATGACCGACCAGCAGTACAATCGTTTCCGTGAGGGAGACCTGTCGGCTATAGAACACGTCACCGACAATAAGGTATTTGCGCGTCAGCTCATGGCCGAGGTCGAAGTGAACGATCGCGCGCACGGCTACGAAATGACAGCTGAAGCCGAACTGCGTATGATCGAAAACCGGGAGGTTTTGGCCGCGAACTTTGAGAGCGACCA
The DNA here is from genome assembly GCF_054439475.1 of Yoonia sp. MH D7. Taxonomy (NCBI): domain Bacteria; kingdom Pseudomonadati; phylum Pseudomonadota; class Alphaproteobacteria; order Rhodobacterales; family Paracoccaceae; genus Yoonia; species Yoonia sp. MH D7. The sequence continues at coordinate 65,413 of NZ_JBTJCF010000005.1, forward strand.
TAACCGCGACCGTGGAAATGAGAGGTAATGACGATGCCGAGACAACTCTCATCAGGAATGTTCTTCGCACTTGGCGGCCTCACCGTGGCCTACATATTCGCAACGCGATGGCTCGACTATCAGCTCTTTGCAACGATCGGATATGACTATCTTGTAACCCACCTGTTTGAACTGCAACGCCTTAATGGAGAGCTCTTCACCCAAGTTTGTATGATATTTCTCGTTATGGCACTCGGCGGCTTTGCGTTTGGAGCCAACTCTGCGTCCGAAGGCTTGACCAAAGAAGGCAAGTCAAGTTGGCAGTCGAAAACCCAAATGCGGCGAAACAAACTCCTGGGGACGCCGGGAACCGGCTTTATCCTCGCAAAAACGTCGTCACCGCGTAAATCCGGGCGCTTCATCACATCTGACAAACACCCAAACTGTCTTATCGTCGCCCCGACAGGCGCAGGTAAGGGTATTGGTTTTGTGTATCCCAATTTGCTGACTTTTGAGGGGTCGACGGTCACGCTCGATATCAAAGGTGAAAACTATGAAACCACCGCGCGATGGAGAGCGGCGATGGGCGATAAGGTGTTCAAGTTTGCACCCGCACAATTCGGCGAATGTTCGCACCGCTACAACCCGCTAGAACGTATTGGAAAGCTGAACGACTACGCGCAAATCAATTTTGAACTCCGTAAAATCGCCAAGCTCTTTCTTCAGGCCGACGGGGCAGGGGAGTGGTTAAATGGTGCAATTCAGCTGTTCGTCGCAATGGGCGGGATCGCTTACGAACGGAACACTTTTACGCTTGGCGGAATTTATAGCGTTTTGGCCGAAGGCGACAAAGATCTACCTACCCACATTGCAGACTTACAAAAGAACGCCAAGCAACCCGCTTTGCAAAAAGAACTTGCTGCACTCGCCAAACTAGAAGCGCGCACACTCTCATCCTACTTGTCCGTCTTGAGCAATGCCGGTTTTGACGAATGGTCGAACTCCCATATTTCCGACATGACCTCTAAAAGCGATTTCAGCTTCGCCGATATTCGCCGAAAGAAAATGTCGATCTATTTTGTCGTAGCAGATGGCGATCTTGGCCCAATGGCTGGTTTGGTTCGGCTATTTTTTAACGAGTTGGTGGCAACGATCCAATCACATAAGCCGGGCAAGGATGAACCTTATCCCGTGATGATCATTCTTGATGAATTTCACCTGCTAGGTAAAATGTCGAAGGTCGCGGATGCAATGACTACCATTCGCGGTTTCAACGGTCGTATCGCGATAATTACGCAAACCATACCCAAGCTGGACGCGATATATTCGTATGAAGAACGGTTATCTATTCAAGGTGGCGCGGGTCTGAAGCTCTACATGACACCATCAGAAGAGATGACCATTGAAGACCTATCTAACGCTTGTGGCATGACGACCAAACGGACGATCACAAAGACGCGGGCTACTGGCCTCGGCGAACGCACATCAATATCCGAAAAAACCGATGAACGGCCTTTATTGCCACCAGACGAAGCGCGCCGGCTACCGGAAGATGTAAGCATTATCATCGTCAAAGGGGCGCAGCCTTTGAAGGTGAAATCAATCCGTCATTTTGAGGACGCTCATTTCAAAGAGATACTTGCCAAACAGGCTCTCTTGAGTTGGGATTTGGTCGACGGTTCCGATCAACGTCGCCGCCTCAATGAACTTGAAAACATCGTAACCAAAGCAAGTAAAATTACGGCGCGGCGCGAGGGGCGTACAGACGTTGATCTAACCTCGATCCGGAAGATGGCGGCAGATCTTATGGCGATAGACGACCAAGCGCGTAAACTGGCTGATACGCAAGAGGTCAAGCCTAAGACGAAAGTGAAGAAGAAGTCGATAAATCCCGCACAGAAGAAACTTGATTTGGGGGAGCAACTCATTCCGCCTAACGACGAAGCTGCGTGACAGGGGCGTTTGCGGTAAGGGCGAAATGAACTGCCCCCAGTTTGCCGGAGGCTCCAAAGTAAGTATGGATGGAGGCTATGGAAAAGAGTAACAGCGACAACAGATTTTCGACTGAGGTGCGCGCACGCGCGTTTCGGATGATTTTGGAACATGAACACGAGTATGCTAATCAATCTGCAGCGATAATGGCCATTGCGCCAAAGATCGGATGTGGCAGAGACACGCTGCGGCGTTGGGTTAAGCAATCGGATATCGATAACGACCGCAAAGATGGGCAGACCTCCGATGAACGCGCCCAGATCAAGGCGATGGAAGGCGAGATCCGAGAACTACGTCAGGCAAACGAGATTGAGATTTTCCGCAAGGCCTCAGAGTATTTTGCGCAGGCGGAGCTCGCCTGCCTGTTTTTGTCATCTACGCCTAATAATTTGGGGTGTTGCGACGACCGGTTGAAACCGCCCAATATTTGTCCATTCGCTATACCGAGCGATTGGCTTTGGCAGGGATCGAGCCCTCCGTCCGCAGCGTCGGTGATTCCTATGACAATGTCTTAGCCGAAACCATCAATGGCCTCTACAAAGCAGAAGTAATCCACCGCCTTGGCCCATGGAAAAGAATGGCTGCAGTCGAGTGGGAAACGCTCAAATGGGTCGACTGGTTTAACTATCGCCGGCTGCTTGACCCAATCGGATACATTCCACCCGTAGAAGCAGAAGAGAGGTACTATGCACAGCTCAACACGTTAAATATGGTCGCATGACATGAAGTAATCAGCCTCCGGCAAGCAAGGGGCGGTTCACATGCCGTGAACCCTTCAGGACCGTTTTGTGTAACAACCCTGTTCCATAAGAAAAACAAAAAACTCAAAATGCTTCGACCTAAAAGAGCAAATTGGGGAGAAATGTGACCAAGGCTGGTACAAATGTCAAAAGAAGTAGGACGGCGATCAGCGCAGCGAGGAACGGCAGAAATTCGCGGGTGAATTCTTCGATGGAGCATTTGGTGATCGAGCAAACGGTATAAAGCACCGTACCTACTGGCGGGGTAATGGATCCGATCGTTGTATTGAACACCAGAACGATACCGAAGTGGACCGGATCAATCCCCAACTTGCGGGTCACTTCGAGCAAGATCGGCACGAGGATTACCATCAGTGCAAGGCCCTCCAGCATCGTTCCTAGAACCAGCAGCATGATGTTGAGGATTAGCAGTACGACATATTTGTTGTCGGAAATCTCAAGCAGCGCCGTCAGTAAGGTCTGCGGCACCTGTTCGAGCGCCAAAACCAATGAAAACACAGAGGCAGCCGCGACGATGAAAAGCACGTTGGCTGTCGTCAAAGCGGATTCCCGCAACAGGTCATATACTTCTGAAACGTGAAATCCGCGATATACGAAGAGACCAATCACGAATGCATAGAGCGCGGCGATGGCCCCCAGTTCCGTTGGGGTGAACCAGCCCCCGCGCAGGCCCACGATCAACAAGACAGGCATCGCGAGCGCCCAGAGCGCGGAGCGCGCGCGCGTGACTATTTGACGGGCCGGCAGCCGGACCTCACGTTCCGGGCGGTAGCCGCGCCGTTTGGCCACGATACGGACCGTCAGCAACAGGGCGGCGGTGATGATAAACGCAGGGATAATGCCGCCGATAAATAGCTTTCCGATAGAGGTTTCGGTGAGCAAGCCATAGACGATCAGCCCGATTGACGGCGGCATTATGGGCGCGATGGCGCCGGATGCTGCGGAAACGACCGAGGCAAATCCATTTGAATAACCGCGCTCTCGCATGATCGGGGCGATGGTTCGGGCGTCAATGGCGGCGTCTGCGTTGGAAGACCCGGACATTGCCCCCAGAAACAGCGAATTCATGACGGCGACTTGTGCCAACCCGCCGTGCCAATGGCCTACAAGCCCATCGGCAAAATCATACAAACGCTTGGCGATGCCGCCACGAGCCATTGCGGCACCAGCGACAATGAAGAATGGCACCGCTAGAAGTGGAAAGCTCTCCAGCGAAGACGACATGCGCTGCGCGACGGTGCTGGCCATCATCGGGTTGAATGAAAAATACACCACGGATGCACCAAGGATCACAAATGCAATTGGCACCCCGACCAGCAGGAACAAGACAAAGGCGATGCCGGATAATATCATTTACAGCGCTCCCGCCATAGAGTCGCGAGATGCAGGATTTGCACCACAATGATGGCGGCCATGGCAGATCCCAAGCCTGCCGAAACGATCCATTTCGGCCAGCCCAATGCAAGAAAGGTTGTGAATCGTGCCGTGGAAACCTGCGCCATGGCAGCCCGCACCACTTCGAATGAGATGCCAATGACCAGCAAGTGACCAAGGGTAATCGCGGCAATGTGTAACTTTGGCGGCAGGCGGGACACAAAGTAGTCGACGCCAAACATCTGCCGGTCCAGAGCCGCTCCGACAATCCCGAAGAAAACGACGCCAGCAAAGCAGACGATGGCCAATTCGTTAGCCTGTTGAAGACCTTCGCGGAACACAGTGCGCGAGATGACATTGGCACTTACAACAACAAGCACGACTCCCAACAGGATCGTCGGGATCACTTCGCCGATAAAGCGGAGCAGGAATATCAGGGCACGGTTGATGGTGATCTCCTCCCGGGTTGGACGCTCCGGCACGTAATTGCACCGGAGCGTTTGGTTTTAGCTCCCCGATGCCGAGGCGCGTATCTGATCATACAAACCGTTAGGCAGGTCATTGAAATACCCGGCCGTGGCAGCACGATATGCATCAAGATCGGGATCGTGGAACGTGACTCCGGCAGCTTCAAACTCTGCACGAATCTCGGCCTCTTGCGCGATGGATTGCTCAGTCAATTGCTGGCCCCCACGACGGAATTCTTCAAGCATGATTGCCCGATCATTCTCTGACAGCGCCTGAAACGCAGTTTCGGAAGTGACCCAGCCGAGGAACAAGTTGAAATGACCGGTGAGTGTGATTTCCTTGACCACTTCATACCAGCGGTTTGCCCGCAACCCTGTCAGCGGGCTTTCGCTTGCGGAGACAACGCCTTGGGACAGTGCGGAATAGGCTTCCGCGGCTTCAACCGTTGTTGCGACCACACCCATAGGTTCGAATGTGTCGAGCCATGTTTTCAGCGGCGGGACGCGCATCTTTACGCCGTCGAGGTCGCTTGGCTGCACATAGGGTTGTGTGCCGATCATGTGGCGCGCGCCGTCGAACCAGTTCAGGGCGAGGACGCGCAGACCGGCGGTTTGTGCCAATTTGTCGTAAAAGTCGGACATCAGTCCGGAATTGGCGAGCCGCTCGGCTTCGACCGCGTCGGCTACGACAAAGGGTCCTTCGACGGCCGCAAGTTCCGGAACGCCGAATTGCGACAGGTTGCTGGCCGATGTGTAGGCAATAGTCGGCTGCCCCTGACTTGCTTGTTCAATGGTATCGGTGGTTGTGCCGAGTTGCGCGCTCGGGAACATCTGGAATGAGACCCGACCGCCTGTCCTTTCCGTGATCCGGTTGCCTGTTTCTTCTGCCAGAATGTTGGACAGTGCTGTCGGGGCGTTCACGGATGCGATCCGGAAGTTAGCCGCGTCCTGAGCAAACGCTTGCGTGGCCGATAGCCCGAGCGGCGCGCCGGCCAGCATCGCCAGTGCCTGTCTGCGACTGAATGCGTTAAGTGTGTGTGTCATGTTTTCTCCTCCATTGATGTCTGGTTTTGCGTGGCGCGTGCCGCCTCCTCTGCGGCGCGGGCGTGAAACTCCCAAATCGAAAGCGCGTGTGACTCGTCGATGTCAATCGGGGCGGGGTGACCAAAGCCCCCATGCTGACCACACGTCTGCGCCGCCATAATTGCGGCGGCCTGCATCAGGGCGGTCGGGTCTTCGTTGCGTAAAAGGCCGGTCAGGACCCGCGCGATGAAGCTGTCGCCAGCGCCAAGTGTATCGACCACATCCACGGGCACCGGCGCGACCGAGACGTGGATGTCCGGTCCGGACAGGATTGCTCCGTCGCCGCCGCGCGTGACAAGGCACCACTGCGCCCCCGCCGTTCGGGCATGTTGACGCAGAGTTACGATTTCGTTGCTTGTAAGATCGCCGCCGGAAAAACTGGCCAGATAGCACATGGGCGCGAAGCGGGCGATATAATCGGGCTGTGCATGGTTCGCAAAATCGTATGACAGTTTTGTACGGGACGCAAAGTCGGGCAGATGCGTTTCGAGGTGGGAAGAGCGTCCGGTGTGGACGGCGTCCGCGTGCGCGATACACGCCAAGTCTGCCGGATTCGGGGCGATGATCGACACGCCTGGGTCTGCGCGCAAAAATTCCCGTTCCCCGTTGTTGTGCCCGATGACGCAGAAAGCGGTGCGCCCTTCGACACGGCGCAGTCGCGTGATATCGACGTCTTCGTGCCGAAGTGCGGCGCGCATGTGACGGCCCGCAGCGTCGTCGGACATGGCGCCGATATAAACCGCGTCTGCCCCTGACCGTCGTGCAAAAACAGCGGCGTTCAACGCATTTCCACCGGGATACATCGTGCCCCGTGCTTCGTAACAGTCCACATCATTGTCGCCAAACGCAACGATACGCGGGGTGGTTGCCATTATCTCGTTCATATGAGAACGTTCTCATGATTCTCACGCCTCTGTCAAGCGATCAGCGGCAAGTCCTAATCCAAGCAAACGGAGACCATCAGATGGTTACGAAATCCTCACCTCATCCCGACGTCGCATCCGCCCTTGCCGCGCTGCAAGGCCGTGAAACAGATCATGTTTTCTTTGTTGCCTGCGGTGGATCGCTGTCGATCATGTATCCCGCCAAGTTCATGCTGGATCAGGCCTCTGCGAGCCTGCCGTCGGACCTGTATAATGCGGCGGAATTCACCCATCGCGCACCGAAACGCCTTACCTCTGATTCGCTGGTGATTTTGTGTTCGATGACCGGAACAACCAAAGAAACGGTCGCGGCAGCAGCGTTCGCGCGCGAAGCTGGAGCACTGACGATTTCCCTGACTGTCGAGCCAGAGAGTCCTTTGGCAAAGGCGAGCGATCATGTCGTTTCTTTTGAGGCGCCATACACAACCGGTATTCCGATCGACGCGAAAAACAGCAACTACGCGCGCATTTACCAGATCGTTCAGGGTCTTGCGGCGCGCTATGACGGTGTTGATCGGATGTCTGCGCTGATGGACAGCCTTAACGCATTGCAGGGCGTGATCGACAATGCCCAGACTGTTTTCGCGCCGCGGTTTGATGAGTATGCACCGCATTTCGCCAAACAGGACGTCGTTTACACCATGGCCAGCGGTGCGAGTTACGGCGCCGCGTATTCCTATGCGATCTGTGTCCTTATGGAGATGCAATGGATCAACAGTCACCCGATCCACGCCAACGAATTCTTTCATGGTGCGTTTGAAGTGCTGGACGAAGAGCGGTGCTATATTTTGATGAAGGGCCTTGACGACACGCGCCCGCTGGAAGAGCGCGCCGAAGAGTTTTTGCTGCGGTTCGGGCGAAAAGAAAATATTTTGGTCGTCGACGCGGCCGAGGTCGATTTTACGGGTGTTGCTGAAGAATTCCGCGGCGCATTCGCGCCACTGATGTTCTTTGATACGCTTTGGAAATTCGCTTACCGTCTTGCCGGTTTGCGTGACCACAAGATGATGGAAGCGCGGCGTTATATGAAAAAGCTCAACGATTATTAGGGAGTATGGTATGAAATTTGCTGATGCCGATACTGTTCACCGCGCGCTTGACTATCCGTTTCTGATTGACGCGCTTTATGCGGCACACCGCGATGCGCCGCCGCAGGCTGAGCATATTGTCAGTGCCGAGCCGGGAGCGGGCGGAAACCAGTTTGTTACGCTTGTTGGGTGGAAAGCGGGAACAGGGATTGCCGTGAAGATGGTCGGCGTGTTCCCCGGCAACCTGTCGATAGACCCGCCACAGGCGTCGGTTCAGGGGTTGGTCGCACTGTTTGATCCCAAGACCGGTGGCCCGCGGATGGTGGCAGATGGCGAGGCCATGACATTCCGCAAGACTGCAGCTGATTCCGGGCTTGGGTCACGCCTCCTTGCCCGGGAAGATTGTGAGACGTTGTTGATCGTTGGCGCGGGCGGGCTGGCACCGCATATGCTGCAAGCCCATGTCGCGGCTCGCCCGTCGATTCGCAAGGTGCGGATCTGGAACCGGACCGCCGAACGGGCCTTCGCTCTGGCCACTACGGACGGATTGCCGCCCCTCGATATCGCGGCAACCGACGATCTTGATGCAGCCGTTGCCGAGGCAGATATCATTTCCTGCGTTACTATGGCGCGGGAGCCACTGATCAAGGGTGCCCTTTTGAAACCGGGGGCGCACCTCGATCTGGTTGGAGCCTATATGCTGGATATGCGCGAAGCCGACGATGATGCAATGCGACGCGGAACTGTCTTTGTGGATTGTCGCGACGGCATGAAAGGCACCGGAGAATTGTCGCGTCCGGTCGCCGCCGGAATCTTGGACTGGGACGACATTCAAGCCGATTTTTACCAACTTTGCAAGGGAACGCACCAGGGGCGAATATCTGAAGACCAAATAACCGTTTGCAAAAACGTCGGGGGCGGGCATCTTGATTTGTTTACCGCTGTGGCGCTGGATCAGCGGCTTACAGGGTGACAAAAAACGAAATGTCTGCGAATGACCTGATTTAAAGGTCTGCCGATGACCCCGAAGCAGGATGCGCATGAAGTCCAACAAAGTAACGATCGTAGATGTCGCCCGCCTCGCCAAAGTCAGCACCGCCACGGCGGGGCGAGTTCTGGGGCGTTATGGGTATGCCGGTGGCGAAACCAAAGAACGGGTTCTGAAAGTAGCACAAGAACTTGGGTATCGCCCGAACGAGCTCGCGCGCGGACTGATTACTGGTCGGACCCGCACGATCGGGGTGATTGCAGGGGATATTTCCAGCCCGTTCTATGCGAGTGTACTTCGGGGTATTTCCGATGTCATAGAGGGGCAGGGGCTTGGGCTGCTTATTACCAACAGCGACGAAACGCTTTCACGAGAAATCTCGGCGGCCAAGCTGCTGAGTGAAAAGCAAATCGACGGCCTGATTGTCGCTCCCTGCGATGTAACATCGGCCAGCCACCTTCATGACGTAGTCGCGGCCGGCATTCCTGTAGTGCTGGTTGACCGTAAGGTCAGAAATTTGAATGTCGATTCCGTGGCTGTTGAAAACGTCGACAGCTCGCGAGACGCGGTCGCCCGCTTGCTTGCAGCAGGTCATCTACGTATCGGAATTGTTGTGGAATATGCGGGGGCGCTCGATCGCCAGATCAGTGACATACTCGCATATCCCGGCAATAAGGACGGACCTGACCCTTCTCCGATGTCGACCGGCAAACTTCGATTACGTGGCTATCTGGAGGCCCACAAGGCTGCTGGCGTGGTCGTCGACCCCGGACTGATCATCTCGGTGACCAAACACTCTGCCCAAGCTGCCTGCGATGCGGTCGTGGACAATTGGGCGCGTAAAGAACGCCCTACGGCGGTGTTTTGCGCGGATGGGCTGATGTCGGCGGGCACCATGCTGGCGATTGCGTCGCTCCACCGTCGTGTGCCTGAAGATCTCTCCATTATCGGATTCGACGATCTGGACTGGATGCGGTTTGTGGGAACGGGCATTGACGCGGTGGCCCAGCCCCGCAAACTCATCGGTCGCGCGGCGGCGCGTTTGCTTTTGGCACGGATCGGAGGAGCAACAGGATATCCCAGAAACATGCTGCTGTCACCGAAGTACCGGCAACGCAATTCGATCAAACTGGTAGGAGAAAACGCTGAAAGCCGTGCGCAAGCCGAAGATAGCAATGCCGGAGGTGTTGGGCCGGGACTGTTGCATTAGTAATTGCTTGTCCTAGAGGGCTTTATGCCGCTCTGTATCCGTTCAGACCTTTGGCGAAGGTGATGGTTGATCTTACTCGTTTACGGCGCTCAAAGACCAAGCGTTAGACGACCCAACCACCGGCACAACTCAGCATTCTAAAGTGCTGAGCTGTGGCTCTTATTTCGTGCTAAAGCTGGGATCTTTGTAGGACAAGCGTTCCGGGTTCGTTGATTGTAACAAATTTAGTGTAAATCAGACCCTGCAAAAAATGTTAGATGGCACGTCTCATGAGGATTGCTTCTTTGAATTTTAGGCTGGTCCGCGCTGCAGGTCCATATCCCTTAAAACCTATTGTTTCCAAATGGGGAAAAAGCGTTAAGATTTCGTTTTGTACGTCCTTTGATAAGGCTCGTGCGCCCATCGCTCCAGGATGAAAGCTCTCACTTGGGGCCCCTTCGGCGAAGATGATTTCATGATTGTCAAAGAGAATGTGGAAATAATCTACAAAGCCACCCTCAACCCGGAATATATCGCGGTCATTGATCAAGGATTTAGCTGTGGTCAATACCTCGCATTCCCCCAAAAAAAGCTCGGCCCGCCAGCCGGTCAACAACATTCTATGTTGCGGCGAAACCATCAGATCACGTTGGTTGCCCAAGACACCCTTGCGGATCATAATAGGCGCCAGCGCACCAACAGCAGGGTGTCGAGCCGAACCAATCCATCGGATTGGCAAAAAACCGTGATCAAGCGTACGCACGAGATCGCCCGCGGATAACGTTTCTATAGGCCTTTCTCCTGATGCTGTTGCGATCAAGGTCCCTTTCGTAAAACAGACAACTACGCTCGTACCCAAATTGAAATCGCCGTTACCATCTTCGATGGATGGCGCTGGATCAATCGTCCCATCTCCATCCAAATCGATATCGGTGTGATGTTCGAACTTTGTGTTGCCGTTTGCGTTTGCGATGCCACTATCTGGCGATACAAAGATGGAGTTCAACGACGGGGCCCCGCTATCACTGGACACCAGAACATTAGCATTAAAACGTATATAATTATCGCCAAGCCCATCAATCGAACTTTGGATATTCGCTGTTTGCCCTGGGTTCTGTGGACCATAAGTGTAAAGGGGAGTCCCAGCTGTGAACGCTGCGGCATCCGTATAAACTGTGATGCCTATGAAACCGCTATTACCGTCGATCTCGCCATTGCCGTTGAGCTTGTCAACTTCAAACACAACAACCGAACCGTCAGGAAAAACTTGTTGCCCGCCACTGACCAATATGAAGCCGGCATTGTCCTGCCCACCGTTGCTGTTGGAGTTAACATTGGCGTTGTTCAGGATGTCTTCGCCAAATGCTATGAAGGTCGTCATTGTAAGTCGCCCTATAGTGATAATCTATGACAAGACTATAGGCGATTTGCAGAGCACGTAAAAGGCATCTGTTTGTTGTCGCCCTGCCTCTAAAACGAAACCTGACGACAAGTCACGTATTCGTGGTTATGGGTCAAGTCGTTGGGTAGCTCGGTCTAACTCAATCGTAACATGCCCGTCCCAAAAACGCCTCTTTCCACTTCTCCATAGGAAAGCAGGGTCAGCAGACCCCTCACTATCCCACTGTATGCCAATTCAATCTTATCGGAAAAATGGCGATAGGATTAGGATTACGAGCCTTTCTTGGTAACATCTGAGCTACGCTAAGTTTGTCTTACACAAATCAGGTAATGATCAGTGGCATGCCGTAGCCTCAAGCTTTTTCAGCTTGGTCAATGCCCCAATTACCCAAATTGAGGTCATTGATACCAAAACTATTCTATTCCGCGGTACCTTCACTACGAATATGAACCGACAGCATAGTTATTCTGACACCGTCAGAACGATGCTTCCGATGTGTTGCCCCCCGTCGATGCGGGAATGGGCATCACGGACCTGAGCCAGCGTAAATGTTGAATCGATAATCGGGATGGCCTTTCGCTCTGCGAGCAACGGCAGAACATTCGTCTTCAGTGCGGCCGCCAACTCGGCCTTCATAGCAACTGGCCGAGCCCGCAGTGTGGAGCCGATCATCGTCAGACGTTTGACCAGAATTGGTCGCAGGTCGAATTTTCCTTTTGAACCGGACATGAACGCGATTTGTGCGATACGTCCGTCAACTGCAACCGCTTCAAAGTTGCGTTGGATATAGTCAGCACCCACCATATCCAGAATCACATCGACTCCCTTGCCGTTTGTCATCTCGAGCGTAGCAGTAACAAAATCTTCTATCTTGTAGTTAACCACTTTGTCCGCGCCGATCTTTACTGCAGCTTCTGCTTTTTCAGCCGACCCGACAGTCGTGATGACATTCGCGCCTAGACATTTCGCGAGTTGAATTGCAGTTGCACCGATCCCCGACGTGCCGCCATGGATGAGTATTGTTTCACCAGCTTTCAAGCGCGCGCGTTCAAATACGTTACTCCATACAGTGAAATACGTCTCCGGAAAAGCGGCGCCTTCAACCATAGTCATGGAGTCGGGCATCGCTAAAGCGTTGGATTCGTCGACGACAGCATATTCGGCATAGGCACCACCCGCGACCAATGCCATCACGCGTTCACCCTCTTTGAACCGCGTAACCTCCGCGCCAACTGTATCAACGACGCCGGCCAATTCCAAACCCAGTATGTCAGTGATGCCTGCGGGTGGCGGATAGTTACCTTGTCGTTGCACGACGTCGGGGCGGTTGACGCCGGCGGCGTGAACCTTGACGCGAATCTCTGTCGCGGAAGGTGTAGGAACGGGGCGATCAACCACATCCAGAACCTCAGGTCCGCCCGCACTGTTTGCTATAACTGCTTTCATTGGTCTCTCCTTTAGTTGGCTGCACGCTTGGAAAAATGTCGTAAAACCAAAATATTACCTTCCCTTACGACACCTCTTGATCGGTGATTTACAGTAAAGTGCGGCAAGTGTTCCAAAATATCTTGCCATAAATATCACTATATGATATATTTGTCAAATAGTGATAAGTAGGAGGCACCAGATGCTCAAAACAAATGACGACACCGATTTTGCTTATGCGGCCTACCGCAACATGTCATTCATTCGTGGAATTGAGCAAATTTGCATGGATTTTAGCGACGGATCACCCCCCCTTGCAATGGGGTCAATTCATCTATGTGCGGGCCAGGAAGCGATTCCTGTAGGCACTGCCGCCGCGCTGCAACCCGAAGACAGAATTTCCGCAACTTACCGTGGTCACGGATGGGCAATTGAATCCGGTGTGCCCGCGTTCGAAGTGCTCAGCGAAATCGCCCACAAGGCAACCGGTGTGAACGGCGGTCGCTCCGGTTCAGCCCTAATGATTGCGCCGGAATATCGTTTTATCGGCGAAAACTCGATTGTAGGCGCGGGCTACCCTATTGCTACTGGCGTCGCCATGGCGCAGAAGCTTCAGAAGACGGGCGGCATCTCGGTCGTAAGCATCGGTGACGGTGCGATGAACCAAGGTGCGGTTCACGAAGCGATGACATTCGCTGCCCTTCGTAAGCTTCCGGTTCTGTTTATTTGTGAAAATAATGGATGGGCCGAAATGACTGCCTCTGCCGAGGTTGCCCCAGTTCCGCGTCAGGCCAGCCGTGCCCGCGCCTATGGCATTCAGTCCGCAACAATCGACGGGAACGACCCGATTGCCGTGCGCGACAGCGTTGCTGTTGCACGGGACTCTATTGTTGCAGGCAATGGTCCTGTCTTTCTTGAGTTCAACACCGTGCGACTTTGGGGTCATTACAACAACGATTTGCAGCATTATCGTTCAAAAGAAGAGTGGAACGCTGCACAGGAAAAAGACCCGATCGTGAGTTTCCGCGAACGTATCATCAAAGATGGTCTGGCTGACGTTGACACTCTTGATCGTATTGACGCCGATTTGAAGGGCGAATTTGAAACATTGAAGAATGAAGTGATTGCCGCACCAAACCCCGATCCGGCAACCGCCTATGAACATATCATCGGCGATGCCCCAAAGGTCGGAATAGAGCCGAGAAAATCCGAAGATACCACTGAAACAACCTACGGTAAGGCTGTCACCGAAGCTCTACGGATCGAACTTGAAAACCGCCCCGAACTGCTGGTTTACGGTGAAGATGTCGGTTTTGGCGGCGGAATTTTTGGTTGCACGCGCAATTTGCAAAAGAACTTTGGCGAAGAGCGAGTGTTTGACACACCGATTTCCGAAAGTGCCATTTTAGGGTCAGCCCTTGGCGCATCAATGATGGGCATGCGGCCTGTTGTCGAAATCATGTGGGCCGACTTTATGTTGGTGGCGTTGGATCAAGTCATCAACCAAATGGCGAATCTGCGGTATTTGACGCGCGGCACCTGCACCGCCCCCTTGGTTATCCGTACACAACACGGAGTAACGCCCGGATCGTGCGCACAACACAGCCAAAGTCTTGAGGCATTGTTATTCCACACCCCCGGTCTGCGGATTGGCCTGCCATCAACTGCGCAAGATGCCCACGACATGTTACGCGCTGCAATTGCCTGTGATGATCCCACCATTATCATAGAATCTCGCGCGTTCTATCAGCGCAAAGAAGAAGTTGATTTCAGCGTCGACGTTCAACCAATTGGAGGATTGCGCACTCGTCGTTCCGGCAAAGATATTGCGTTGGTTAGCTGGAGCACGGGCATGCCAGTCATTGAAGCCGCTGCCGACCTGCTAGCCAAAGACGGCATCAAAGCATCGGTGATCGACCTGCGTTGGTTGTCGCCCCTGCCCGAAGACGAACTGATCAAAGCGATTAAGGAATCCGGCGATACTGCAATGATTGTCCACGAAGCAAACATTACAGGTGGTGTTGGTGCGGAACTCTTATGCCGTCTACGGGACGCGGGAATTGAAAATGTTTCTCGGATTGGAACGCCTGATATGCGGATGCCTGCTTCGCCGGTATTGCAACGAGAGGTGTTGCCGAACGCTGAATCTATCGCTGCAAAAGTACGTGCGCAGCTTGGCAAAAAGGGTTGATGCCATGAGTATGTCGATTAACCTATCCGGTCGTCGTGCCATCGTCTGTGCATCCAGCCGCGGACTTGGACTCGCATGTGCAGAAATGCTCGCCCGTGCCGGTGCGAGTATTGTGTTGAATGGTCGCAATGCAGATCATCTTGAAAAAGCTAGAGTGCGGTTGATCTCAGCAGAGACTGGTGTTGATGTTACGACCGTCACGGGCGATATTACGGACCCTGCGACACAAGAAGAACTGCTCGCTACCTGTCCTGAACCAGATATTCTGGTGAACAATAATGGCGGCCCACCGATTAGCGGTTTTATGGATCTGGACCGCTCCGATATCTTGGACGGTGTGACCGCTAACATGGTAGCCCCCATTGAAATGATTCAGCGGGTTATTGGCGGCATGCAAAAACGACGCTTTGGGCGTATCGTCAACATCACATCGATCACGGTGAAAATGCCGATGTCAGGTCTTGATTTATCAAGCGCATCGCGTGCCGGTTTGACATCCTTTGTCGCAGGTATTGCTCGCGATGTAGCCGCCGACAACGTGACCATTAACCAACTAATGCCCGGCTTTTTCGAAACCGCGCGGTCGCGTGGTGGGTTAGAAAGACGGTCAAAGGCTTCGGGCCGCCAGATTGAAGAACTAGAGGCGGAACGTCTTGCGACAATTCCAGCTGGACGCATGGGCACACCGGATGAATTTGGTCAGGCCTGTGTCTTTTTATGCAGCCCCAATGCGGGCTTCATCACAGGTCAGAATCTGCTGATGGATGGGGGAATGTTCCGTAGCGCATTCGGATAATGACGACGAAATAAAACCAAGGGAGAGACAAATGACTATTTCAAGACGTACATTCGTTCAAACAGGACTTGCGGCAAGTGCGGCACCCCTGATTGGAGCACCGGCAGTATTCGCCCAAGATGCCAATATAAAACTAAGCTACGCGACGCTGAAAACCGGCGTCAGCGTCATCGTTAACGAATATCTGAAGGCCAAACGCCCTGATCTGGACAATGGCCTCGAGATTGACATCACCAACGAATATACTTCCGTTTCCAGCTACTACAGCGATTTCATTTCCGGCACGTTCGAATTGGGTATCGGCGCTTGGGATACCTATTTGCGCATGTATGAACGCGGCGTTCCCTGCAGTCTTGTGACGACAATCACCACCGGGACGATGATCAATATCGTAACGGCCGAAGATGGCCCGTCCTCTATCGAAGAACTGCGGGGGAAATCGATTGCCGGTATTGCTGCTTCGGGTGCATTTAATATGTGCAAATCAGCGCTGCGCAACATCCACGGAATCGAGTTGGGCGAAGATATCACCGTGCAGAACGTGCCGAGCCCGGCACAAGCCATGACGCTGCTGCTTGCGGGCAATGTCGAAGGCGCGCTTTCATGGGAACCGAATGTCTCTGCTGCGATGTCCCGCATGGACGGGCTGCGCTCGATCTTTAATCTGGGCCGCGAATATCAGGACGCGGAAGGCGCAGAAATGCCCTACTTCGGTTTTGCCCTGCGCAACGAAGCCATCGAGCGTGAGGCAGATGCCGCCGCGCGCGTTCATGCCACGTTCGCGCAGTTAATGGATCAGATTAATGCTGACCCAATGGATGCCTTCACCATCGCGGCGCCAGAGCTGAACGTAGAGCCCGAAGTGCTAATGGGCGCGTATGAGTCCGGCCGCTTGGATTTTTCGTCCCATTCGATGTTGGAACCGGCTGGGCGTGACCTCGTTCGCAAAACCCAAGCTTTCGTCGACGCCGAGAACGGTGAAATCGTTGATGGATTTTTCGCCAGCTGAATACAATTTGCCGCTCCCCTTACCGTGAACGGGGGGCGACGCATTTGATTGAAGGATTTATTAATGTCATCACAAGACCCAACTGTTTCGGCCTCAGCCAGGCCGGGCGCTGCAGTCGCCAAGCTACTCAATCAGGATCGCGTTGCCGGTCTTGTCGTGGTGGCACTCATTATCGTCGCGTTACAAATCGCCAGCATGTTTGCACCACATTACATTGCGCCACCGCCCGTGCTGATTGCGGAAAAGCTATGGACGCAGTTGATTCCGCTTTGGGATGAAATCCTGATTACGTTGTTGCGCCTCGCTGTTGCGCTGGTGTTTGCAATGATCTTAGGAACGATCCTCGGGATTGTGATGGGGATGATGCCAAAGTTACGGCCCTATATCCGCTCACTTGTGGTGATCGACACTGGCATTCCAGCCCTGTCATGGATGCTGTTGGCCGTGTTCTGGTTCAGAGAGCCCGAAATCCGTATCTTCTTTATTATGTCGGTTATTCTGGTGCCGTTTTACGCGCTGAACGTCTTTGACGGCATCCGCGCGTTGCCCAAAGAATGGCTTGAAATGTGCGAAAGCTTCCGGCCGAGCCGTTGGCAGGTACTGCGCTATCTGATCGCGCCACATATCGTTGCCTATGTTTTCTCAACTACACGCTCTGTCATTGGCTATGCCACCCGCATGGTGATTTTTGCCGAACTCATCGCATCTGCGGTCGGGATCGGGGCGCAGATGGGACTGGCCCAGGCCAACTTTGATATTGCCTCGGTTTTCGCTTGGACCCTGTTCCTAGTAGTCCTGAACATTTTTTCACAATCCATGGTGGCCCTCGTTGAAAAACGCGTCTTGCGCTACCGTCCAGAAGTCGAGGTGCGCTGATGGCCATGCATACACCCCCACCCGCCAACAACGGTCAGGAACCTGCAATCCTGATCGATAGCGTCAACAAGAGTTTTGGTAATGTTGTCGCAATTGAAAACCTGTCGTTTCATGTCAACAAAGGTGAAATCGTATCCTTCCTAGGCCGGACTGGTGCCGGCAAAAGCACTGCATTGAACCTGATTATGGGCAACCTGACCCCGACCAAAGGGCGGGTCCGTGTGATGGGGATGGACCCCAACAAGGACTTCAAAAAGCTGCGTCGCACGATTTCGGTGGGCTTTCAGACGGACCGCTTGCTGCCTTGGCGCACGACAGTCGAAAACGTCGAACTCGGCCTGCTGATTTTGCATGAAACCAAAAAGGATGCCCGTGAAAAGGCGATGGAATGGCTTGCGCGTGTGAACCTGACCGAGGCGGCAAAGCTGTATCCGTACGAGTTGTCAGGGGGGATGCGGCAACGGGCCAGCCTTGCGCGCGCCCTTGCGATTGACCCCGAGATTTTGCTGTTAGACGAATGTTTCAGCCAGTTGGATCACGTCACCTCGCAAACCCTTCGTGCCGATGTCAGCGACGTTATCCGTAAGTATCACAAAACCTGTCTGTTCATTACTCACCGAATTGATGACGCGATCGAAATGGCGGACCGCATTCTGGTGCTTGGCGCCCCTGCCAAATTATTGCTGGAAGAAGCCCCAACACCGGAAGACCGCACAGATCGTGATAAGTTTTTGATCCTACACGATAAAATTGCAGCCGCGCTAGGCGTGGACTCTTAAACCGAACATATCACTTGAGGAGGACCTAAAATGCTGACGACAGAAAAGAACAATCTACTGACCCAAACCAGTCCCGACCGCCCAATGGGGAAAATGTTCCGGTTTTTCTGGCAACCTGCGCTGCTATCGCGTGAATTACCCGAACCCGATTGCCCGCCGCGCCGCATCACAATTCTGGAAACCGACATGGTCGCGATCCGTGATACTGACGGGCGTGCGCAACTGATCACACCCACCTGCCCGCACCGTGGCGCAAACCTGTTTTTCGGTCGCGTCGAAGACGGTGGCATACGCTGCGCCTATCACGGCTGGAAATTCGACGTGGACGGCAACTGTCTGGACATCCCGACGCTGCCTGATAACGGCCAGCGTGAAAAGATGTGCAAAAAGATCAAGCTCGAAACCTACCCGACCCGCGAAGCTGGCGGTATCATTTGGGTCTACCTCGGTCCTGAAGAGTTGATGCCAGAAATGCCTGATTTTGAATTCACGGCCCTTCCGTCCGATCAGGTTTATGTCTCCAAAAAACTACAGACCACCAACTGGGCACAGGCCTGCGAAGGGGCGCTTGATACCGCGCATTTCTCGTTCCTGCACATGCCCCTGGTGGGAGGTAAAATCGACTTTGGCAAAGATGCGTTTGTCGCCGAATCCTCCGCCGATGAACGTCGCCTTGGCTGGATCCGCAACGACGGTTCGCCACGCTTTTCGATTAACAAGCACGAGACCGGAATTACTATTGGCGGCGCCCGTTATGCGGACGAGGGAGATACATACTGGCGTATCAGCCAGTTCCTGATGCCCAACCACGGCCTTGCTCCCAACGCCTTTCCGGGTGAAAATATGCACGGCCAATGCTGGGTGCCGATTGATGACGTGTCGTGCTGGATTTTCAACTACACATGGAATGCAGATCGTAAACTGACCGACGACGAAGTCGCTCGCTTCCAGAAGGGTGCGTCCATTCACGCAGAAACCGACGAAAACTACGTGCCGGTCCGCAATGAATCCAACGACTTCATGATTGATCGCGACGAGCAGCGCACCAAAACTTACACTGGCGTCAAAGGGGTGTCCGAACAGGATGCTGCGATTCAGACCAGCATGGGGCCAATCGTTGACCGTAGCAAAGAACATCTGAATTCCGCCGATTTAGGTGTTGTTCAATTCCGCCGTTATATCCTTGATGCGGCTATGGCACTGGACAACGAAGGCTTGCTGCCAACGGCACATTCCCACTCCGGTCAGTATCGTCTACGGTCGGGCAGTCATGTGTGCAGCGACAAAATCGCGTTTGATGATGTGATGATTGAACGCTTCGGCAACAAGCTTGCCCTTGCAGAGGGCGGCAAAGCTACCCGGGACGCGCAGCCTGAAAAAGTCGGGGAATAAGGCAATGGCAGAGAAGAGTATGGCGTCATCATTTCGCGAATTCGTCGTCGAAGCGCGACCGGTTTGCGGGATGTTTCAGTGCACTACGTCGTTTCAAATTTCAGAAATCCTGAGCCACACCAGCCTTGATTATATCTGTCTTGAGGCGGAACACGGTGCCACTTCTCTGCCACATATGCACGCGCAAGTGGCAGCAATTGCTAATCGCAAACCCGTGCTTGTGCGGATTGCGTCAGGCGACGTGGCCATCATTAAACCAGTACTGGATCTAGGTGTGACCGGCATCATGATCCCAGATGTGCGAACGGAGTATGAAGCGCGTGAAATAGTGGCGCAAACACGGTTTGCACCTGAAGGAAAACGCGGTATCGGCGGCAGCGTGCGCGCTTCGCGTTACGGAATGGACAAGTCCTATTTCGCCGATGGCCCACCCGAGCCGGTCGTGGTAGTTGCGCAAATCGAAAGTCAGGATGGCCTTGATAACATCGCGGCCATCGCCGCAGTTGACGGGATTGACGCTGTGTTTATCGGTCCGATGGACCTCTCAGCGCAACTCGGTCAACGGGCCAAACCGGACACACCAGACGTGCGCCAAGCCATTGAAGCTGCCCTTGCCAAAGCCAAAGTTGCGGGCGCTGCAACTGGCATTTTTTGCCCCCCGGATAAGGTCAGCCATTGGCGTGGTCACGGTGCCAGCTTCTTCTTAGTCGGTTCCGACATCGGCGCGCTGGTCGGCAATGTCACCGCAATGATGACGACAGCACATAAAGAATAGGAAAAGCCATGACGACTGACACCATTATCGCCGGACAACAGCTTTTGCTGGCGTTTTATCAATCTCTCGACGAAGTGCGTTTTGCCGATGCTGCAGCCGCGTTCGCAAGTGATGGCGAATGGCACCGCAAGGGAGAGGTTCTGACCGGACCAAAGCAAGTTGAGGCCGCATATGATGACCGCGATCCGGACCTGCGCACCCGCCATGTCATCAGTAACGTCGTGCTGGTCAAAACTGAAGCTGGACAGGATTTCAGTGTTTACATTACGCTGTATTCGGGTACGACACCCTCTGGTGATGTGCCAACCGTACCAGGGCCAGCCATGGTCCTGACGTCGAACGGATCGTTGATCCAACAAGACGACCGGTGGCAAATTCAGCAAAAGAAAACTGTTCGCCAATTTGCCATTAGCCACCCCAAGTCGTGAGGTCATAGGTATGTCAGTTACAATTTCTGTCACGGTTGAAGATGTTACCAAAGAAAACGAAGAGGTCGTTCGTATCGTCCTCGCCAATACCACAGGGGCCGATCTACCCGATTACGACTGCGGCGCGCACATCGATATTCATCTGCCCAACGGATTGATTCGGCAGTATTCACTTTGGCCGGCACCCGGGGCTTTCAAAGCCTATCACATCGCCGTGAAACGCGAACCCGCTTCGCGCGGTGGGTCGGCGGCTGTTCATGATCTTTTGAATGTTGGCGATACTCTTTCGATCTCGGTACCGCGCAACAATTTTGCCCTGAAACCCGATGGCGAAAGGGCCATTCTACTGGCCGCCGGTATTGGAATCACACCCATTCTGTCGATGGCCTCTCATCTTGATGCTATCGGTAAGGATTATGAGCTTCATTATTTCACCCGATCCCGCGAAGTTACGGCATTCGCCGATCTGATCGAAAGTTCATCCCTGATGAACAACACTACCCACTATTTCGGTCTTGATGGCCAAGCCGTGCAGAGCACACTTTCGTTGATACTCGATCAATATGAGAAAGGAACCCATGTTTATCTGTGTGGTCCAACGCCGTTCATTGATGCCGTAGCCGCCATCGCTAAACCGAACTGGCCCGATGGTGCTGTCCATCTCGAACATTTCAGTGCGGACGCGCCTGTTCTGGATGAAGGTGGCGATAGCTTTGAAGTGCATCTTGCTAAAAGTAATCTAACCTATGACATCCCGTCAGACAAAACCATTGCGGACGTCCTGATGCAAAACGGTATCGAAATTGAGCTTTCCTGTGAGCAGGGTATATGCGGAACCTGTCTTACTAAGGTACTTGAGGGGACGCCGGAGCATGAAGATATGTATCTTTCTGACGAAGAGCACGCACAGAATGATCAAATGACAATTTGCGTTTCACGATGTAAAGGTCGAAGAATTGTGCTGGACTTATAGTGCAGCAGGTAATCAGAAGTGATGTGTAAATGGGGCTAGAGCTTGAAAAACCGGCGATTTCGGTAAAAGATCGCACGTCAACGAAGCCGCGTGTGCAATCCGTTTCACGAGCAGCATCCATTTTGTTTTGTGTTGCCGAAAGTCGCATCGGACTGAAAGCTTCCGAAATTCGCCAAATCACCGGATTGCCGACCCAAGCTACCTATCACCTTTTGCAATCTCTTGAAGTGATTGGCCTACTTCGCCGTTCAGCCGAAAACAATTACGTGCTTGGGTTGCGCGTCGGGGATCTCATCGATGGTTTCAGAAATCATTTTTCGTGTCCGGCCGCCTTGCGCGAGCTGGTCGAAAAGGTCGCAACAAAAACCGGCGAAACAAGTTATGTGTCCGGCTGGTTCGACGGTGATCTTGTGACCCTTGCTGTGGAAGCGGGATCAAACCCTGTCCATGCTGCTGTGGGTGCCAGATATTTAGGCGGCTATGTCCACGCGCGTGCAGCCGGCAAGTTACTTTTGGCGCTTTCCCCTGAAGCGAACCGCGCGGAGTTCTTTGCAAGTTGTGACTTTGAGTCTTTGACAGAGCATACGCTTCGCTCGGAAGCCGCGCTGCGCACTGAATTTACAGAAATACTGAATCAAGGCTACGCGCTGGATCGTGAGGAATATTCGATTGGCTTAACATGTCTTGCTGTTCCAATACGTCTGGCCGGTGACACATATGCATTGTGTGTTTCCGCGCCAACCCAACGTATGAAAGAGCATTTCAAATTAATTAAAGAACAAATCGAGCACGAAGTAGCAGTACTCCGTTGAAAAACTGCGTTTGTCGTTGCGTTTGATTTGCCGATACCGTTTTTTAATCGGTAGCTGTAGATATTTTCTAGGGCCCGTGGAGGTATTGCCAAGTTGTTGACTGGGTTTGCTAAAGGTATGTGGACTCCATGAATATTCCAATTGATTTGCCACGCCTGAAGGGTTTTCGTTATCCTCGTGAGATTATTGCTTACGCTGTTTGGGCTTACCATCGGTTAGCTCTGAGCACGGCTGATGTTGAAGACCTGTTGGCCGCGCGGGACGTGATTGTCAGCCGAGAAGCAATCCGACTTTGGGTCAACCGCTTTGGTCAACACTTCGAAAATTGCATTCGCCGGGATCGACCACGGCCGGACGACAAGTGGCACATGGATGAAGTCGTGATCACGATCCGTGGCAAGAAACACTGGCTGTGGCGTGCGATCGACGCGGATGGAGACGTCCTCGATATTGCTCGTGCAAACACGCCGCAATTCCAAAGCAGCAAAGCGCTTTTTCCAAAGATTGGTTTCACAGTTTGGCGAGCCGAGGGTGGTCTTAGCTGACAAATTGCGTAGCTATATCAAGCCGGTCAAAACACTGGCCCCGAACGCTGACCATCGCGGGCACAAGGGCCTAATAACGCGATCGAAGTGTCACACCGGCCGACACGTAAGCGAGAGAAGATCTTCGGAAAATTCAAATCCCACCGGCAGACACAGAGGTTTTTGGCCGCACATGACCAGATCAACTTGCTCTTCCGTCCCCGCCGATATCAACTGAACGCAACTTCATACCGCCACGCCCGCTCCGATGCTTTCAGCCTCTGGGCAGATTACACCGCGGAAATGGTGGCATGATCCTGCCTTTGCCAAGCTTCGCAAGCTGATGCCAACAACTTGGCAATACCGTGCAAACTTCTCTGCTGGCGTTTGGTATTGCAAGGTCTTTCGGGGGCGCGTCACAACAGCCACTCAATCGGTAAGAGCCCGATCACGACGATTGCCACCTGTTCGAACCACGTCGCGCCGGGTTCTTCCTGATAGGTCACAACCTGACCATCGGGCAGTGTTTCGTGCCAAATCATCCGGTTTTCCGGCGTGAGTTCTGGTCGATAGCTGAGCAATTCCAAATCGTCAAAGCTGCGCCGTGCTTGTGCGGCCATTATCGGGCTGTCGATGAGGAAACCCATTTCGCAGTTCAAAAATGCGGAACGAGGATCGAAGTTAAACGAACCAACGAATATCCGGGCGTCGTCAATCGCAAAGGTCTTGCTGTGCAGGCTCGCTCCCGAAAGGCCAAGTCTGCCAAGTTCGCTCTGTCCCGTGACTGTTGTTGCGCCAAGCCTCAATTCAAACAGTTCGACACCGGCCTCAAGCAGGTCGCGTCGGTGCTTGGACTTGTCACGGTTTAGTTCCGGTCTCTTTCGAGCAATGTTTGCTATGAAGGAGATAGAGAATGGCAAAGAGATACACAGACGAGTTTCGGCGTGATGCGGTGCGCATGGCGATGAGCAGTGGCCTAACGCGGCCTCAACTTTCATCGGATTTAGGGGTTGGGCTTTCGACGCTGAACAAATGGGTTCAGCAACATCAGCATGACGATCTGATGTCAGGACCGCATGAAGACGTCGAAAAGGAGAACACGCGGCTTCGCAAAGAAGTCCGCCTACTGCGTGAGGAGAGGGAAGTGCTAAAAAAGGCGGCAATCTTCTTTGCAGGCCAAAGCCGGTGAGATTTGCGTTCATCGACGCCTGGAAAGAAGTTTGGTCCGTGGAATTTCTCTGCCGTATCATGCAGGTCACATCGCGTGGGTTCCGTGCTTGGCGGGTGCGTCCGATGAGCCAGAGCCAGCGGGATGATATGGTATTTCTGGCCCATATCCGCGAACAACATCGGTTAAGCCTAGAAAGCTATGGGCGACCCCGCATGACTGAAGAATTGCAGGAGCTAGGGCTGAAGATCGGACACCGGCGCGTAGGGCGTTTGATGCGTGAGAATGGCATCAAGATCATAAGAACCCAGAAATACAAGGCGACGACGGACAGTAACCACACGTTCAACATCGCACCCAATCTGTTGGATCAAGATTTCTCAGCGACTGGCCCCAACCAAAAATGGGCAGGTGACATCAGTTACATATGGACCAGTGAAGGGTGGCTGTATCTCGCCGTCATCCTTGATCTGTATTCTCGCCGTGTCATCGGTTGGGCTGTCAGCAACCGCATGAAGAAGGATCTAGCGATCCGGGCGTTAGATATGGCCGTTGCTTTGCGACAACCGCCGAAAGACTGCATTCACCATACGGATCGCGGGTCGCAATATTGTTCAAACGAGTATCAGCGGCGCCTGAAGCTGCACGGCTTCAAGGTCTCAATGAGCAGCAAAGGTAACTGCTACGACTGTGAGTATGGTATTGCGGCTTGATGGCCTGACCTGTCCGTCGTCAGGGTTTTTGGCACCAAAGGCGGTCTAGACTAAGAGAGAGTTCGGCTCATCTGGTTGGTTGCATTATGCGGCGTGTTGTCTGTGATGCAAGCGTCGCGTTTCGAGCGTCTTACGTTTGATCCTTTCCCGTTGCTGTAGAATGGCTTTGTCGCGTCCGAAGTATACGTCGGCGGGTGTAACGTTGTTCAGGCTCTCGTGGTAACGCTGGTGATTGTAGTGGTCTACGAAGGCTTCGATCTGAGCCTCAAGATCGCCGGGTAGGAAGTAGTTTTCCAGCAGGATGCGGTTCTTCAAGGTCTGATGCCACCGCTCGATCTTGCCCTGCGTTTGAGGATGATAGGGCGCGCCACGGCTGTGCTTCATATCCTTGTCTTTCAACCATTCCGCCAGCTCCCCCGAGACGTAGCTGGAGCCGTTATCACTCAGCAGGCGAGGTTTGTGGGTAATCCCCCCATTTTTAACGGGGTGCGGCTGTAGAACTTACGCGGCCATTTTTAGTTTCTGTGCGGGTGTGATGCCGCCGATGCCCATATTCGGGCGGTCATTGTTGTAAGTCCAGAGTATCCGTCTTGATCAAGCGGTTTTTGGTGTCCATTTGCGATTAGCTTTGACAAGTGCATTTGCGATTTCGATTAGCTTCCGCATTATAGCGACGATTGCGACCTTGGCGGGTTTTCCCACGTCTCGTAGGTGTTCGTATTTTGCTTTGAGGTCTGGGTTCCAGCGCATGGCGACTAATGCGGGCATGTAAAGGGCATCGCGCAAGGGCTTGCGCCCGCTTCCGATGGACGCTTTGCCCTGCCATAATCCAGACTGGCGTGTGATGGGGGCGAGACCAGCCAGGCTGGCCACTTGTTTGCGATCTAGCGTGCCGAGTTCGGGCATCAGGGTCAATATTGCGGCAGCAGAAACAGCGCCGACACCGGGCATGGAACGCAAAATATCATGCGTACGTGCGGTGCTCTCCCGCGCCTGGATCAGCGCTGCTATCTCGGCGTCCAACTCAACGATCTGGCGTTCCACTAGCGTGAGACGCGCTTTGGTTTGGCGTTTCAGGAGAGATAACCCCTGAATTTGAGCACGGTTGCGCAATCTGGTGCGATCCTTGACCAACCCAGCCCGCGCAACATGCAAGTCTTTGAGGTCAATTGCTTCTTTCGGGAGAGGCACTTGTGGTTCAAGATTAAATGCCGCGCCCATAAGCGCCAACATTCGAGCATCGACTGCATCAGTCTTAGCTCTCGTACCATGGGCCTGCGCAAAACGGCGCGCCTGCAAAGGATTTACCTTGACCAATGGTAACACCTTCCCAAGTGTCGCTTCAAAGGCTTTGTGATACGATCCTGTCGGCTCGTAAACGACCCTCGCTACACGGGTCGCCTTGCCCAACCATCTGATAAGAGCACGGAAGCCTGTGATTGAATTATCGAAGCGTTTAGCCATGTCGTCTTCCAATCGAAACACGTCCAGATGGGATTTAGAAATGTCCACGCCAATGTTATGATCTGTCATATTCTCCATATCCTATGCTTGTCATACGTGACTTGTTGCACGCGTATCCGTTCAGGCCTTTGGGGAAGACGGCGGTTGATCAAACTCTGGAGCGGTCCATCATGACCCAGCCATTTACGATCCAACCGCCGCCACTGCCTGTCACAAATGACGTGGCGGGCAGTGGCCCCATTATAAAGCAGGAGCCAAGTTCATTATAAGACAAGCCATTGTGTGGCGAAGTCTTGCGCCTCCTCGATGTTTTCAATGATGTGTTGGTCCAACCATTCATGCCTGACCGTGCGATTGTAGCGCTCGATGTAAGCGTTCTGCTGCGGCTTTCCGGGTTGGATATGCTGGATGCTAATACCTTGTTTTTCAGCCCATTCTAACAGCTTGCCACTGATATATTCTGGGCCATTATTCAACCCGAATAGTTTCTGGTTTTCCACGCCACTCAATGATCCGATTGAGGCTGCGAATGACCCGTTCGGCGGGCAAAGAAAAATCAACTTCAATGCCCAAACCCTCGCGGTTAAAGTCGTCCAGCACGTTCAACAGCCGAAACGCCCGACCGTCCCCGAGGCGATCCGCCATGAAGTCCATCGACCAGGTCACGTTCGGTGCGTCTGGCACTGCCAGCGCATCGGGTTTGTCCCGCTTTAACCGTTTCCGAGGTTTGATCCGCAAGTTCAGTTCCAGTTCGCAGTAGATGCGGTAAACGCGTTTGTGGTTCCACGGATGGCCCTGCACATTGCGTAGATGCAGGAAACATAGCCCAAACCCCCACGTCTTCCGGGCGGTCGTTAGCCCAACCAGCAGATCGGCGACCTCTTCGTTCTCGTCGCTCAAGAGCGGGCTGTAACGATAGCAGGTCTCACTCACGCCAAAGGTGCGGCAGGCCAGCGCAATGCTGACACCGTGTCGCGCCACAGCTTTCTCGGCCAGACCCCGACGCAGGGCTGGCCGGATCACTTTTTTCCAAGGGCTTCCTTCAGTAACTCAGCTTGCATGCTCATCTCGGCATACATCTTCTTGAGACGCCGGTTCTCGTCTTCAAGGGCCTTCATCTGGCTAATCATCGATGCGTCCATCCCGCCATACTTCGACCTCCATTTGTAGAATGACGCGTTGCTCATGCCGTGCTCGCATCCCCTTAGTTTTGGGGAGGATTACCGGGCGAATAACCGCAATTTGGGATGCGACCGCAGAAGGGGGGTGTTGTGGCCAATGTCGGCAAAGGAAATGGCTATGATAATGCGGCGTTTGAGACGTTCTTCAAAACGATCAAAGCAGAGCTAATCTGGCGAGACACATGGGGCACCCGCAGGCAGGCTGAGATAACCATCTTCGAATACCAATCCGCGACGCAGCCACTCAGCACTGGGCTGGAAAAGCCCTGTCGCCTTCGAACGAGAGGTGGCTTAAACGAGCACTTGGGGCGGCACTAAAGCGCGACAGGTCCAAACTGTGCATTCGGCTTTCTCGGTGATGAAAAGTTGAAGCACTTAACATAACCGCGGATAGTTAGGGCGAGTTAAATTAACTTACAAGTGATCGGATGACATAGTCCGCTTGAATTAGGCTCTGGTGGTCAATGGGCACGCCCGTTTCAATCAGAATGCCGCGAATGCCTGCGTTCTGCGCGGCTAAGATGTCAGTCCCAAGCTGATCCCCCAACATTATGGCATTATGAGAGTCTGCCCCGATACGCTCTAGCGAAGTTTTTAAAATATCCCCTGACGGCTTTCCGAGAATTAGGGGCTTAACACTCGTGGCAGAGGCGATTGACGCCAGCAGTGCACCCGTGCCGGGCTCATATCCGTCTGCGGTGGGCCGGATGACGTCGGGATTGGTCCCGATGAGTTCTGCACCAGCCAAGATGTTGAGCGCGGCTTGTGTCATCATCGCGTAATCAAATTTTCGATCCAATGCCACGATGACGGCTGCCGCACCGCTTTCGACTATTTCAAAGCCAGCGCTTTCAATTCGGGCCTTAAAAGAATCTGACCCTATGACATAGACGCCCGTGCCTTTGGGGTATTTTGCACGGGTATAGGTGAGTGCGACCTCACCAGATGTGACAACCTGATCGGCAGTGCAAATGATGCCCAATCGATTGACCTTGGCCGCAAACTCGGTTGGCGATTTTTCGGCGTTGTTCGTGACAAAGCAGTAAGGGATGTTGGCGCGATGCCATGCGGCGAATTGCTCGGCGGCACCTGGAATGATGTTTTCGCCTCGATAAACAACGCCATCCAGATCAGACAGGACTGCCGAGAATTCCAGCTCATCAAGGGACGTTAGCCGAAGTGTTTTCGTTGAAGGTTTTATCACGTTTTATCCTGCAAATTCGGATCGAGTTTATCACGCATCCAGTCCCCCAAAAGGCTGATGGATAGGGTTGTAAGGAAAATAACAACACCAGCAGGAACACCGATCCACCAAGCTGTCGCAAGATAGTTGCGACCTTCACCCAATAGCAAGCCGAGGCTTGTCGCCGGCGGTTGAACGCCAAGGCCAAGAAAGGAAAGGGACGTCTCTAGCAGAATAATCTCAGGGAAATTCAAGGTGACCTGAACCATAATGATACCCAACATATTTGGAACCACATGACGCCAGTAGACTCGCACAGGATGCACCCCCAGCGTGCGAATGGCGTAGGCATAACCCTGTCCGTTTGTTGACAACACAAGTCCACGTACAATTCGCGCGTAACCGTCCCATCCAAAAAGGCCGATCAAAACCACCAGAAGAATGAAGTTATTGCCAAAGAATGCGAGTACGGCGAGCGCAACGATCAAGAAGGGGATGGAGGCTTGGAAATCAACCATCACCATAATAATGTCATCCACCCAGCCTCGAAAATGCGCGGCAATGATACCGAGTACGGTCCCGACTGTTGCTCCGATGACAGTTCCCATGATTGCAATCAGGATACTGGTCCGCATTGCATAAATTACGCGACTCAGTACGTCTCGCCCTAGGTTGTCAGTCCCGAGCCAGAACTCTGGCAATCCATCCATGAAAGCGGGCGGCGTAAGGCGTTTGAGCAGGCTTTGCTCAGCATAGGCGAAGGGCGCAATAACGTCTGCACAAAGAGCCAGAACGAGCACAAGAAGAAGCCACCCGACACACAATCCGATTATTACAGGAGGCCGAGTTTTCCATATACGGGTCAAAAAATCACGGCGGCGTGGCTTGTTTGCACCTTTATAAACGTCAGCGGAATTCATGCCGTAGCCTTTCGTTTATTATGGATTTCGATGCGTGGGTCGAGCCAGCCATAGGTGAGGTCAACAATGAGGTTAACTGTGACCATGGTTAAAGCAATCAGAAGGATGACACCTTGAACAACCGCTAGGTCGCGTTGGTTGACGGCATTCACTAGAAGCAATCCGACCCCAGGCCATGCAAAGACGGTTTCAATGGTCACGGCCCCACCTATAAGACCGCCGATCCGCATTCCGACGACAGTGACCACTGGGATTGCGGCATTGGGCAGGGCATGTTTCAAAACGCGCTTGTCGGGCGGAATACCTTTGGCTGTCGCCGTCCGCATGAAGGGCATGTGTAAAATGTCCAACATTGAAGAACGTGTAAATCGAGCAATCGTTGCTGCACTTGCTGTTCCAAGAGTTACCGCTGGCATCAACAGGTGCCAGAAACTGCCTGTGCCAGAGCTGGGCAGCCAACGCAGTGTCATTGAGAACAGCAGAATCAACAGTATGCCCAGGAAAAAATTCGGGATGCTATGCCCGAGAATAGTTGCTGACATGGTGATGCGGTCAACCCAAGTGCCGCGACGCAAGGCTGCAACCACGCCAGATGGAATCCCGACAGCGAGTGTTATCAACAATGCGGCAGCACCCAATTGCAAGGTGACGGGGATGCGTTCGGAAATAACTTCAATAGCGGGCCGTCCATCCCGAAAGGAGACACCCAGATCACCGCGAGCCATAGCACCCAAATAGGACAAGTATTGTTCGAGATAAGAACGATCAAGGCCCCAGCGCTCGCGGAATGCTTCTATTGCGGCGGGCGATGCGTCATCAGCCATCATCAGTTCGGCAGGGTCACCTGAGGCGCGTAAGACTATGAATACGAATGTCACGGCGAGCAGAAGTGTGAAAGCGCCGCGGGCCAATTTGGTCAGTATGAAGTGCAGGTTCATTGTACCCACGCTCCAGTCCCTGCCGTCCAGCCACAATCGACGATCGTTTTTCCATCAATTACCCACTGCCGCAGATATTGTTCATGCCCGTGAAGTGATGCGCTTAGCACTTGCGTTTCAACCGCTGGTATCGTTCCAAAGCGCGCATCATCCCCCACCAGGGCCTCTCGCAGTGGTCGCCCCGTTGTACCATCAATTGACAGGCCCATTGTGATCAGTATCGTTGGTATAATATCGGGGAGCCAACACGGTGTAGCCGACGCAAACTCTGATCGATACGCAGGGCCTTGCGCTGCTAGCACTGTAGACAATTCGCCTTTATTAAGCCCGCCATGCATTCCGCCACCCACTGGGATACCGCCAGCGAAAATACAACTGTCAGGCTGCGGGCTACAGCCTTCGGATGAATTCGTGGACCGAAGCGTAAACCCGACATCCGGTCCGCGTTGGTGATCGTTACGCACCGCCTCCCACGTAAATGCCCCCTCAATTGCGGTCCCATCCGTTGCGGTGGCGAAAACCAGACCACAGAAATCCTGTTGCACAAGCCAATCGACAACTTCGGTTTTCTTGGTGTCGGACGGGTCATCCAGATAGATGCCGCTAAATGCCCCAACAGTTGATTTACCAAAACGGTCGGGGATGATCTTTGGATTTTTCAATTGTTGAGAGCCAGTAATTTGCCCGTGGTCGGACATCACAACGATATTCTCGGGGCCGTTACCTGCGCGCCACCACGCGATAATTCGTCCAAAATTTTCGTCG
This sequence comes from Yoonia sp. MH D7, assembly GCF_054439475.1. Classification (NCBI taxonomy): domain Bacteria; kingdom Pseudomonadati; phylum Pseudomonadota; class Alphaproteobacteria; order Rhodobacterales; family Paracoccaceae; genus Yoonia; species Yoonia sp. MH D7. The sequence continues at coordinate 96,911 of NZ_JBTJCF010000005.1, forward strand.
CACGCTTTTTGCGCAGCCACACTTTCAGAGGATGTGATGCCAAACATATGTGACGTAATGTCTGGATCACTCATCCAAAACACACACATGTCGGGTGAGAATTGGGGATAAATCACCTCAAGTAAAGCATCCGTTGAATAGGTAATCCGTTCCACGTTCGGCGTTCCGGGGTGTGGGATGTCGCGCATCTTTTGGGCGATAAGATCGTGGAGGTCCACACTTGAAACCGGTGGGCCATGTACGGTGAACACGGGCTGGCTCAGCGCATGGGCACTGGAGTTCATCATGCGCGATGCGCCCTTTGATGCCGTACTAACGACTGCCATTGTAAGGCCATTCTCCGCCATGCGTTGGCCCATCGTTTTGCGGTCCAAGAGTTGACCCGCGTTGGCCGCAGTTTCAAGTTGGTCCCAATCGGCAGTCTTAAATGGCGCATCGGGCTGGAGCGGATGATAGAACTGGTTGGCAACAAGCCCATGGTCCGACGGTGGGCAACCTGTCATGACCGAGGTAACCGCGACCCGTGTTTCGCTGGGAAACACTGATCGTGAATTGAGGAAATCAGCCCCTTCAGCCATAAATCGCGAAAGATTGGGCATTAGATCAGAGGTTGCCCGATCACGGCGCAACCCATCAAATGCAACTATAAGTGTGGACCCGCGCATTATTTGAATTCCTCTAGGATTAATTTGGTTTGGGGCACATCGTTAACAAGAATACCATCAATCTGAGCGGCTGATAAAAGCCGAAGGCTCATCTCATTTATTTCGCCAGTGCGCCTGCCAGTCGTTCCTGCGCCCGTAGTCACCCAAACCTCGCAACCCAATGACTTGATGTCTTGGACGCGACGGGGGGTTACATCACTTTCCCAAAGGCGGATGATCGTGGCTCCTCGGTTGCAAAACGAGGGGCCATCATCCGCGCTGGGTATAAAGCCAAGAACGTTTACGCTCTGCTTATCTTCAAAAAACGCCACGGCTTCGGTGCTATGGCAACCTATGGTGACAAGATGTCTATGGTGCGTTGAGACTCGTTCGTTGATGTTATTCCACACGAGATCAAGCGCCCTTGGACTTTCATCTTTGAGGTCGAGAACAACGGCCCTTCCAGCCTTTGCGTTATCCAGAACACCGGTAAGCAATCCGAGGCCCGCTTGTCCGCCTGTTAAGCTTTGTAGTTCCGGAAGGGTCAGCACATCGACACGTTCAGGTCGGTTGAACAGGCGTTCTAGCGTCGGGTCGTGGGCACAAATACCAGTCTCGTCAGTTAGAAAGCGGACGTCGGCCTCTACTGCGTGAGCACCGGTCGCATATGCCTTCGACCAACTCTTAGGCGTGTTTTCGGGATGGTTTGCGCTGTCGCCACGGTGAGCGATGATCTTCATCAGTTCATGTTGCATGTTCGGTTTCAACGGACGCCCCTACGAGGCGCCGATGCTTTCTATTTCGTGATGTTTTGATTGGCGTGGTCTATCGGCTGGAATTGAGCTCAGTAATCTGCGCGAATATTCATGTCTTGGCCTGTCAAACAGCGTCTTGGTATCACCGATCTCCATCAACTGCCCCTGATACATCACACCCATTCTGTGACTGATATGACGAACCACAGACAGGTCGTGCGAAATGAACAGCATTGTCAGCTGCAGCCTGTCACGCAGGTCGAGCAACAGATTGATAATCTGTGCCTGAACGGAAACGTCGAGGGCACTTACTGCTTCGTCGCAGACCAGTAACCGAGGCCGAAGGATCAACGCCCGCGCAATCACGGCACGCTGCAATTGCCCGCCAGAAAGCTGATGGGGCAACCTGTTGCCCATTGTGCCAAGTCCAACAAGTTCGAGCGTGTCTTGTGTGCGGCGGTCAGCATCTTCGCGGCTCAGAGTTTCATGTGTCGTCATGGCCTCACGGACCTGGGCGTGAATTGTCCAGCGCGGATCGACGACCGCTGCGGGGTTCTGGAATACGACTTGAACTTGCTTTCGTTGCTGTCGCCAGAGGGCTGACCCGACTGGGGCATAGGGCTCGCCCCAAAAATTAACCTTGCCGCTATGAGGGGCTTCGACGCCGGCTACCATACGGCCAAGCGTGGACTTACCGCTACCGCTTTCTCCGACAATCCCGAGAGTCTCGCCAGCATGTAAATGAAAGCTCACGCCGTCCACAGCCTTGTTCATCGTAGGCTTGCGAAACAGACGAGAGCCGTCAGGGTAGGCCTGAATCAGATCGGCCACAACAACCCCGTTTGATGGATCAGGCATCATCGCGCGGCCTCTATTTTCTTAGAGGGTATCAAATGGCAAGCCGCTGATGTGCCTTGTGTTTGTTGCAAGGCCGGTGTCGTCTTGCAAATGTCTTGCGCAAGCGAACAACGTGGCGCAAATGAACATCCTTCAGGGCGGTCTGAGGGAGATGGTACTGTTCCTTGAATGACGTCGAGCGGCGTACCAGGCTCGCGGCTGAACCCGATCCGACTGCTCATTAAGGCTCGCGTGTAGGGGTGCGCGGGGTTGTCGAATAAATCTGACGTCGCCCCTGTTTCCACAATGCGCCCCGAATACATGACAGCCACCCGATCTGCGATTTCGGCCACGACACCAAGGTCGTGCGTCACAAAAATGACGGCAAGTTCAAGTTCGCTCTGGAGGTCTTCGATCAAACGCAGAATTTGCGCTTGAATGGTGACATCGAGTGCCGTCGTGGGCTCGTCAGCTATAAGAAGTTTTGGTTTGCTCGCAAGTGCCATAGCAATCATGACGCGCTGACACATACCGCCAGAAAGCTGATGAGGATAAAGCGTCTTGTTGCGCTTGACGGATGGAATGCCGACTTGATCAAGCAATTGCTCCATTCTGTGTTCGGCGGCTTGGCCGCGCAATGCAGTGTGCTGGTAAATTCCTTCAACGATCTGTTGTCCGACCCGCTGGATCGGGTTCAGAGCTGCCATAGGATTCTGAAAAATCATTGTCACATCTTTACCGCGAAGCTGGTTCAGGGTCGTTTCTGATGCGCAAAGGGTCTGTGTCCCGAAGAGCTCGATAGAGCCACTTGGTTGCAATCCGTCGTCGAGCAATCCGAGGATAGCCATGCAGGTGAGGCTTTTGCCGCAGCCACTCTCACCGACGAGACAAAGGGTTTCACCCGGCGTCACGGAAAAACTGACGTCTTCAACAAGATCAGCCTTGGTCGAGCGCACTCTGAGATTACGGACTTCGAGTACTGGTTTAACAAGTTGTGGAGATATCGATCTCAGAAAGGGAATGCGGGAGGCCGCAGAACTGCCACCTCCCGCCACTACTTGATTGACGACCACTACTCGACCTCAACGTTCAGGTTATAGGGGCGAAGGTCCATGTAGTAGAATGTGTATGGTTCCCATTCCACGTTTGTGGCGACGCCATAGGTTTCCAGTGGTTGGTAAAGAATTGTGCCCGGCGCATCGTCTTTCCAGATTTCCAACATTTCCCAAGCGGCTTCCTGACGCACCGGTTGTTCTACAGTGCTTTGCAGGATTGCGCCAAGTTCGTTGAACCGATCAAGATTTTCAGTACCAACCCAAGTGTTCTCACGCTGTGGGCTGCCGAACGGGCCCCAAAGGTTCCAAAGGCCACCAACGGGATCTGGGTAACGCGTGGAATTGGACCATGTCCGGATTTGCAATTCCAAGGGGTCTGTTGCCGAGAATGTCTCCACAACATCAAGCTCGACATTCAGGCCAATCTCTTTCCACATCTCAATGATAACCTGTGCAGCAGGCATCGCGTTGAGGTAGTAGTTCGGCTGGGTCGAATACTTGATCAGTTCACCGTTATAATCGGATTCCGCGATCAATACGCGCGCCCGCTCGGGATCGTACTCCAGACCGACGTGGTCAGGATTATACATGTCACCGAATTCGGGATATTGGTGACCATTGGGAACAACGGCCTGACCGCCCCAAAGCGCTTCGTTTAGAAGGGGCCGGTTGATCCCGAGGTTCATGGCTTGACGGATGCGAACATCATCTAAAACAGGATCAGTGACATTGTAGCGCAGCACATGCGAGTTCGCGAGAACAACCGAGCGGGTTTCGATCCCGTCATAGCTGTTGATCTGATCGATTTGGTCAGGTGCGACATTTGTAATGATGTCAAATTCGCCAGACACGAGGCCCGCAACACGGGTCGACGGTTCTGGAATCTCGCGGAACGTCACTGTTTCGACGGAAGGGGTGCCATCGAAGTAGTCATCAAATGCCACCAGACGAATGGATTCATCTGCTCGATACTCGCTGAGCATATAGGGGCCAGTTCCCACGGGGAACATCGGAACACCGCCGTTTTCGGCGGCTTTGGCAGCCCAGTCATCTTCGTTGATGATCCAAGAGGCCCAAGACGCCAGGCGCTGTTCCAAGAGAGGATCAGGGGCCTTGGTTACAAAACGAACTGTCAGCGGATCAACAACCTGTACTTCGTCCAAGACCGAGAAATAGGCAGGCCCCTCTGGAAGAACTGCATTCTCGCCACTCAGACGATCAGGCGAAAAGGTAAAGGCAATATCGTCAGCCGTCATAACTGCGCCGTTGTGGAACATGACACCGTCGCGAAGTTTGACTTCGAGTGTCAGGTCGTCAATTCGCGCCCAACTCTCGGCCAATCCAGGGATAAGTGATGCGCCACCTCCGCCTTCTTCGGACAGAAAATCGCGGCGGATCAATGTGTCGAAAATGCTATAATTTACTCGTGTTCCGACATTGGAAAGCTCTTTGCCTGGCTCAAGCGTGGCCGGCAAATCCGCAACGCCGATAACCAAATCAGCGCGATTTTGCGCGAGTGCGGCTGTCGCAATTGTAGCAATTGCTGTGGCCCCCAAGAGGCCGACAAGTGTTTTGCGAGAATGTAGAAAATATGACATTGGAAACCCTAGTTTGATCATTCGCTGAGGATTTAGCAGCTTTATATGACAACCACGTGATGGTTTGATGTCAGTTTGTTGGCCCCGTTCAAATTCGACTGTTTGGCATGGATGCTCCGGAAACGAGCCAGATGTGTAAGTTACTCGGAGGAGGTGAATGGGTCTGTGGGCGCTCTGCTACTCGCTTGTTGCGAGACCTCACTGATAATGGTGGTTTAAGTTGCACGCCGCATTCAAGACACCCCTATGGCCGGATTGTGTCGTCCTATTCAGTTAATGGCATGGATCTGGGATTTGCATTGATCGATGCGGGCCTGGCATGGGCTTTTGTCGAATATTCCAATATGTTCGTAGAGCAGGAGAAAATTGCCCGATCCGCCGGTTTGGGGGGTATTGCAGCCTGTTCCTGACCGACGGACGTTTAGCAATAGACAACAATTCCGCCGAGCGCGCGCTGCGCCCAATTGGAATAGGCCGCAAGAAATTGCTCTTCGCAGGGGCCGACACAGGCGTTGAAACTCTGTCACGCGCCATGACCATCATCGAAACCGCCAAGCTCAACGGCCCTGATCCTCAGGCCTATCTCGCTGACATACTGAACCGCATCCACGATCATAAGATCAACAGGCTTGATGAAATGCTGCCGTCGAGTTAGGTGCCGCTGATCTCCGTAACCGACAGTCAAGCCGCATTAGCTGTGGTAGCAATGAAGCGGTTACGGGCTTTCCTATTGACTCTCGACTTGCTGATGGCATTTTCGAATGCTGAATTGCGTCGTTGTTGACCAGCCATAGTGTAAAACAATACGACTCGTGGTGCGCTTTCATACTCCGACCATACTTTTGGATACATGTTCATGAAACTCGATACTGAACGGCTTCGCCTCGAACCCTTTGCGCCCGAGCACGCGTCGGGATTGCACGCTATGGACAGCGACTCTGAGGTGATGCGTTACATTGGGGCGACTAAAACATTGGTCGAAACAAATGAGGGCATCATTCGAGTAGCAGAGCGCTGGGAGCGGCTCGGCTATGGATGGTGGGCGATCATCGAGAAGGGTACCGGTGACCTTGTTGGAGCTGCTTGTGTACAAGACGCAGGGCATGTTGAGGGCGCACCGCTAGAAATCGGTTGGCGCTTAATAGCTTCGGCTCAAGGCAAAGGTTATGCAGCCGAAGCTGGCGAGGCGGCGATGAATTTTGCGTTTCACCATCTCAACGTAGATCTTGTGATTGCGGTCGCCGATCAAGACAACATCGCCTCACACAAAGTCATGAAGCGGCTTGGCATGACCTACCAAGGGATCCAAGTGCATTATGATCTGCCTCTGATAACCTATGTCAAACACAGAAGTTCGATAGATGACATTAAAGCACACTGACATCTAAAAACTCTTGGAACATGCTTAAGGCAGAGTAAGGATGTTGTTGATTGATTTGCGGCTATCATGTGCATATATTATGCGCATGATAGCGAGGTGAGTCGATGCAAGCACAACCCATTCCCAAAAAGCCGACCAACCTGTCCTTGGATCAAGGCCTTTTGTCTGAAGCCAGAACTTTTGGCGTGAACCTCTCACAGGCTGCGGAGGCGGGTTTGCGACGCGCTATTAGGGATGCAAAAGCCACTGCATGGAAGCGTGAAAACGCCCAAGCACTTGAGACATCCAATGCTTGGGTGGAAAGCTACGGTTTACCCTTAGAAAAATACCGGTCCTTTTGATGGCGCGTTTTGATGTGTATGCCAGCCCGGACGGTGGAAGTTATTTGCTTGACGTGCAGGCCGACCTGCTGGACAGCCTGAATACGCGTGTGGTTGTGCCATTGATACCGGTCAGTACAGCTCCGTCTCCAGCTAAGCGCCTTAATCCAGTGTTCGATATCCAGAACGAACTCCATGTGATGGTCACACAATTTTTGTCTGCGGTGCCTGTATCTATTCTGAAAACACCCATTGCCAGCCTTGCGATGCATGACGCGGACATCACAGGGGCTCTCGATCTGTTGACCACGGGCGTTTGAGTGCCCGGTTCGATTAATGGCAAAAACGCTGGTTTGTGAACGGCGTGCATTTATTGTGATCGTCAGCGCTGTATTCGAACCACCCCTTTTTTTAAAACAACGGCCTGTTCCAGTGAACCGGTTCAGGTTAGATCGTGATTATGTCTGATTTATCTATAAAACCTGCAGCTATTGCTGACGTCCTCGCAGAAGAAATCATTAGGGGCGAAATTGCTCAGGGTGCTCGACTTGCGCAGGATCATATCGCCGAACGATTCAAGTGCAGTCACGTCCCTGCTCGCGAGGCGCTTCAGCGCCTTGTGCAGATGGAACTTGCCACCTTCATCCCCAAGCGCGGTGTCCGAGCGTTTTCTTTGACTGACGCAGATCAAGACGACATTCAGGAAATGAGACTTGCACTGGAGCCGCTAGCTTTGACGAAAGCGGTTGCCAACATTACGCCAGCGGCTCTGCAGGAGATGGAGATTTTTCGGCTTGCTTGCGACGATGCCAACGACCCTATTTCTTGGGAGAAAGCAAACCGGCAGTTTCACTTGGAAATCCTGAAGCCCTGCGGACGGCCTCTTTTACTGGGACGCATCAAACAACTTCAGCGTCTTTCCGCACAGAGATTTCACGCCAGATGGCGTGAAACATGGCAGAGCACCTCGGACAAAGACCATGTGGCTATCCTTCAGGCCATGGAACGTCGCGAAGAAAAAACAGCATCTACGATCTTAAGGCGGCACCTCTCCCGAGGATGATTGCAGAAGGCCCTTGCAAACTATCTATAATTTAAATACTTTTTTATTCCTGCTTATTATTTAATAGATACTTTAAGGAAGCACCTAAATGATCTCATCCACAACTGCAGTCGACGGCAACAATCTCAGAGCACTCGATGTGCAGAACTTTACACTATCGTGGAAAATAGCTGCGGTCTTTTTTGGCACCCTTTTCCTCACATTGTCGTCCTATATCGAAGTGCCGATGATCCCAGTTCCGATCACGATGCAAACCTTTGCGGTCATGCTTGTCGGTGCCTTATACGGATGGCGTCTGGGTGGAATCACAATCGTGGCTTGGTTGATGGAGGGAGCCCTTGGGCTGCCGGTTCTGGCGGGGGGCGCTGCTGGAGCACAACATTTCTTAGGCGCAACCGGCGGCTATCTTTTTGCCTTCCCAGTCGCGGGAATGGCTGTCGGGTGGTTAACGGAACGTGGCTGGAACGGGCAGCGCGTTTGGCTTTCGTTTCTTGCTATGCTGATCGGTAACGCGATCTGTCTGGTTCTTGGGGCCGTATGGCTTGCAGTGCTGATCGGTGCGGAACAAGCAATTATGGCGGGTGTCGTTCCCTTTATCATCGGTGGAATTGTAAAGTCTGGTCTCGGCGCGATGACGCTTAAACTGTTGACGCGCGACACCAAAAATAACACCGAATGACAGTACGCCTACGTGCTCACCATCTTCTTTGCATTCTTACTTACATTGGCAAAGGGTATAGCCCCGTCTTCACAGACAACATGACTGTGATTGCGGGGCGAATTTCAGCAGGTGAGATTATCGAAATCGTAGACGGGCCGGATGAAATCTGTGCTCCGCGTCTGGCGGAAGCTAATGCGCATTGTAGCGATGACAGTGTTTACAATCGAGACCTTCAAGCTGCGAAGGATGTGGGCAAGATACTGCAAGTGCCGGTGCATACCGGCGCAGAGCTTTCTTTAGACAAAGGATCTTTGAGGCTACTTCGGTCGGCGTTCTCACAAAATCAGGTTCGATCCGCCTGTAACGATTGCCAATGGGGAGAACTTTGCACTCATATTTCTTTAAACGGCTATGAAGGGACAATCGTTTAATCCTACTTGCGATTGCAGTGCTTGAGTGGTGGCCAAACGTGCCTGTTTCAAAAGCGCTCGTTTTTGGCACAAAATGGCTAACGCCTAAGTTTGGCAGGCAAGGCTCCTAGACGTTTCACGTTTAGAAGTTCTGGGTTTAGTTTTTTTATAAGACCGCATGATGCGTGAAGTGGTCCTGCTTTTTAGGACAGGTTTGCGACTTGGCTAAGATGCATCTGGTTTGTGTTCATGCCGCTTTTCGTATGTGCGCTTGTCAATGGCGGTGTTAAGACGCCCAGAATTGCAGAACTCGATCCAATTTTCGATGATGCGTTTTGTTTGGAAGCCGTCAGTGATTTTTTGGAGATAGACGGCCTCCTGCTTGAGTCAAACCACCCGAGAACTGGTTACCATTATATGACTAAGGGCATAGATCGCTCTGCCGATGGTGAAGCCCGTGACAGCAGCGATCACACCGCTAGTTTCAAACGCTTCTTCCATCAGATTAAACGCCAAAGCCGAAATAAGGACTCCGATACCAAAGGCCATGATCGATGCGCTCACGACATTTGGGAGACGCACGAAATTACCGATGGCAGCCCCAAAAAGGAGCGCACCACCGGCTGACAAACCACATATGGCAGCTTGGGTCGGGAAGGGTTAGAAACTTTTTGTCGTCATGTGGCATATCCTTTTCTCAATTGAGAATTGCGGCGCGTGAAAAACGCCATGATATGCCGCCCCTCAGGCGCCATCACCAACTTTTAGTTATATCTCACAGTTTTTGGGAGGGTGAAACATCTACGATATGCTGACGATGCTACAGATTACGTGACAAAGCCGTTCGACACTAACGATCTGACATCACGCTTGGGTCTGGCGGCGAGTTTGCTATAGTAATTTCAACCAGTGGCAGAAATTTTTCGTAGAAAAGAGATCATATTGGACGACTCATCAATCATACATGCGTTCAAGCATATGCAAGTTCCCCTGATGATCGTTGGGCCAGACGGGGCAATTCTCCAGTGTAACAGCGCGAGCCACCGTCTATTTGGATATGAGGGCAACGAGTTGGTGGAACGGCCAGTCTTCGAGGTATTGTCGATCGCTTCCGTAGAAGAACTGCATGCCCAGATCGAACCGTCCAAAGTTGACGCCATCATTAAGGACGTGATGGGACGGAGTAAAACCGGAATTCCTATCCCGCTCGTGGTTCAGGTAACGGCATGGAACGATGCCAACCGTGGCCTTCAGCACGCTCTTGCCCTACGTGACGTTACCGACGAGATCGAGGCAGCCCGTTTTGCCAAGGCCGAACTGGCCCGCGTCAACAATGCGGTCAAAGGTGCTCGGATCGGCGTCTTTGAATATAACCCCGTGGCAAATACCGTGATCGTCTCGGATATCTGGCGAGACCTGCTTGAATTGGAGCCTTCGGATGAGGTGGATGTTCAGGTGGAGTGGCGGGGGCGCGTGCATCCAGACGACCTTGAAACGGCACTTAAGCCCGTCCAAATGTGCATTGAAGATATATGTGATCGCGCAACAGCCGAACATCGTTGCCGCGCAAAGGACGGGTCTCACTGGCGTTGGATGCATGTCGATTTATCGGTGTCTAAACGAGACAAGGCTGGTCGCGTGACCCGAGTAATCGGTGCTATGACCGATATCACAGAGAGTAAGGTAACGGAAGAAAAACTCAGAATAAGTGCCGAACAATTCAGATCAACCTTTAACTCTAAGACCATCGGCAAGGCGATCATCGGCCTTGATGGGAACTTGAAGCTTGTAAACTCTGCCCTCTGTGACCTTCTTGGCTATTCAGAAGGGGAACTTCTCAAAACAACTTTTCAGGTGTTGACGCATCCCGATGATCTGGACGCAGTTCTTCTAAAGATTGATTCGCTTATGGACGGCAGCATCTCATCCTACCAGCTTGAGAAGCGCTTGATTCGAGCAAATGGAGCGATCGTATGGGGATTAGCGAGCATTGATATAGTGCGGGATGCAGAAGGTCACCCAGACCATTTCATATTGCAGGTATCCGACATGACCGAGCAACGTCGTGTGAGCGATCTACGAAACAAGTTCGTGTCCACCGTCAGCCATGAACTGCGGACGCCACTGACGTCGGTTCTCGGTTCACTGACGCTTCTGTCGTCGATGGAAGACGAACCCTTTTCCGATGCGGCGCAACGGTTGCTGTTCATCGCGCAGGAGAATGGCAAACGCCTTCATGCGCTGGTCAATGACATTCTGGATTTTGAAAAATTCTCGGCTCAGCAGATGCAATTCAAATTATCCCGACACAAGATCATTAGATTGATCGATGAAGCTGTTCTGGCTAATTTGGTCTCCGCGGATAGATATGAGGTCCGGTTCCAGATACATTGCTCGGATCGATCACTTACCGGCTTTGTCGATCCGAAACGCTTTCAGCAGGTGATGACGAACCTTTTAACGAATGCGGCAAAGTTTGCTGACAAGGGTAGCACAATCGACGTAACCGTCGAAAAGCAGTCGGAGGTAATCCGTGTGAAGGTTACCAACGAAGGCGTCGGCATCTCGCAGGCCTTCCGCAACCAAGTTTTCAAGCCCTTTGCCCAGGAGGTTACTTCGTCGACAGGTGCCAAGGGCGGAACCGGCCTTGGACTGAATATCACGAAACAGATTGTGGAGCAGACAGGCGGAACCATCGGTTTCGATAGCGATCAGGGCGGGAAAACGACCTTCTGGTTTACCGTTCCTATTAATGAGCCGGGCTGACGCTCAGCTTATAATTCTTGCTCACCATCTTTTGCCTCGCGTCCCGAGCAGTTGAACCGAGGCATTGGCCAAAAAATCCCGTTCCACAACAAGCTGTCCGATCTTCGAATGCAGCTTCTCGATATCAGCGGTGCTGCGTGCATCAGGATCGCGCCCCCGCCGTACAAACGCCGACGCCATGTTCTCGATCGCTGCACGCTTCCACGAACTGATCTGGGTCGCATGGACGCCATACTTCTTCGACAACTCCGCAAGAGTCATCTCCTCGCGGATCGCCTCAAGCGCAACTTTCGTTTTGAATTCTGGCGCGGGGTTCTTTATCTTCGTCATTTTGGATCGTCTTTCTCTTTAGTCAACCCACCTTAACAACTGGTCCGAAATTCTGCTGCCACCTCTGTAAGCTATTGTAGCCTAATCAAATCCGCTGCTTTTTCTGCAATCATCACAACGGGCGATGCGGTATTGCCTGACACGATCTTTGGCATAATGGATGCATCCACGATGCGCAGCCCTTTCATACCGCGCACCTTCAGAGTGCCATCGACAACTGCATTCTCGTCGTTGCCCATTTTGCATGTCCCCACAGGGTGAAAGATTGTCGTGGCGATATCGCCAATGGCGCGCACGATATCCTCATCCCGAGCACAGGTCGGCCCCGGCAGAATTTCGTCCGGGTGATACGGCTGCAAAGCCTTCGCGGACATGATCTGACGCGCTTGTTTGACGGATTCCACGGCGACGCGTCGATCATTCACGGTCGAAAGATAATTCAACCGGATATCAGGCTGCACGTCCGTGTCACTCGACCAAATATGGCACGTCCCAATGCTCTCGGGTCGTAGGTTGCAAACAGACACAGTGATAGCCGGAAACGGATGCAAAGGATCACCGAGCTTGTCCGTTGACAGAGGCTGTACGTGGTACTCTAGATCAGGTGTGTCCATGGACGGATTGGATTTTGTAAAAATTCCGAACTGGCTGGGGGCCATGGCCATCGGACCCGACCGCGTCATTCCGTATTGCGCTGCGATTTTGGCCTTCCCAAACAGACTGTTGGCCATGGTGTTCAGCGTTTTGGTGTTCTGAACCTTAAACACTGTGCGGATTTGCAAATGGTCTTGCAGGTTTTCGCCCACAGCGTTGCTTTCGTGGTTCACGTCTATCCCGCAGCTGGCGAGCACTTCAGGCCGTCCAATTCCTGACAGCTCAAGTATTTTCGGCGAATTGATACTGCCCGCCGCCAACAGCACTTCTGCCTTGGCCATTGCGCGAAACGTCTGTCCTTTGCGGCGAAACTGCACCCCCCGCACATGACGGCCATCCAGGATGAGCCGGTCCGTATGCGCACCCGTCAACACCCTCAGGTTTGGTCGCTTCATCGCAGGGCGTAAGAACCCTTTGGATGTGTTCCAACGCATACCATTCTTCTGGTTTACCTCGAAAAAGCCGGACCCCTCGTTATTGCCATCGTTAAAATCAGCGCGTGGCATGATGCCAAACTCTTTTGCGCCCTCTTGCACGGCCTTCAGGATATCCCACTTCAACCGCTGCTTGGAGACCTTCCAAGCGCCGCCGCCGCGGTGCATTTCGCTGTCGCCGCCATGGTGATCTTCGGACTTCAGGAAATAAGGCAGAACATCGTCCCACCCCCATCCCGTGTTGCCCAGTTGCCGCCAATGGTCGTAATCCGCCGCCTGCCCGCGCATGTAGATCATACCGTTGACCGAGGTGCAGCCACCGAGAACCTTGCCACGTGGGTACGACAAGCTGCGCCCGTTCAATCCAGCCTCGGGTGCGGTTTTCATCATCCAGTCTGTGCGCGGATTGCCGATGCAATATAGGTAGCCGACCGGAATTTGGACCCAGTGGTAATTGTCCGACCCTCCAGCCTCAAGCAATAGAACCCGCGTTTTCGGGTCCTCGGTCAAACGGTTCGCCAGAACGCAACCCGCAGTGCCGGCCCCGACAATCACATAATCATATTCGCCATCAAGTTGTGATTGCTCTGTCATCTTATTTCCCGTTCGATCTGCCTGATGGCTAAACGCGCCACCGACGTCAGGTTGCGCGATTTGCATGCTGCTTTGCCCAGAAGTCTTTCATTGATTCTGTCAACGCATGATAGGTCTCATAGCGGTCAGCATAATGCGCTTTCATCGCCTGCGCAGGTTCAAACACCTGTTTGATCCGCGTCATGCGGGCGAGGCCCTCTTCGTAGTCTGCGACATGACCGGTTGCCACAGCAACGCCAATCGCCGCCCCCAAGGCGCCTGTTTCACGGGCTTCTGCAACGCTGATAGGCACACCAAGGCTGTCGGCAAACATCTGCGGCCAGTGGGGGCTACGGGACCCGCCGCCGGACATAACCGCGTGATCAAAGCTTACGCCTGCTGCGCGCAAAACGTCGATGTGACGGCTGTGTTCGAACATCACGCCCTCGAACAAAGCCCGAAGCATATGCCCCTCACCGTGCCATCCCGCCAATCCGAAGAAACTCGCGCGATAGTCAGCGCCCTGACCTGAGCCGTAAAGAAACGGGTGAAAGAACGGGTCATCCAGTGACGGACTGACGCCTCCAACCTTGGCATTACAATATCCAAACGGATCGTCGTGATGCCCGCCACGTTCCACAAGTTCGCGCACGTACCATTCAAGGTTCGCCGCCGAGGTCGCGCTGGATTCGATATTCAGGAACCGCTGATCGCCGAACCCACAGACCATGAACACGTTGTCATCCACCACCGGAGCCTTTGAAAACACCTGATTAATGCCCCACGTTCCTGTGATGATCGACGACTCGCCTGCGCCGACGACGCCAGAACCCAGCGCACTGGATACCACGTCGAAATACCCGCCGATCACCGGCGTTCCGACCGCCAACCCCGTGATTTGTGCTGCCTGAGGTGTGATCTCACCTGCGATTTCAGCGGGTCCGATCAGTCGCGGCAACAGATCGCGAGCATCTTCCAGACCGTAGAGAGCCAGCAACCCGTCATCATAAATACATTGCGGCATTTTGGTCAGACCACAGCCCGACATATCCGACACCTCGCTGACCCGTTCACCGGTCAGTTGATAGGTCAGGAAATCCTTGCAGAGAAGCACCGTGCCCGCGCGTTCATAAACATCGGGCCGGTGGCGCTTGATCCACGACAGCAAAACCGGCGTCTGTGAAGGCCACGGCTTTTGAAGACACAGCGCGTGGAGCGCATCGCCATTCGACGCCGCCAACTCATCCGCAAGGTCCGCCGCCCGTGTATCCAGCGACTGGATACCAACCAGCGGAGCGCCCTGACGGTCCAACAGATAAAGCCCGTTGCCGTGTCCCGCACAGCCAACACCGACAATCTGCGACGCCTTGATGCCAGCCTGCGAAATACAGGCAGATATCGCCTGTCCGGCATTGCGCCACAACTCGTTCAGGTCCCGCTCCACATGCCCCGGAGCGGGCGTTGAAGATTGCCCGTCCAGCGCATGCATAGCGACCTGACGGCCATCAAGGTCAAAGAGGACCGCTTTGATGACCGTGTTGCCGGCGTCCAGCCCCAGCAGATATTTATGCCGCTCAGCCACGGTTATAGATGTCCCAAGCTTCTTCACCACTCGTGCGGTCATGGATCAACGACATCAACGCCGCGACTACTGCTTTGGGGTTGTCATGCTGATAGATGTTGCGTCCGTAGACCATCCCGTGCGCGCCTTGCGCCATGATCGCTGCGGATTTGTTCAGCACCGCCTTGAGGTCTTCTTTGCCGCCCCCACGCACCAGAACCGGCACGCGCGCCGCCTCGATAACGCGGTGATAATCGTTCGGGTCATCCGTCGGATCGGCCTTGATGATGTCTGCGCCCATTTCCGAGGCAAGCCGCGTCAAAGTCACTATCTTCTCAACGTCACCGTCCACCTGATAGCCGCCGCGCACGTCATTGGGCAACATGACCAGTGGTTCGATCATCAACGGCATGCCGTATTTGCTGCATGCAGCCCTCACCCGGCTGATATTTTCGACGCATTGGCGGAACAACTCCGGCTCTCCTGGCAGCATGAACAGGTTGACCACGACACAGGCTGCATCCATTTCAAGCGCGCCGATGATCGGCTCGTCCGCGTTTTGCAACATGGACCACATCACATCGTGGCGTTGGTCATTGTAGGGATTGCCCATGTCGATACGCATCACCAGTGCTGGCTTGTCCTTTTCGGGACGCGTTTGCAGCAGGTCGGCTTGCCCGTAGGCGCATTGGATCGCGTCCGGTCTCGCATCAATCAACGCATCCATGACAGATGCCATATCCTCAAGGCCGACAAGAAAGCTTGGCTCGTTGCAGACACCGTGATCGACGGCCACATCCAGACAGCCTCCATTGGTAAACATCCGGTTCATTCGGGCTTTGGTACTCAGGCGCATTGTTCTCTCCGTGTTTCGTTGCGTTTTTCCAGAATGTCGGGGCTCACCCCGTGAAATTCTGAAAGGTTTAGGTTTAGGGTTTCGAATTGTTGGGAAATTTCGTCTGGCGTCAGGTCATGTGCCTTTTGCAAACGGTCGGCAATTTTAGCGATTACGTCGGACGAAACCTTACCGGAAATCGCCAGCGACGTGCGGCGCAGGACAATATCGGACAGGGTTTCAACGAACTCATTCGCTATCAGCCAGTCGATTTCCGCTGTGCTATAGTGGTTGCCCGTGCCGAGCGGCGCGTCTTCGTGCGATTGGCAGTATCCAGCACGTCAGTAGCATGACTGCCGTAGTGATCCATCAGATGGTGCGCACGATCTGGCTCAACGCTGCCCCCCGATGCGAATGCGTCAGTGACTTGCGCGAAATCCTTGCCGCCCCCGATGGGTAAGTCCTGCGTAGAGGTGCTCCGCGTACGTCCCAGCTCTGTTAGAACGTCGTCTGCTGTTTGCTCCGCAAAGGCGCGAAATGTCGTCCACTTGCCGCCCACCATGCAGAACTGCGGCGGCGTGCCTGACACGCGCTTGGTAAAATGCCCGCGCGAGATGCGGCCCGTAAAATCGTGGTCGCTGGTGGGTAACGGACGGATGCCGCTGTAGCTAAAAACGACCTCCTCTGGAATGACCGCGATCTCGGGGAACACCAGCCTCAGGGACGCGAGGATATAGTCCAACTCGCTGTCCTCACACCGCACCTGTGTGGGTTCGGCCACCCGAATATCGGTCGATCCGGCCAGCACATGCCCTAGGTAGGGAAACACGATACAGACACGCCCGTCCGCGTTTTCGAAATAGACCATATGCCCGTTCAACGCGGATTTGAGCGCGTCGTTGTCGATGACCAAGTGCGACCCCTTCGTGCCGGACACCATCTGTTCACCAGGGTGGTTCTCCAACTCAGATGCGGTGGCGTCCAGCCAAGCGCCTGTTGCATTGACGATGACCTTGGCGGTCACGGCAAAACGACGGCCGCTGCGCTGACACACAACCGTATGGTTCCCGTCCTCCACCACCATCTCCGCGTAATTCAAAGCAATGCTTGCGGCATTCGTCTGCGCCACGTCCTTGATCATTTCGACACAAAGGCGTTCGGGATGGCTGATCCATGCGTCATAATAGACGGCGGAATATTTGGCCTCGCTCATCAGGTCCGGCCAGTCCTTGTGGGTTTTCGCACCACTATTGAACTGATGTCGCGGCAAGACACGACGTTTGCGCGTCACCCAGTCGTACAGCGACAGCCCTGCCTTGATCGGCAATGCCCCACGGTTTGACGGCTTTCCTGACCAACCGAAAAAGCTGGCAGCGCCATTCAACAGCCCCGAGAACGCCGACGTAATCGGGATCAATGTCGGCATCGGACGCACCATGTGCGGTGCGTTTTGCAACAACAAATCCCGTTCGTGCAAAGACTCACGCACCAGATCAAACTCGCCGTTCTCAAGGTAGCGCAATCCGCCGTGGATCATCCTTGATGGCGCAGCACTGCACCCCGACGCGAAGTCATTGCGCTCAACCAGCAACACCCGAAGCCCTTGCAATGCAAGGTCGCGATAGACGCCGATCCCGTTGACGCCGCCGCCCATCACGACGACGTCGAAAAAACCGTCGCGGTCAAGTTCGTTCATCTTAGTGCGCCGCGTGACGGACATAGCTTTCCCTTTCGTCGGTGGTGAACCAACGTTGAACAGTTTCGAATATGACGCGAATTAAGCGTCCAGATCAGTCAGATGTGATGACATCGCTGCGGAGATTTTGCCGATCTCGTCGGCGTCCATCCGGATCAGGCCCGCCTTGGCGTTCTCACTCGCCTGCGCTGCATCCCGTGCGCCGCAAAGCGAGAATGTGATGCCCGGTTGTTGCAGCGTCCATGCGATGACGATCTGCGCCTTTGTCGCGCTGTGATTGTGCGCAATCGGATCAATCGCCTCCATCAAACGCGCAACCTTTTCGCGGTTTGCCATTGAAAATCGGGGGTTATCCTTGCGTTGGTCGTCACCCTCAAATTCGCGATCAGGGCCAATTTTCCCGCCAAGCAACCCGAGTGCGAGCGACGAATAGCTGAGGACGGAGACATTATGTTTTTGCACCGGCGGAATATGCGTCTCTTCGATGTCGCGTTTGATCATCGAATATTCTTCTTGAACGGCATCCAACTGGCCGGCAGCAATGTAGGCCTGAATGTCTTCGGGCGACGTGTTGCTTGCCCCGATCGAGCGGATCTTGCCGTCTTTTTTCAGCTGTTCTAGCGCTTCCATCGTTTCTGAAATGGGCGTGGTCGGGTCTTGCCAGTGGGTGATGTAGTGGTCGATCACGTCGGTCCCAAGGCGCTTAAGGCTTTGTTCTACCTCGTAGATGATCGACTCTTTCCCCAGATAGCGATGCACAGGTGCACCGTCATTGTCGAAGAAATGGTTGCCTTTTTGCGTATGCCAGACCAAGCCGCATTTGGTGGCCAGAACCACCTTATCGCGACGTCCTTTAAGGGCCTTACCAACGATCTCTTCGGAAACACCCGCACCATACATCGGCGCCGTGTCGATCAGCGTGATGCCGTTGTCGATAGACGCCTGAACCGCCTTGATCGAGCGCGCTTCATCCGTGCCGCCCCACATCCAGCCGCCGATTGCCCATGTACCCAGCCCGACAGCCGAGGCCATGATTCCGGATTTTCCGATTTCGCGGGTTAGTTGTTCTGTATTGGAATTAGGCAATTTTCTGCACCTTCTGATTTAGGATCGCTGCGGCCGTTTCTTCGTCCGTCACGAATGAATTAAGGTAACCGCCATTCAATGCGGCGATCACCGGTTCTACTTTCTCGGGGCCTGACGCCACGGCGATGGACACCGGAATTTTTGCCAGTTCCTGCGGCGGCAGCGCCACCAGCCGTGAATTGAGAGAATCTTGCGAAAGTTGCCCGTTCTGGTCGATCAAATAACCCAAAAGCTCTCCGCGAACGCCGGCATTATAAAGGCGTTTACGCTCTGCCTGACTCACTGGATGGGCGGCATAATAGGTTGAGTTTTCGCCAATAACCGCACCGATCCCGAACAGGGCGACATCGGCGACCCGCACCATGTCCATGACATCGCGCACCGATTTGACGGACATCACAAGATCCCGTTCGGCGGCTGTTTCCGCATGAAGGGGCGCGTGGATCAGCGTCGCATGTCCGGACAGTTTGTCGGCGAGTTGTGTGGCGATGTGGTTCACGTCGGTATAATGCAACCCCTGCACCCCGCCGGTCATCGGCACAACATCAATGTCAAACACCTGCTCACCCGACAGATGCGCGATCATCGAACTCAGCGCCTTGCCGCCTGAAATGGCGATCGTATCTCCGTCCCGAACAATCGAGACCAACATCCGCCCTGCCGCATCGCCCACATTATCCAGCGTCATCGCCGGATTGCCCGCAACGGATGGCACCACAAGGCAGTTTTTCAGGTTCCAACGTTGGCTCAGCTCCCGCTCCAGATCGAACTGGTGCAGGAACGGGCTATTGATGGTAATCTGCACCATTCCCAGCGCTCGCCCGCGCTTGATCAACCGGTTCACCTTGGCCGACGACAGGCCAAGTTTCGTGGCAATCTCGGACTGCAGCAGGTCGTCTTTGTAATGCAGTGTTAAAATTTGCGCGATCAGCCGATAAAGCTCGGGGTCTGGTCCAATAGTGCTCATGCCTTGAACTCCTTTCGGCTAATCAGGTGGTTTGAGGCCGCAGCCCCCAACAATGCCGCGCCGATCACCAAGGTCTGATAATACGCGGGTACAAGGGTCAACATGCCCACTGTTAGCGCCATAATGATCAACGCCCCGACAAACGAGCGCAAGACCCGCCCTTCGCCGCCGCTAAACGCTGTACCACCGATCAGGACAACAAGAATGGCGTTCAATTCCATCCCGTCACCGGACAGAGGATCGCCCAAAGACATAAAGCTGGACCGCGCAATGCCTGCTAAAGCCGCCGTCAGCCCAACCAGAACGTAGATGCTGAAAACAACCTTGGTCGTGTTGATCCCAGACAGATTCGCCGCCGTGGGGTTGCCACCTGTGGCGGCAGCATATTTTCCTAGCAAGCTGCGGTTCTGCGCGAAGACAAGCGCGAGCGTCACCCCGACCGCGACCCAAAACGCCATCGGCAAACCAAGCAACACGGCCTCACGTCCGTATGAATTAAACCAGTTTGGCATACGCAGATCGCCCACCGATTTGATCGCAGACACACCGTCCTGCACCATCAGCAGCGCAATACCTTTGAACAGGCTCAACGTAATTAGTGTTGCTATAACAGGCGTGATTTTCAGGCGGACCACCAGAAATCCATTGATTGCGCCAAGTCCCATTCCGACAAGCATCGTCAGACCGAAGGCCAGCAGGAAAGGCACGCCGTTGATCGCAAGCATGGCGTAGACAACGGCGCTCAGGCTCATAGTAGAGCCGACCGAAAGGTCGATGTAACCCGACACCATCAGCAACGTGAAAGCCCCGGCGAGCGTTAGTAAGGGTGCCGAAATCCGCAGAATATTGATGACATTGCGCTTGTTCAGGAAGTTCCCGCGCTCGAACAGGGCAAACTGGTCAAGGTTGGCAACGCTCAGAGCTGCGACAACGGCAATAAGAACAAAATATATGTAATAATCGCGCAGGAAGTCCGCACATTTTGCGCCGAAAGATTTCTGATGCGGGTTGAATGAGGATGACTGGGACATCTGGTTCACCTGTTCCGGCGGGCGAGTGCCCAAGTTTGCGCCACAATGGCAAGAAAGACGGCAATGGCCTTCAGGATATATTGCCAGTCCGGCGACAGCACCATTCCGGTTGCAGCAGAGGTCACAATCGCCAGAATGATTGCTCCGAAGAACATCCCGATCACCGAGCCAAAGCCGCCAGTGATAGCAACGCCGCCCAGCAGCGCGATGACCAAAGCGTCAAACTCCATCAACATCCCTCTGTTCGAGAAACCGGATTTGAACTCCGAGGCCAGCAAGATACCAACCACACCCGCAATTGCGGCACTGAGGAGGTAGAGGTAGGTGACATGGCGGGACCGGTCGATGCCGGACAGTTTGGCCGCAACAGGGTTGGCACCGGTCCAATAGGTCAGACGGCCAAAGACCGTACGGCGCTCGATGAAAATCGCGACCAGCAGTAGGACTGCCATAACGATCACCGGAAACTTCACCGATGCACCAAACACCGAGAGGTTGCCGAGCGAACCGAACTCTGGCGGCAAATTCGTGTTGCGCTGCGACCCCTGCGTAATGACCTGCGCAATTCCGCGCGCCAGCATCATCGTTCCAAGCGTGACAATAATAGACGGAATTCGCAGACGAACAACAAACCAAGCGTTCAAAGCGCCAATGCCCAAAGCACCAATAAGCGCACAGACAATGGCCAACCAATACGGCATACCCAATCCGGTCGACAATGGATTACCGCCCGTTGAGGACTGCGCGAACCACACAGCCAACACGCCTGACAGCGCAACAATGCCTCCGACTGACAAATCGAAATTGCCCGAAACCAAAAGAAACGTCACCCCAATCCCGAGCGAGATAACAGGCCAGTTGTTCGTTACAAGATTAAGCATATTCAGCGGCTGAAAGAAATTCGGCACCAATGCCGACGCCAGTATAATAAGTGCCACAGCGGCGCAAGCGACCAACATCGTGATGAACATCTCATCGCTCATCGCGCGTTTAGGTGTCGGTTTTGATTCTGCAATTTGCGTTCCAGTTAAGTCGGTCATTGCACCACTCCCTCACAGCCACCGGTTACGACGTTCAAGATATGAGCGACGTCCACATCCGGACCGTTGAGAATTTCGTCATCAAGCGAGCCGCCGAACAACAAGAAGACGCGGTCGCAAATGCCCAGCACTTCTTCCAGTTCAGACGAGAAGACGGCAATAGAATTGCCCTGATCTGCCAGACTGCGGATGATGTCGTAGATTTCGGATTTCGCGCCGACATCGACACCGCGCGTCGGCTCATCCAGCAACAAAAGCTCGGCTTCCGAAAACAGGCATTTGGCAAACACAACCTTTTGCTGGTTTCCGCCCGACAGTTTTTCCACATGCTTTTCGATTGAATGCGTTGCTATATTCAGGCGTTTGCGATAATCTTCGGCGGCATGAACTTCGACGCCTGCATCAAACACACCATTCTTGGAAACCCGTGCAAGGTTCATCACCGGAATATTCTCTCGGATCGTCATGCTGGTGAAAAGCCCCTGCGTCCGGCGCTCTTCGGGGACCAAGGCAATGCCGGCAGCAATGGCTTTCTTGGGTGAATTGCCCACCGGCTTTCCTTTAAAGCGTATCGAACCGGACGCTTTGTCAGCCCCGAACAAAGCGCGGGCAATTTCGGTCTTTCCCGCTCCGATCAATCCATAAAATCCGACGATCTCGCCCTTCTTGATGTCGAATGAAATGTTCTTCAAAAGCGCATTGCTCAAACCCTCCACGACCAAGACCGCCTCATCTTTCACCGAAGCGCGCGGCTGGTAATCGTGCAAGACTGCGCGGCCAATCATCAGTTCGATAAGATGCGGCCGACCGTTAATCTCGGACAGGGGGCACGTCTTGATATGCTTTCCGTCCCTTAGAATGGTCACGGAATCCCCAAGCGTGAAAATCTCCTCCAGCTTGTGCGAGATATATATGACCGTCACACCAGATTCGCGTAAACGGCCGATGACACCAAAGAGCCGCTCGACCTCACGTTCGGACAAGGCGGCTGTGGGTTCGTCCATAATGATAACATTTGCACCGGAGGAAGCGGCGCGCGCAATTTCAATAATCTGTTTTTGTGCCACACTCAGGGACGACACCCGTGCGGCCGGATCAATAGATGGCTCAATTGCTGCGAGAGTTTTGATCACACGATCTTCAAGTCCCGATTTCACCAGAATACCAAAGCGACTTTGCTCCATCCCGAGCGTCAAGTTCTCCAGCACCGTCAATTCATCGACAACGTGGAGTTCCTGAAACAACGTGGCGATCCCGTTGTCGCGGGCATCTTGGGTACTGCACGGGCTATACACCTGCCCGTTCACTTCCATCGTGCCGCATGTGGGTTTCAGCGCGCCCGTCAGCATTTTGACCAATGTAGATTTTCCTGCCCCGTTCTCTCCCATGAGGCAATGCACCGCGCTCGATCGCGAAGCTCACGTTATCGACAGCCCGAACGCCGGGATAATCCTTCGTCAATCCGCTGACTGACAGAACATGTGCTTGTGAATGACCAGACAATTTGAACTCCCATTTAGTTGTCTAAGGTGGTGCACCGAGAGGCTGGTGGCCTTTGTGTCAGGACATGCCCGACGTTAAAGGCCACCAGCCCATGTTCAGTTAGTTGCCGAACTGGGTAACAAGCCACGCCTTGGCGTCTTCCTGAGGCATCGACCAATAGGAAATCGTATAGGCTTTGTAGAAGAATTCCTCGGCGGGATCAGAAGTTGGTGCGACGTCGCCGTGGATCACATCCATGATCAAATCAACGCGCCCACGCGCCGTGTCCACCGGAGGCAGACCCATAGACACCTTGAGGCTGGAGTTCGGGTCATAGACCTGATCGAATTCGACGGTGTCGAAATCAACGCTGGCAACGATTTCTGTAAGGGGTTTGCCATCGGCAAATACGCCGCGACCCAGCTGGTTCAAGCCAGCCATGGTGCCGACTGTGAGGTTAGAAGCTTCGGAGTAGATAACGTTAACTTCAGGACGCTGTGTCAGAAGATCGACGATGATCTGCTTGGCGGCTTCCTGGCCCTGATCCGCATCCAGAGCGCCAAGGTTTTCAGCATCCGGAGCCACGGACATCACACCCTCAACAAACGGAACGGTACGACCGGAGTTCACTTCCGTGTGGTTTGGCCAGCCAAGCTGCACCATGACAATCGGCTTGTCGGGATGGGCTTCCATCCATGCTGTCGCCATCTGCGCTCCCATCTCGAACGAAACCTCGGCCTCGTTGCTGCGGGCTGTCGGAATACCGGTATCGCCGAGGGGGTTGAAGAACGACGTCATCACAACGCCCTCGTTCAACGCATCATTGATCCCCGGAGTTGCGGCTTCAGCGTCCCAGATGTGCAAAGTCGCGCCATCAAAACCGCCAGCGAGAACCTGATCGACGTTCTGCGTCATTACGGAAGAATCGGCCTGACCGTCAAAAACGATAACTTCCGCGCCATATTTCTCAGCGCCATATCGCTGTGCTTCTGCCGCCTGCGACTGGTGAAATACGTTTGAAAGGTCGGACACGAAGAACGCAATCCGCTTTCCATCATCAGCTAAGGCTGCTGTGGTTGATAAAGCCGTCGCAAGCAGCGAAGCGGCGATGAATTTTCTTTTAGTAAGCATGTCTCTCTCCCAAGTCGGACAAGTTTTTTAGTTTTCCGTTCTCCCATAACTGCGCGGGTCTACGGCAATGCCGAATATTCTTGCAGTATTTGATATTTATTGCAGTCAGTGAAATTATTGTCAATGATTGAATTTATCTTCATTCACTGGATGCAACCCGACAACGATTGTTACCAGTGAGATTGGTGGAAAATCGCAATGGCGTGTCGAACGACCAAATATCTGTGCTGTGGCGTAAAAGTTCGAAGATGTCGCGGAGGTTTTTCGGCAGTTAAAATTCGTACTTAAGTTGAGATTAGCGCAAAGTTGATCGATAAGCGTCACGGGTAATTTTTCCCAATATTATTGGTATTGAAAAAGGATCCAATTTCCAAATCAAGAAGAGTTTTTCAACAGAATTAGCCCAAAGGGGCAAATGCTGCGCCGCGAACCAATGGCTACCTTTCAGAATTCAGGTAGTGAGGTTTGAATGGTGGAGGCTCTCCACTATTGAATGATATTTGAACTTGTCCGAACATTCGG
This sequence comes from Yoonia sp. MH D7, assembly GCF_054439475.1. Taxonomy (NCBI): domain Bacteria; kingdom Pseudomonadati; phylum Pseudomonadota; class Alphaproteobacteria; order Rhodobacterales; family Paracoccaceae; genus Yoonia; species Yoonia sp. MH D7. The sequence goes on from NZ_JBTJCF010000005.1 coordinate 121,743, forward strand.
GTCTCGCTGAATACCATCCAATCATAACGCAGCGTCTTGGATGTGAAAATCTTTACAGAAGTTGCGATGTCAAGAACTGTTGCCATCGAAAAACGAGCTGTCCCGTGGTTTTGGGGTCTGATGTCAGGTGTGATAAACCCACTAGAGGTGGTCCTAGATTTTAGACCAGTTTGCAGCCTTGTTAAGGTGGATCTGGGTTTTATTTAGGCTGCTAATCTCATTGGTTCGGTTTTGCTGACATAGGCCTCATCTGGGGTCAATATGCCGTGAGTCGAATGCGGGCGCTCAGAGTTGTAATACGTCAGCCATTTGCCGATCCCAGCCCGCATTTCTGAACCTGTCTCAAAGGCATTCAAATAGACGCATTCATACTTCAACGATCGCCAGAGCCTTTCGATCATGCGATTGTCGCGCCATGCGCCTTTTCCGTCCATGCTAATCTTGATGTCTGCGTCGACCAGCACGTCGATCCAAGCGCCGCTGGTAAATTGGCTGCCCTGATCGATGTTGAAGATTTCCGGCGTGCCGTGCTTGGCGAGCGCCTCTTTCAAAGCCTCGACGCAAAAGTCTGCATCCATACTGTTGGACAGCCGCCACGAAAGCACTTTGTGGCTGTGCCAATCCATGATCGCCACGAGATACAGGAAGCCGCGTCGCATCGGTATGTAGGTAATATCTGCGCACCAAACCTGATTTGGGCGGTCGATTGCCGCATTCCTCAGCAAGTAAGGCCAGATCTTGTGATACGGATGCTTTTTACTTGTGTTGGGCTCCTGATAGATCGGAACCAGACGCATAAGCCGCATCAAGCGCCGGATCCGGTGGCGGCCACATTGGTGATTGTTGCGCTTCATGTACCGGGCCATCTGACGCGATCCATACCAAGGCGTTTCCAGGAACTGTTTGTCGATGATTTCCATGAACTGCAGGTTCTCAGCGCTCTCGCCGACGGGCTGGTAGTAAAGCCGCGAACGCGACAACTGCAATAGTTCGCACTGTTTACGCATGCTTAACTTATGATCTCGGCTCACCATTTTTTGCCTCGCATCCCGAGGCCGTTAGGCGCTGCGAGGCATCCGCCAAAAAAACTCGCTCCACAACAAGCTGACCGATCTTGGAATGCAGCTTGTCGACGTCAACGGCACTTACCCCATCGGGCGCTGAACCTTTGCGCGTAAATGCCGTCGCCATATTCTCTATCGCCGCCCGTTTCTAAGTCCCTATCTGGGTCGGATGAACGCCATATTTTTTGGACAGCTCCGCCATCGACATCTCCTCGCGGATTGCTTCAAGCGCAACCTTGGCTTTGAAATCGGGCGAATGGTTCTTTCGTTTTGTCATTTGGGATCACTTCTTTCATCATGCGATCCACCTTAACAACTGGTCCTAAAATCCGCGACCACCTCTGTTCTTCAAGGTCTGATGCCACCGCTCGATCTTGCCCTGCGTTTGAGGATGATAGGGCGCGCCACGGCTGTGCTTCATATCCTTGTCTTTCAACCATTCCGCCAGCTCCCCCGAGACGTAGCTGGAGCCGTTATCACTCAGCAGGCGAGGTTTGTGGACGACATGAACTTGGTCACATCCCGACGCTGCCAAAGCCAAGTCCAATGTGTCCGTCACGTCTTGGGTTCTCATGTTGGTGCAAAGTTTCCACGAGATTATATATCGGCTGTAGTCATCGAGGATCGTGCTGAGATAAAACCAGCCCCATCCGATGATCTTCAGATATGTGAAGTCCGTCTGCCACAACTGATTGATGCCCGTGGTTTTGTCTTTGAACTCGCTCGCCGCCTTTATAACGATAAACGCTGGGCTGGTGATCAGATCGTGCGCCTTCAAAATCCGATACGTCGAAGCCTCTGATACGAAATAGCTTTCTCGATCCGTGAACGTCACGGCCAGTTCACGTGGCGACAACTCGGTTTCTTTCAGCGCCAACTTCACGACCTTGCGCCGCACCTCGTCAGGAATGCGGTTCCAGACGTGTTTGGGCTTCGGCGATTGATCCTGCAGTCCAACTTCGCCACGCCGCAAATATCGATCATACCAACGGTAGAATGTGGTGCGGGGAATGCCCAGCTTTGCCAACGTGAGCCGTGCTGACAGGTGGCTTTCCTCGACCAGCCGGATGATCTCCAGTTTCTCAGATGCAGGATATCTCATTCGTGGTTGCCCCCATCGCCCAGCATGCTTTTTTTAAGCAAACGGAGTTCGAGCGTTTGTTCCGCCACAACTTCCTTGAGATCATGGGCCTCACGGCGCAGATCCTTCACCTCGTCAGTGTTCGCCGCACGTGCCGTATCGCCCGCAAGGCGCCGCTTTCCGGCTTCCATGAAGTCCTTGGACCATTTGTAGTAAATGCCCTGAGAGATACCCTCACGGCGGCACAGCTCTGCAATGCTGTCTTCACCACGCAGACCATCCAGAACGATCCTGATCTTCTCTTCGGATGAGTAATGCTTGCGCGTGGCGCGTTTGATGTCTTTGACGATCTTCTCGCCAGGGCTCGTCGTTGTTTGTCTCATCTTCCACTCCTCAGTGGTGACGATGAGCCAGAAACACTCTCTTATCAAATAACGCTATTTGGTCCCATAGGCGCTGACGTCAGACATCTAAACAACGCAGCGACGGCCACCCGTTCTGAGACAAAAATGGCCATAGAGACATACACACGCTTACTTAATTTGCCGCGTCAATAATGACGAGGACTTGTGTCATAGTGAGGAACGTCGCGCATCTTTGACTCGATGGCCAAATTTTTTTGAATCCTGTCAACGTGCCGCGTCACGCAATACTAACCCAAACGTCAAGCATTTCTGCCCCAGACCAGACCTTCATCGTTGGCTATGCCAAGGATCAAGTCGCGGACTTTCCCGACATTGACGTTTGAGCATGTTGCTGACGCAGCATTTGCTTGCAGTTGCAGCGGGATGGATTTTGCAGTGCAGCAAGCTTCACCAGAGCAGCCATTCAAGCGGGTAGAAAATGGTGGAACCTAAAGCGCCCTTTCGCTGCGCATAGCATTAACTCGAAAGTCGCGGACGAAGCCGACTTTTGCCGGCGCAGCATTTGCTCACGCAGCATTTCCTTGCAGTCGCAGCAAATTTCTTGCCGCGATGCAGCGCACATCACCGAAGCAGTCATTGAAATCCGAGATAAACCAAATACCGCGCAATCGCCGCTGACGGGGTTGCCGTATCTGGCACAGTTTCGGGGGATGCGGTGACGTTGCCTGCAAGGCGGTACACGTTGATCGTTGACGGGCAACCACAATCGACGTTGAACCTGAAACGGAGTTGCTGATTGACCTTGCTAAATAGGGTGATCAAAGTGGAATTGGGTGCCCCCACGCTTATGGCGAAGGGGGCGCTATCATGAACGCTATTGTTCCTGCAAAATATACGCGGGCAACAATGCGCTAAAACTGCCGTTGATTTGCATCGTCCGCGCTGGGTCAAATTCCCCGCCTGCAAGCGGCTCGCGATAATGGGCAGCCGCTTCAAAACTGCCTTCAACGAAGAACCCGTCGTCACGCTCTTCAAATGTTGTGAGGAAAAGGGCTATATCGTTGGCCTCATCCTCCGACTCGCTTGCCATCCAGCCAGATTTCCATGCGTCTGACAAATACATCACTCCAGCGTTAAGCGGGATCAATTGGCCACCAACAGACATAACCTCGAAACTGAACAAAAGGCTATCTTCGGAAATTTTGACAGTATCTTCGCTTGGTTGACCCCAAAGCTGAAACGACTGCAAATTCGCAACGGCTATCGACAAGCCAAAGGATTGGCTTTCGTTGTCCTGTGCGGTCAAAAACCACGTGCGTTCTTCACCGTTGAGTGTGGCAGTGATATTGCCAAAAACGTCTTGTGCAAATGACACCGTCGGCGCGATGGAAAGTGCAGCAGCAAAGACAGCTTTGTGAAAGGATGAAAATGGCATTGGCGTTCCAATCAGTGAATGGTGAGATAGTTGCGCCTAAACAGGTGGCCTTATCAAAGCGTAGCGACCAACCCGTCAGTCTGCCAACAAATTATTCAGATCCCGACACTCAGATTTTCAAGGTCACGATTTTCTATGACGCATTTCTAAAACTGCGTGTTAGGCTAACCGTTATAGACTCCATTTCTTATCGCTTAAGGAGTATTTAAAATGTGTTTCAAGCCCAGCATTGCCCTTGTTCTGCCCCTTCTTTGCCTAGCATTTCCTTCCTATTCCGCGCCTGATGTTGCTTGCGACTATGGGACCCCAGACGCTTGGGCGCAGGTTGACGGGACGATTGTGGGGTCTTGGCAAATCGTTCATCACGCGGGCTTTGTTATTGCAGGCCCGACAACGATGCCCTTCCCGGCAAGTAGCGACGTTGAAACAATGCAGATTGAGATGACCTCTGATGGCCGCCTCATTGGCACCCACCCCGAGGCACAGGCCCCGTGAGTTCGTTTGGGCGGATGAACCACCATGGAGCTTTGAAGCCCATGCAAAGGCGGATGGCATTCCTGCGCCGCTGTTATCATCATCGGATGTTGAATCGATGATGGGCTGCAAGGTTGATGATCTTGCGCGTTTGATCGGTCATTCGCAGGTGACAATGAACGGTGTGACAATGGATTTTACGCTGCGATTAATGATCCTTAGAGCTACGTCGATCTATGGTATTTTTCATACCTCGAGCATTGTAAACGGCGTTTCGGTGAAAAGTTGACGCTCGGTGACAATGACGCGCTAGGCTCGTCAGAAACTGTGTAGGGAGCTTAAAGTGAGTAAGCAAAATCAATCCGCTGTGGGGCATTTCTTGCGCGACAAAGGCTGGATATACGCGCTTATGATAATCGCGGGGATTGCACTTGCTGGATTCAAATTTTCGGAAAATCAGAGTGCGGCGGAAATGGCGAATGATGGTGTCGATGCGATTGGCATTGTGACGCATAAAAAACAAAGTCAAACGAAATCTGGATCCGGGTCAACAGTCCATTACAGTCTAAGCTATAGCTTTGCGATACCCAACGCCCCATATGTCACAGGCATGCAGGACGTAAGCAAAACGCTCTATGACAGTGTCAGTGAGGGTGCAGAAATCACTGTGCGCTACATCCTAACCGATCCGTCAATCAATGTCGCTGATCTAACAAACATGAACACAAACTTTGGCCTCGCATTGATGGCGGCGGCTGGGCTATTCTTTTCAGGTTTGATTGCTGGAGCTTTGGGAATTCGACGGGCACAACAAATTTCTAAAAATAGCTGAACTCGATAGAAGGTATAAAATATGATGCTTGGGTTTTCTAGAATAACGACGGTAATTTGGCTTGCTGGCCTTTTGTCAATTGCGGCACCAGCTATCGCCGATAGTGAACGCAAATTGATCCCAGAGGACGACCTGCGCACGCTGGTTTCATTCGGCAACGATGATATTCTCAAGCTAGCAGAATGCGAGAAAAAATCCTATCCGACCTGCACCTATGTTTGGGGCACCTTTGATAGCGATGACGAAACGCGGATCAAAATGGGTGGCAGGCCCGACGGTGAAAAACTGTTGACCGTGTTTGCGCAGGCACGCAGCATCGAGGATTTTGAGCGGGTGGTCTCTGTGACACCAGACGCACAGCCCGTCGAAGATATGGGTATCGTCGCAATCTGGTCGGCAAATCGACGCCAGCTTTCGTTAATGAGCGAGGATTTTTTGGTGATCCACGTAAATGTCGATGCGCGCAGTATTGACGACCCAAAGTCAACTGCGTTGCAAATCGCAAACTATTTGATGGAGCAATAATGATGCGCCAGTTTGGAATTCTGTTCATATGCACTCTGTGTGCCCCGATGGGTGCAGGTGCGCAATCCACGGCAATCGCAGACGGCATATATGATGCTTACGACTGCTCTGTCCCGATCAGCGACCAGCGCATTGAAGTCACGGGTAACCATCTCGCTCTTTATGAATCGTCTTGCGATATTTCAAATCCGCAATCCATTCCCGGTCTTGACAGAACGACCATTTATGATGCGGCATGTCAGGGCGAAGGTGAAACATGGAGCACGCGTTTTATTCTGATGCAGACCCAAGACGGCGGGCTTGCAAGGATGGATGAGATGTGGGGCGATCATTATGCGCGCTGCGATTAGCCGCGTTTGGCGTCAATTCAACCGTTCAAACCAGACGTTTTAACAAAGTAGAGTGAGTATAAAATGACTAAATTTGCAAAACGTATAACATCTCTCTTTTGCGCTGGAGTTTTGGCCGCATGTGTAACAGAAAACGAAACGTTGGTAGTGGCGATACCTGAAACGGGTATGCCACGGCTGGCGGGCGAGGCTGCAAGTGTTGATAAGTTAATTCCACTATTGGCCAAAAAGGGCCTGATTATGCAGCCAGTACCAGACAGCCGCGCAGCCGCGATTGCACGGTTTTGCAGTGGTGGCGCAGAAGCCTTGGTTCTAACAAGTGCGTTCACCGATAGCGAAACCGATAGCTGTGCCGCTGCTGGCGGTCACTGGAGCGCGGTATTTGCTGACGGCATGCCCGCATGGATCGCGCCAAACTTCAAATCAAATTTTGATACGTTTAACGGGCTTTAATTATGGCACTTAAAATAAATTAAGGGGCCTACAATGAACAGATTTCTTGGAATGATCTTTTCAACGGCAGTGGCATTTGGATTTTCAAATATCCAGCTAGCAGCACAAATGGCCACAGCGACCTTTGAAATTAGCGCCAAGATGCAGGGCGGATGTGAGGTGATGAAAGCCTGCGCATTTTACACGCTGTCCCCCGATGGGACAATCTCCTACACCCAACCTGGGATTTTTGACGGTGAAGCTAAGCAAAAAACTGGAGTAATGAGTGCTCAAGATTACTTGACTTTGACCCAACTTCTAACCTCCGAACGCTTGCAATCACTCGAAAGCTCTGTGTTCACTGGGACTTGCCCATCATATAGTGACGGCGAAGATTACATATTTGAAATCACGCGCGACGGGCAAAAAACGCAACTGAAAACATGTGGAAACGCGCTTGCTGACGATCCGCAGATTGACACGCTAATCAGCTTTTTCGGCGTTTTTACCAAATAAAACGACCTGTATTGTTGAAGACTGGCCAAAGCGGCCATCCATCAAGTCGGCCAAATATAATCGCATGAAGGACAATAAGATGCACATTTTTATGAGAGCCATTGCTGCAGCCTTCTTTGGCCTGATGCTGCCAAGCTTTTCTACTGCGCAAGAGGCGTCTGGGCAGATAATCACGCAGATTGACGGTAAAGATTTTGTGTTCACGATCGTTAGCAATGCAGATGAGGCATTGGGTATGGATGACGCCGACGCGATATCCGCGTTTGCCCCGCAATCAGACGAATTTTCAGGTATCGTTTCTTTGGTCCTTTGGACCACAGAAGAGACGAGCGAGATCCCCTTAATGCTCACTATTTTTCACCGCGTTTCGGGGGAACCTACAGAGGTAGATCTATTTTTCTCTGGGGTTCTCTTTTACGCCGAGGGCGGCGAAGAATGGGGTTGGGTCGCGAACCTATCGCAGGATGGATCAACGATAAGCGTCGAAAGCTACGTCGAAACAGAGACCAGCGCCAATGTGACTGGTCAATTCAGCACAACTGCGTATTACGAAGCGGCTGATCAGGACGAACCTGATCTTAGTCGTAGCATCAGCATTTCAGGGAGGTTCGAGGCGGTCCTTCCGCGTCTTGAAACCCAATGACACTGTTGTGCTTTTGATTTCAGAAATGGCAACCTAATTTTCATGCCACCTTTTCGCATGTAAAACCGTGCTTTGATAAGATACCGCTCAAGATTCCGAATGTGTCTGACAACAGTATTGCCAGCAAAGCGGAATTTCAGGGGTGCCGCGGCTAATGAACGAAATATCTGCTACGTTTCGACGAATAAATCAACGCATGTGCAGCATTTTTTTGAGCTGCGAGCGCACGCAGCTCAAAATCAACAGGTCCGGTGTGGGCTCTTTCGACGCCTTCGCTGCGCAATGACCGAACGACCGGTCTTCCTCATTGGATCGAAAGTCATAACTTATGCACCACAGAAAATTACCCAGCAAATCAAAGGCAGGGAGTGGTGCATTATTCCGGTGCGGGTCTCGCGCCGATCTGATACTGATCTGACATGCAAATTGGATACGCCAGAGTTTCAACACAAGCTCAATCCCTCGACCGCCAGATTGGAGCGTTGAGAGGAGATGGCGTAGATCGCATTTTCCGCGAAAAGGCGTCTGCAAAGACCGTGAAAAACCGTCCGCAACTTGAGAGCGCTATTGATGCACTGGGGGCAGGGGACGTGTTCGTGATCGCAGAGTGGGATCGGGCAACCCGGTTAATGGTGGATGGCATCGCTATCATCCAGCGCGTAGGGACCCAACCTTTCAGGAGCTAAGGTCCGACTTGGAGCCAGAACAAAACGCTGAACTTGACCGGCTATTGCTGAGGTTTCCAGCGAAGTGGTTCTGAGGGCGGATTCCAGACATTCGCTGCAAGTGCGAAAGATGAGCGTTTTGCAAAAGTAGCTGACATTTGCATCCGGCAAAACGCCGATTATTTGAGATAAATAATTCCAAACAGAGCTGCCAACAAATTAGAGACGCTGTCGCAGATCCGGCCGAACCCTGTCTTTAACCTGTTCGTAAATTTCATTTACGCTAGGCATAGAAATTGTGACGGCCAAAGCGAACGTAACTCGCCCTTCAGCCTCCATTCCCGTATCCGGCATCCGTGAAACCTCAAAGTCGACAGTGTCATTCTCACCCACAACGGCTGCGCTATCGCCTGACCAACGACGTGAGGCAATTGTCCCTCGGTTCATTTGATTTTGATCTGGTTGATCAGAACATCCGCTTAGAGCCATTACTCCAAGCCAAGCTGGTTCTGTTAACTTGAGACGCACACCGCGGTAACCTTGACGTCCAGCGTTGACCGGCGTCATCCATGCCAGTGTTGCTGAGATAGAATGCAACTGGGGCCTCCCACCATATGCTAAAGGAATTGGTACTGAGATTGGCACAACCTGCTCTGGGCCTACCTCGCTAGTCGCCCAGAAAGTTGCTCTATCAGATGCACAGGACACCGCTTTGTCCAAGTCGTATGAGCCATAGCCAAGAAACCGTCGAATATTGTCTTTTTGCTTTACGTGTTGCCTTCCATCCGTTGGCCCGACAGTCTGTTTGATAAGTGCTGCAGTCTGCTTATCCCAAACTGCTGGATGTACCAGTAAAGCCTTGAGTAATGTGGCTCGCTGCAAGCTTGAGAGGTTCAGAAACTCCCGACCGTATTCGGCTTCTAGTGCATCATGAATTCTGTGCGCTGTTCTTGATGTGTCTGACGTCAGCGCCTATGGGACCAAATAGCGTTATTTGATAAGAGAGTGTTTCTGGCTCATCGTCACCACTGAGGAGTGGAAGATGAGACAAACAACGACGAGCCCTGGCGAGAAGATCGTCAAAGACATCAAACGCGCCACGCGCAAGCATTACTCATCCGAAGAGAAGATCAGGATCGTTCTGGATGGTCTGCGTGGTGAAGACAGCATTGCAGAGCTGTGCCGCCGTGAGGGTATCTCTCAGGGCATTTACTACAAATGGTCCAAGGACTTCATGGAAGCCGGAAAGCGGCGCCTTGCGGGCGATACGGCACGTGCGGCGAACACTGACGAGGTGAAGGATCTGCGCCGTGAGGCCCATGATCTCAAGGAAGTTGTGGCGGAACAAACGCTCGAACTCCGTTTGCTTAAAAAAAGCATGCTGGGCGATGGGGGCAACCACGAATGAGATATCCTGCATCTGAGAAACTGGAGATCATCCGGCTGGTCGAGGAAAGCCACCTGTCAGCACGGCTCACGTTGGCAAAGCTGGGCATTCCCCGCACCACATTCTACCGTTGGTATGATCGATATTTGCGGCGTGGCGAAGTTGGACTGCAGGATCAATCGCCGAAGCCCAAACACGTCTGGAACCGCATTCCTGACGAGGTGCGGCGCAAGGTCGTGAAGTTGGCGCTGAAAGAAACCGAGTTGTCGCCACGTGAACTGGCCGTGACGTTCACGGATCGAGAAAGCTATTTCGTATCAGAGGCTTCGACGTATCGGATTTTGAAGGCGCACGATCTGATCACCAGCCCAGCGTTTATCGTTATAAAGGCGGCGAGCGAGTTCAAAGACAAAACCACGGGCATCAATCAGTTGTGGCAGACGGACTTCACATATCTGAAGATCATCGGATGGGGCTGGTTTTATCTCAGCACGATCCTCGATGACTACAGCCGATATATAATCTCGTGGAAACTTTGCACCAACATGAGAACCCAAGACGTGACGGACACATTGGACTTGGCTTTGGCAGCGTCGGGATGTGACCAAGTTCATGTCGTCCACAAACCTCGCCTGCTGAGTGATAACGGCTCCAGCTACGTCTCGGGGGAGCTGGCGGAATGGTTGAAAGACAAGGATATGAAGCACAGCCGTGGCGCGCCCTATCATCCTCAAACGCAGGGCAAGATCGAGCGGTGGCATCAGACCTTGAAGAACCGCATCCTGCTGGAAAACTACTTCCTACCCGGCGATCTTGAGGCTCAGATCGAAGCCTTCGTAGACCACTACAATCACCAGCGTTACCACGAGAGCCTGAACAACGTTACACCCGCCGACGTATACTTCGGACGCGACAAAGCCATTCTACAGCAACGGGAAAGGATCAAACGTAAGACGCTCGAAACGCGACGCTTGCATCACAGACAACACGCCGCATAATGCAACCAACCAGATGAGCCGAACTCTCTCTTAGTCTAGGCCGCCTTTGGTGCCAAAAACCCTGACGACGGACATGCAGGATGTTGCAAGGGCCAGAAACGACAGTAGACAGCGTCAACGCAGTACGGTCAGCAATCAACGAACAACGGGTCGAAACGGTAGAAATAATCAATTATCGAAAAGACGGAACCAGCTTTGTAAACGCTCTTCAAATCGGCCCAATTCTTGATAACGACGGCAAATTGGTGTTCTACTTCGGTTCCCAACTCGACGTTACAGAAAAGCGGAATGCGGAACGTAAGGCTCGCAAGCTTGCTGATGACGAGCTCATCCACAGACTGCGCAATATTGTTAATGTGATGAGTGTTGTCATCCGCATGACGGCGCGTGAGGAAGGTGATGCCAAAGCACTTGCTGCGATCGTGGATGAACGGCTCAGAGCGTTAAGTGATGCACATTTTGAGACGATCGGTGGGTCAGAAGGCCAGAACCTGACTTTCGAGAAACTAGCACAAACGATCTTGGCCGCTTATGCACCGAAAGGTACACAACAGTTTCACCTCAACGGACTCGACTTTGTTCTTCCCGGTCATTTGCTTTCTTGTGTTGCCCTTAGTCTGCACGAATTAGCCACTAATTCAGTAAAGCATGGTTCACTAGGTGCCGAGAAGGGCCTGATCAATGTCGGTTGGGAGATTAGAAAAACAGACGATAGTAGCAAGTTTATTTTCCAGTGGTCTGAAACGGGTGGCCCAAAAGTTTTCACGCCAAAACGAAGTAGCGGTTCCAAACTCATCCAGAATTTGATTGCGGCTGCTAACGGCTCAATTGAGCTTCACTGGGAAGAAACTGGCTTGGTCGTGAAAGCCGAATTTCCTCTTTAATTGGTGCACCGAAGAGCTGCTTCTTCCGCATTCTGTGAGTTCGCCCCTCGATATTGCAAGCGCAGCGAATGTCCGGTCTCACGGGTCGCACCGCAGCAATCCAGATCACCGGTTAATGTCCGCAAAGGGCCGTCGCTATCGTGTTGATGCTGTTGAACCCATTTGTTCAGCGTCGAAAGCCCAACACCCAAAACTGTCCGAAAAAGCAGGACCACTTCACTTTCACAAGTTGATCCACCTTAACTACTGGCCCGAAATCATGCGACCACCTCTTTTCTGTACCCCGCAAGGAATCCTCAATCAGACAAAATTAGCGAAAACCGCCAACATTCTTCGAACGGAGAGTTTCCACACAGTCTGGCTCGTTTTTGGCACAAAATGGCTAACGCCTAAGTTTGGCAGGCAAGGCTCCTAGACGTTTCACGTTTAGAAGTTCTGGGTTTAGTTTTTTATAAGACCGCATGATGCGGTCCACAGCTTCGGCCTCTTCAAGGTGCGGTTTCAAAGGGTCGACGCAACACTTTAATCTTTATGGAAAGATGGAGTGTTTATAATGAAGTATCGCACACGTACGTTTTATACGGACCAGCAGAAATCCGAGATGTGGGATCGGTGGCAACGCGGCGATTCAATGGGGTCGATTGGCCGTCACTTCAATCGTGCGTCTTCTTCGATCTTCCCTCATTTGGCGCGAACTGGTGGGATCCGACCTGCTGATCGTACACGGTCAAGATGTGCTTTGAGCCTTATTGAACGGGAAGACGTTTCCCGAGGGCTTGTCGCCGAACAGTCATTTCGTTCAATCGCGCAACACCTGAACCGGTCGCCTTCGACAATCAGCCGAGAGGTTCGCAGAAATGGCGGACGCCAAGCCTATCGCGCGACCCACTCAGACCAGCGCGCTTGGGACTGCGCAACACGGCCCAAGTTGTGTCAGCTCTCATTCAATGATCCATTGTGCCAGTTGATAGCGCGCAAGCTGCGACGGAAATGGTCGCCGCAGCAAATTGCAGGCTGGCTCAAACGAAGATACCCTGATGAAGAGCAAAATCGCGTGTCACACGAAACGATATATCGCAGATTTAACTCTGTCCGTTTCATAAACTGTTCTCCTGATTTTCCAGTAGATAGAGGAAAAGTCGCTTCCCAGTTTAAAATGTGCCTTCGGACAGTCCCATCTTGTAAGCCACTTCGGACGTTCTGAGGCCGTCAGAAAAATACGCAAGGCATTCACGTTGTTTTCGCGTCAAAGTCAGTGGTTGGGCATTCGGAGATTGTGCGCTCAAACCCGCATAAAGCAACTGGCACCACGCCCGCCAAGTGTCTTCGTACTCGGCGCGCACTTGGGGAAAATCGGCCCTATTATAGTCCGTCATCAAATTCAGGCCAACGCCAGCCCCATGTGCGTCGGGCCGGATAGTCACGGACATGCCGGTGCGGATGTCCAGTGACGCACTGCCCTGCGCGATTTGGTCCAGTTCGGCTTGTGTCAGGTGCTCATGGTCCTCCAAATGCCTGATGCCGGTCATTTGTGTTGTAGTTCCCGTCAGGCAGTTTCGTGCAAACGGGTCTAAACCTGCCTAAACAGCATGGCGATATCCCTCGGCCCAGACATCACAAGCATTCGTTAAAATCAAAGGTGTGTCGCGCTGTGAAAGGTCAATTGCGGCAAACATTCAATTGCCGCGTCCCATACCTGCGATGATGAACAGCCCGTGTCCATCGTATCTGCGAGCGATCGGATTAGTGACATAGGCTCTCCTTATCTGAAACATAAGGATTTCCTTACCTTGTGTAAACGGCCACGGGTTGTTCCACTCTATTGACGATCGCTCGAACACTGGCCTGTGCCCTACTTACGATAGGATTTTCTATGCGTTTCCTTTTACCGCTGCTTATTTTGCTTTCTACGACGGGAATGGGTGCTGCTCAAACCACGGACCGCGATGTCATGGTTGTGTTTGATATGTCGGGGTCCATGTGGGGACAGGTCGACGGTGTTGCGAAAGTCGAAATCGCGCGTAATGCGTTTGATGGGCTTCTGGAGGATTGGCAGGCGAACAACACGCAAGCGGGATTGATCGCTTATGGCCACCGCGAACGCGGTAATTGTGCCGATATTGAAACCCTTGCCGTGCCTGGTGACGGCGCAGATATTGCCGCCTTGGTTGCGGGCATGTCACCCAAAGGCAAAACCCCCTTGTCTGATGCGGTCCGCCAAGCGGCTGAGGTTCTAAAGTTTACCGAAGAGGCAGCGACGGTAGTGCTATTGTCGGATGGGGTGGAAACCTGTGATGCTGACCCTTGTGCGGTTGGCGCCCAACTCGAAGCGCTTGGGCTTGATTTTACAGCACATGTCATCGGATTTGATATCGCGGAAGGTGACAAAGCGCAGCTTCAGTGCCTCGCGAATGCGACAGGCGGGCAGTATTTTGATGCCGCAGACGCGCGCGAGTTGTCAGAGGCGATGGACGGTGTCGTGCAGGCCACCGCCGTTGAAGCTCCAGAAGAATTGCGCGGGCAGGATTTCCAGACCGTGACGCTCAGGGTCAAAATGGACTCTATGGCGCTATCCTTACCGGACGAGATCACGATTTACGGCAATGACATTGAACTGGGCACATTGACCGACGACACTGCCGCCCACCCCGGTTTGTTGATCGAAATGCCATTCGGCGAAATCACCTTACGTGTCGAAGGTTTGGGCGTGTCAGACGAAATGCTGGTCGACGTGACGGACCAGACCGAATTCATCGATCTCGCAGTTTCAGGCGCAGAGGCCGACTATGTGCTCTGGCGCGTGGGCCAGTTCCCTGTTCTGGACAACAAGCGCTCAAATATGATCCTTATCAAAAACACGACAGGCGTTGATCGCGGCAGTTTTTATCCGCTTTACCTTTATCCGTCCGGCAGCACCGATCCGGCGCAGGGTGTGAAGATTGATAATCTGTCGCCCACTGCCGGCATATATATCGAGGCTGAAATTCCGTCCGATGTTGTGCCGGGTGATTACGATCTTGTGCCCACCGGAACGGACGGCACGCAATACGCGCGTATCCCGATCAGCTTTGCATCCGGAATTGATCCGGTCTGGCAAGGCACGCGCGCGGTTGAAGCCGGTGGCATGTTGGATGCTTATTGGGCAGGGTCATCAGACACTTTCGACCAGTTTCGTTTTATGCAGGGCGAAGATGCGGTCAGTAGACATCGGGTTTCATCCCTTGCAACAAAAGACGGTTTCAAGCTGCCTGCTCCGACAGAGCCGGGCCTGTATGAATTGGTCTACATCTCTGAATATGTGAACAATTTTGAATTCCAGACCACCTCAATGGGGATGATCGCCGTCGGCGTGCCGCTTCCAGTCGCGGACCCCGACGGTCTTGCAGAGGAAGCCGAGGCGATGGGCGGCGAAGAGGGACCGCTGCCCCCCGTGGGAGAGTTGCACGGTAATTGGGTCTTGATGGCCCGCAATGATGCGATGAACGTGCCATTGGCCAGATTTCAAGTTGCCCATGATCAAGGGACTGACTTTGCAGAAGGCGATTTCGTGATCGAAGCGCCCGAGGAATGGAACCTTGGGCCACAAGGATCATCCGGAACATCGGGCTTGGGTATCATTGATGATACCACCCGCATGTTAACATTTGTAGGCAAAACAGGAACCCAGACAGTTGAACTTAAACGCGACGGGAACGTGTGGCGTGCACCCACGGATATGGTCGCGCAGCATTCTGGCATCACGCTCGATGTGATGGTGCTACGGTCCGATGATCTTGCCGGGGTTGATACGGCACCAGTGGTTAGCTACCTCCAAGCCTATGATGAACGAGGCACTAAGATCGCGGGACCTGTGGCGTGGGATCTGTCCCTCTATACCGCTGGGACTTTCGATCAGATGCGCACTGAAACCGGATTGAACAGTACACAGCGCGCGCAGGGCACATACGAGGTCACGGCAACCGCAGGTTCCTTAACTGGCACCGACATAATCACTGTTTCGCGCAGTTCTCGCGCCAACAACGCCATCATCCTGCGCACAGACGGCGAAGGGGATACGTTGCCAATGGACGTGGCCTATTATTGTTCGGCTGGCGAAGATTGCGACATGTTTGAACCCGATTATGCGGTCAGTTTCACACTGCCCGAAGGCTGGGGTGCACAAAAAGCCCTGCGGTCGCGAAACTGGGGCATTGCCTTTGATATGGCAACGTTGACACCTGACGGCGTGTTCTACGCGACCTTGAACGATCCTAATCGCAGTGGGAATGTTGGCCCCTGCTATGACGTGATCGCAGGCGAATTATGCCACGCGACGACGAAAGATCCGAAACTGCTTGCTGATATCGATACCATACGGCGCGGATTATCGGTGAAGTCCGTAGGCGAACCGCTGGATCAAGACGATATCGACACACTGTTAAACGAACTGACGGGGACCTCCAAATGAAACGCTTACTTCTGACAACTGCCCTATGGGCGGGCCCCGCATTTGCTGAATCCGTAGACGTTTTTGTTGTTCAAAATGACGGCAGCGGTGTGGTCCAGCACGAAAGCAACGTCACCGTCGATGTTGCTGCAATCCTTATTGAAGGGGACCGTCCTGCCGGAACAACTGGTGTTGTGCTGCAAGATGGCGAACCCGTCGTATGGACAACCTTGACGCCCGAAGAAATTAACAAACACCACGGCGGCACCGGAGAGCCCTTTATCGTCCATGGCCCGGACATTGAACCAGACGATGTGGAGTTTGACGAGGACGAAGAACGCGACAACCAAGCCGACGCCGAAGAAGACCCCTCTGAAATGGAATTCGACCCAGAAGAGGAACCGCCCAAGCAAGCTGACCCAGAAAAAGAACCCGACAAGGACCAAGAGCCCAGCACAGCACAGGCCGACGTCGACGATATGGAATTCGATGAAGATGAAGAGCGTCGCTTTCAAGAAGGAGACGCAATGGACGCGGCGCAGATAAAACCACTCGCGGGCAATTGGATTGGCGACATGACCGAACAAACCTTAACTGGTTGTCCGGCGGGGATGGAAGAGCCGTTACGTGCGCAGGCTGCTGCACTGTCAATGAGTGCAGTGCAAGGCAATATTGACCCGACTTTTACACCGCACCGTGTGGCACCACAGTTTGATTGGACCAAATCCGGTGCGAACTCGTGGGTTGGCACTCTTGATCAAATGACCGAGGGGTCGGGCGTTCGTGTGCAATGGGTTATTCAAATCAAGTCACCAATCCTGATCGAAAATCGGCAACAGTTGAACTTCGGCCTTGGTCCAATAGGCAGTTGTGAAGCGTATATGGTTAGTTATTGGTTGCGCACAAATTGACCGATCCAAGGTGTTGGGCCGCCTAACAAACCGGACGGACATGGACTAAAAGCTATCGTTCGAAAATTGAGCTTGGGTGGCAGCAATGTCCGCGTACTGTGAATCCGGCCTTCGCAAATTTTGCAGTTGCAGCGAATGGCCGCAATGACGGGCCGCACCGCGGCATAACCGAGGGTGGGTGAAGGTCATCAATGGGCCGATCATGTCGAACGGCATTCGCGAATTGCGCAATCATCGCCTGCAGTTCATGCGAGCTTTACTATATAAGCTTGCATGGAGCCGCGGGCCAAAATCAACCAAAACCTGAGAAAAGCGCCTCATCGCACAACTCGCTACTTTCATCATGCACGGTTTATAGGTATATTTATACAATAAGCTTGCAAGGATTTGTCGATGACGACTGCACCTGAGACCACCTGGAACAAAGGCCGTGTCGTGGGCAAAAAGCCACCGCTGACGCCCGACCAAGTTGCGCTGATCCGGATGATCCTAGGCCAGGATCGCGCGCTGCGTGATCTGGCACTGTTCAACACGGCACTTGATACGAGCTTTAGGGGCTCGGATCTCGTGCGGCTGCGAGTCTTGGACGTGGCAACCCCGGCAGGGGTCCGCGAGATCGTCGAGATCCGCCAGAAAAAAACGGAAAGCCGCAATGCGCGCCCGGTCCAAGCGCGACTATCGTCGGGGACGCGCAACAGCCTGCGCGCCTATCTCGCCGCCTCTGAAAAGCAGATGCATGCATGGTTGTTCACGGGGCAGGGGGCAAGATGGTCTCACACCCATCTCAGCGAAAGCCAGCTTTGGCGGTTATTCAAATCCTGGCTGGAAAAGGCCCGCCTCGATCCCAGTCTCTACGGGTTGCATTCGCTGCGGCGGACCTTCCCAACGCACATCTATCAGCAGACCGGTAACCTGCGCGCGGCCCAGCTCTTGCTCGGCCATGCCAGCATTGAAAGCACCAAAGAATACATTGGCACCGAACAGGCCGAAGCCCTCGAAATCGCGCGCAAGTATCATCTCTGAGCCATGCAGACTTATCTCGAAAAGCGCCAGCCTTCTAACAATGTCGCCCGGTTTTACCGGATGTCCGTCATGCCAAACCTGTTTGGCGAATGGACGCTTCTCCGGGAATGGGGTCGCATAGGGCAGGGAGGGCAGGTCCGGATGGATTGGTTCTCGGATGAAGTCCAAGCCGTCGCGGCCTTGGTTACGTTGGAAACGTCCAAGCGTCAGCGCGGGTATTGGGTGGAGCCTCAACAGCTGGCAATGTTGTAAACACTAGCAAAGATACCAAATATTGGTATATTGCTTCAAAAGGAGATGCATCATGCCCCGCAACACGTCCGTCTCACTAGGAGACCACTTTGCCAACTTCATCGACGCGCAGGTCGGGGAAGGGCGCTATGGATCCGCAAGCGACGTTGTCCGCGCAGGCCTACGCCTTCTTGAAGAGCATGAAGCGAAGGTAAAATCGTTGCAGGATGCGCTGATCGCTGGCGAACAATCTGGCGAGCCCAAGCCATTCGACTTTGACGGCTTTATTGCACGAAAAACAGCGGAAGCTCAGGCGCATTGACGGGATATATTCTATCCCCAGCGGCGGAATCTGACGTCAACGACATCTGGGATTACACCGTCGAGCGATGTGGAGCCCGACAAGCTGCAAGCTATGTCGGAGACATTCGGGATGCGTGCGCCGCTCTTTGCTAGGGAACGCATGTGAGCCGCCCTGTCACAGTCCGCGACGGTTATCACAAAGCGATAGTGGGAATGCATATGGTTTATTTCAGGCGTACAAATGACGCCACAATTGTTGTCGTGCGTATCCTGCATCAAAGTATGGACGTGGAGCGGCACTTGCAGGGATAGCGGACAGATACTGAACGGTTGTTATACTTACTGGAACGGCACAAAAACGTGACAGGTCCAGTCTTCTGGCGCGTACAGACAGATTCACCGTGGCGCGACTTGCCATCCGGTTTTGGCAATTGGAATACCCAGTTCCGGCGGTTCCGTCGCTGGGCTAAGGCGGGCGTATTCGAGAGTCTTTTCAACGCCATGAGTGGTGATCCCGACTTCGAATATGCCCTCATTGATGGTACAGTTTTTCAGGTTCACCAAAAGGCACCTGGTGCAAAGGGGGGGCTCAAGCTCATGCCATAGGACGTTCTCGTGGCGGGCTAACTACCAAAATAGTGGCTCTGGTCGATGCCCTTGGCAATCTCGTACGTTTCCTTCTTTTGCCTGGTCAAACCCACGACATGAAAGGTGTTGTATCGCTGATTAAAGACATCTCATTTGAAGCGCTTCTTGCTGACAAGGCATTTGACGCGGTTTGGTTATTGCAAGACCTCAACGCGCGAGGTGCCACCGCTGTAATTCCTCGCAAGGTAAACCGCACGGTGCAGTGCGACTACGATGCCGAAGGCTTCTGCGACACCCAGATCTTGTGCCGCGTCGAGTACTGCAAAATCAAATGGTGATAAGATCATTACAGCGGGGCGATCAGATTTTTCTGCGTTAGCACGTTGATCTCTTCTAGAAGTCCAGCGTAAAAAATTTCAGCAACAGTACTTAATTGCCTATCTTTTGGTTGAAATAATGCAATTTTCCATTCGATAGATGGAGTAAGTTGTTTGATCACGACCTTACGGTCGTCGAGTAGTAGCTCCGCAATCGGGTCGATGATTGCTACCCCCACATTACGTTCAACCAGCGCACAGACGCCGCGAACGTGACGCATTTCGGCTGCGATCTTCCGGTGCACATTCATGGTTTGCATAAGATGGTCTACGCGAGTACGAAGGGGGCTGCCTGAAGATAATTCCACAAAAGATTCATGGCGAAGCCGTGGCAACGGGATTGGGCCTGGCTGATCAAGGGGGTGCCCCACTGGGAGCAAGCACCGCGCCTCGCAACGCCCAAGCGGCGTGATCGTGGCACCGTAGGTGTTTGCGTCAAGTGTGATTCCCAACGCCATATCGCAACTTTGCTCGGCAATCATCTTTAATAAAACTTCGAGTCCGACATCGACCAGTTGAATCGATACATTCGGGTGGGTCTGCTTAAATCGCGCGATTACATCTAGCAGGAATGTGTCACAGAATATTGGCTGCGCCGCGATAACGATACGTCCGAGCTGTTTGTTTGCAATTGCTTTGGCATCATCACGGACGGAATGGAATGTCTCGATCATTCTCAAAGCAGAATCGTGAAAAAGAAAGGCTTCGGGGGTTGGGTCAAGACGATTCCGTTTTCTTTGAAAAAGTATAAAACCAAGCTTTTCTTCAAGAGATATCAATAATCTACTGATCATTGGCTGACTGAGCGCCAAAGCATCAGCCGCCGCTTTTGTTGATCCATATCGCATGTAGGCGTCGAAAGCCTCAAGTTCACGTATCTTCATTTCATCACCTCACTATGCATAAAGTGTATACAGCGCATCATTGTTGTCATTCAACGCATGCTGTGAAACAAAATGATCCAAGTTTAATTAGGGCGGAAACGGTTCGTCTTACTCTGGGAGGAAGTCATGAAAAAAATTCTTACAAGCATTGTGCTTGCCACGACGATTGTTGCTGGGGGTGCCTATGCTCAGACATATCCAGAGGCAGCAGTGACGCTCGTTGTGCCTTACGGCCCCGGTGGCGCATCGGATTTGGCTGGTCGTGCATTGGCTGAAACTGCGCGGACCTATTTGGGTCAGCCTGTCACTGTTGTGAACAAGCCTGGTGCCGGTGGCATGAACGGCGCACGCTCGGTAACTGAAGCCGAACCGGACGGTTATACATTGTTGTTGGCGCGTGTTGGCATGGCCCTTACGCCAGCGGTGAATCCGCAAGCAACAGTCGACTGGGATGAATACACGTTTCTTGGTGCACTCGAAGCAACACCAATGATCCTCGCAGTGCGTGGCGATTCAGAGCTTAACAGCCCGAAAGAGCTTTTGGATGCGGTCAAGGAAAGCAACGGTCGCATGACCTATGCCGCGTCAGGCCCGACAGCGATTGACGGTTTCTCGGTGCAGGCGATGTTCTCTGATGTTGATCTTGACCCGCTGACAGCGGCGACTTTGGTGCCCTACAAAGGTGGCGGCGAACTTGCTACGGCGCTTCTTGGTGGTCACGTTGACTTTTTGGCGATTTCTGCTGGTTCCTTGATGCCACATATCGAAAGCGGCGACATGAAGCCTTTGATGGTGTTCGCGCCGAAGCGTATGGATAAGTTGCCAGACGTTCCAACTGCTGCCGAGGCTGGTTTTGCACAAGCCGGACAAATCACAGGTTGGAGCGCGCTTTATGGTCCAAAAGACCTGTCCGAAGACGTGGTTGCGACTTGGACCCAGACATTGGCAAGCGTTGCTACGGATGCACAGTGGTTGGAGTTGGCCGAACGTCGCGGGTCGATCTCGACGATTGGTGAGACTGACATGACGGCATATGCCAAGGCACAGTATGAGCTGTTCAACGGCTTGGCGAAGAAATTTGGATATTTGCCAAACTAACGCCTGCGGGTATTGCAAAAGGGGGAGGCGCCATGCGTTTGGTTTTATTCCGCGGGATTATGACAGCCACGTTATTCGGCATTGTATTGTTTGTGATGATACCGGCCTATGTGCCGCGTCCCGCTTTCATTCCAGGCTTTGCGCCTCCGCCTGACATGTGGCCAAGAACCATCGCGATTTTGGGGGTGGTTCTTGGTTTGATCTCGGCATTGCAGGCATTTGCGCGCACAGGGGTCGCGATGGCCGATCCCGAAGCAGATAAAATCTGGCAACAGACCGCATCGACACGCGTTTTTCTGACCCGCGTTGCCCTGGCCATCTTAGCCTTTGTCGGCTTTGTGCTGATCCTGCCAGCGCTTGGCTTTTTGATCTCTAGCATCGCACTGACTGCATGCACGATCCTCTTGACCGGGGAGCGCGAGAAATGGGTCTGGGCTTTGGCCGTCGCCGTTACTTTGCCAACGGGTCTGTTGTTATTTTTCTCAAAGGCACTGGGCACTCAGTTTCCGCTTGGCCATATTATGAAATCCTTAGGTCTTTAAGAAGGCGTACTTCAAATGCTCAATGATCTTCTGTTCGCATTAAATGCTGTTGCGACCATCGAAAACTTTGTGATCATGGCCGCCGGTATCTGGGCAGGTGTCATTATCGGTGCCATTCCTGGAATGACCGGCACAATGGCCGTCACACTGGCGTTGCCGTTCACGTTTTACATGGATCCTGTTCCAAGTATTTTGTTGTTGGTCGCGCTCTATAAGGGATCAACATACGGTGGGTCTGTCTCTGCTATTTTGCTCAAGACACCGGGGACTGCCTCTGCTGCCTGCACTGCGTTGGATGGTTATCCGTTGGCCCAGAAAGGGAAGGCGGGCAAGGCGTTGAACATGGCACTTTATTCGTCGTGTATTGGGGATTTTATCTCAAATATCTCACTGATTTTCTTGGCCGCACCACTTGCGCTTTTGGCACTGCGCGTTGGGCCGCCTGAATATAGTATGCTAATGATTTTCGCACTCACGACTGTTGCGGGCGTATCTGGAAACTCTTTGTTGCTTGGCCTGATCTCGGCCTGCCTTGGTTTACTTTTGGCCACCGTGGGTGAGGATATGTATGGTTCGTTCCGTTTTGCTTTAACAGATGACATGCAGGGCGGCCTTTCGGTGGCCCCTGTGTTGATTGGCTTGTTCGCACTGCCCGAGCTTTTAAAACTTATAGTATTCCGCAATGCCAAACCTCATGACGCGATGGGCATTGGAGATGACCGCGTGAGCCGTGCTGAATTTCGCGGATCACTGCGTTCTATCATTAAAGGGAGCGGAATTGGTGTCGTTATGGGCGCTATTCCGGGGATCGGACCGTCTGCTGCTGCTTTCTTTTCTTATGGTGAGGCGCAGCGTAGTTCAAAGAATGGTGCCAATTTTGGAAAGGGTGAGCTTGAGGGGATCGCAGCCTCTGAATCAGCAAACAATGGCTGCTGTGGCGCCACGATGATCCCCTTGCTCGCACTCGGAGTGCCGGGGGATGTTATCACGGGCGTCATGCTTGGTGCTTTCATGATTCAAGGGCTGACACCGGGTCCATTGCTGTTCCAGACCAATCTACATGAAGTCTATATGCTTTTCATTGGGATGCTGCTGTCATCTGTTCTGCTCTTCGGTGCGGGTAAAATGACTATGCGGATGTTCACACATATTGCCCGTATTCCCACGACGTTGCTTACGCCCGCAGTGCTGACGTTGTGTATATTCGGTATTTACTCGATCTCGAACTCGACCTTTGATGTAGTGGTGCTTTTGGTGATGGGTGTTGTGGGTTTTGTTATGTTCCTACTGTCATTTCCGGCGGCACCGTTCCTGATCGCCTTCATTCTTGGCCCTATGATCGAAGAAAACTTGCGCCGTTCCCTCGCGATCTCACGCGGCGAGATCGACATTTTTCTCTCGTCTCCTATTTGCTGGATATTTGGTGCGCTGATTATCGTGGTCGTAAGTATTACGCTGCGCCGCGAGATTGCAAAATCAAAAACCCGAAAGGCACAAACAATATGACCTCTGCTTTGGTAGCGCGCGCGCGCGCCGATCAACGTCTGACTGATGCGAAAAACCATCTCTCAAAACTCATCGCATTCGATACGACAAGCGTAAATTCAAATCGGGCGATAATTGACCATCTCGCAGACTATTTTGGCGATCTTGGCGCTGATATAGCGATCTTGCCCGATGCGACGGGCGAAAAAGCCAACTTGATCGCGCGTTTTGGTCCTGAAGATACCGCTGGAGTTGTCTTGTCCGGGCACACAGATGTTGTGCCTGCAGGTGCGGATAAATGGCAAAGCGCGCCGTTTGAGGTGAGCGAAAGAGACGGGCGACTTTATGGCCGTGGCACATGTGACATGAAGGGCTTTGCTGCCTGCATCATGGCAATTGCCCCTGACATTGCAGAGATGCGCCTTAAACAACCGTTCTATTTGTGTTTCTCTTATGATGAAGAGGTCGGCTGTCTGGGTGCACCAGATATTGCCCGCCATCTTGCTGCGCTTGATGTGCCACCAGAGATCGCGATTATCGGCGAGCCGAGTGAGATGAAGCTGATCACTGGTCAAAAAGGAAAAATCGCTATGCGTGCGACTGTAATGGGAGCAGGCGGTCACTCGTCATTTGCCCCGTCGCATGTGAACGCGGTTGAGTATGCGGCGCGGATCATTACGATTATTCAAGATCGCGGTTTGGCGTACGAAAACGACGGCCCCTTCGACAGAGACTTTACTGTGCCGCATGCCACCACGCTCACGACAATGATTGTTGGCGGTGTTGCAACGAATGTGACCCCTGACAGTTGCAGTTTTACCTTTGAGCTACGAAGCATCGATGAAGCGTCAGCGCAGGCGGATATCGAAGCTTTGCTCGCGCATGTTGACGCCGAGTTACTGCCAGAGATGCAAGCAAAATGCGTTGATTCAGGTATCGTTTGGGAACGCATATTTGCGTACCCTGCGATGGGTGATGCCAGCCAAAAAGAGGGATTTAAACGGCTTCTTGACGTCATGCCAGAATGGGGTGGCAAAGTGTCATATGGCAGTGAAGGTGGCGTTTTTGAAAACATTGGAGGGATACCCGCTGTCATCATCGGACCTGGCTCCATCCTGCAAGCGCACAAAGCTGATGAGTTTGTCGCGATTGATCAAATCGAAAAATGCTTGTATTTTCTAGATGCTCTTTGCCAAAAGGCTATCAGTTGATATTAACGCTGGATCTGCAATCCCACCAGCGGCAACGACCGGAATGTCAACGACATCAACCGCGGCTGGAACAAACGCCATCGTCGAAACTTGGCCCCAAACATGCCCTCGGCTTCCCATCCTTGGGCCACAATGACGTCAGCACCTGCATCTGCGGCAATTCGGGCTTCGTCAGCGCACCCGACGCTTACTAAAACGACCAAACCTTCCGCTTTGGCGCGCGCGATGGCCGTTGGCTCCATTCCCCAAAACAACGACACCCCATGGACGCCCTTGCCGATGCACGCCTCCAACTGCTCTTTGTAGGGAAATGACAGATTGAGATTGGCGGCACGTTGATAGGATTCAAAAAAATTTGGCCATCGAGTCAAAGATGCGCGACGTTCCTCACTATGACACAAGTCCTCGTCATTATTGACGCGGCAAATTAAGTAAGCGTGTGTATGTCTCTATGGCCGTTTTTGTCTCAGAACGGGTGGCCGTAGCTGCGTTGTTTAAACAGGTCAAGTATCGCCCGGCCTCATCAAAGTAGTTGCTGAACTCCGCAGATAGAATGTCGCGAAACTCTATTTGGAGTGCCGTGTTTTCGGGTACGACCGGCAAGAGTGGTGGAACGCAGAACATTGTGCTCGTCTCGCCCTCCGCATTCATCCCTGACCCGGTCAGTGTGACAACTGCGACGAGCAAAGCACCCAGAGCAGGGGTGCGTGGCATCACGTATTTGAGGCTTGCGCTGCTCCATTTTCCCCTCACCTAAGACAATCCCCTTATTTTAAAGATACTTACGTCTCCTATCGGCGAGGTAGGAATTTTACGGCTGAATGGGTTGTAAGTGGTTTTATGTTTGCGTAAGGTTTTTTTCAACATACAAAATAATTATTACCATCACTAAATTGTTTTCAACAATATTGCCGCTCGCGGCAACCCTCCGCTGACTCTTGCGCTCACTCAACTCACAAACGGACGGATTATGAAGAATAAGTCTGCATTACTGGTTTTGGCGACCGTAAACAAAGAGCTGGATGATGTGAGCTGGTTGGAAGTCGAATGTTCCAAAGCAGCTTCAAAGTCTGGATCAGTAATGTGCGGCGAGTGGACGTTTAGTCTGGCCACGCCGGTGAACGGGACCGATGTTCATAGATCGCGGGTCGTCGTCTGGCGCACTCTCGAAGCAAAGAAAATCACAACGATTACTGGCCTGACGGCTCTGGCTCTGACGCTGGATATTCGCCTGCCAGTGTTTCCACTGCGCGACGGAGACGTAGGTGTTTGGACGCGTGACCCGTCAAAACCAGCTCGAAACTGTTCCATGGGGGGAAGCCAATGAAGATATTTTTTAACATAACATGTATTATCGGATCGAATACCAAGCCCCCCGCGCTTGACCGTGCAGTGCGAGGTGACCATCGTTCACCAATGTTTTGAAGTGTTGCTTGAGGGTGTTCCGGTTGGCACCTGTCAGCTTCACGGCATCTGCCATTGTGAGACGCCCTTGTTCACGTGTGAGCTCGACAATTTTCGCGGCGAGTTCAGGCATTGCGCCAATCATCAATTTTTCCCGCTCAACCCGTGTCTTGAGCCTTTGCATCTGGCGTTGCAACGCACTGAGGAAGAATTCTAGCCACGGAGTCCACTCGGGATTTGGCCTCCTAATCGTGCCCTGGGTTTGCCTCAGCGCGAGATAATAGGCTTCCTTACTCTGTTCGATCACGCTTTCAAGCGAACTGTATGTCACATAAGCATACCCTGCCCTGAGCAGCAGTAGTGTTGTAAGAACGCGGCTAAGTCTGCCGTTGCCATCTTGAAACGGGTGTATTTCCAACAACACAACAACGAATATCCCGACGGCCATTAATGGGTGCATATCGGGATCTTTAACCGCGCCTTGATACCACGTCACCAACTCTTGCATTAGTCGTGGCGTGTCGAACGGCGAGGCCGTCTCGAAGACGATTCCAATCTGAGCACCCGTCTCGTCGAAAGCCGCGACGCTATTGCTGGAGGTCTTATAGGCCCCCCGATGGCGTTCGTCTTTGTTGCTATACTTTAACAGGTCCCTATGCAGTTGTTGGATATGGTTCTCTGTTATCGTGATGTTTTCCCACGACCCAAAGACCATCTCCATCACTTCAGCGTAGCCAGCAACCTCTTGTTCGTCACGGGTTTCAAAGGATTTGATTTCTAGATTGGACAAAAGCCGTTGCACGTCTTGGTCTGAAAGCTTGCTTCCTTCAATCCGTGTTGATGAGCCAATACTTTCAATGGTCGCCACGCGTCTCAGCGAAGACAATCGCTCCGGCGCAAGCGACCCAAGGGCGCGCCAAGCCCCCTTAAATTCGTCGATTTCAGAAACCTTGGCGAGGATTTTAGGCGTGATAACGAGTGACGAGGTGTTCAACATACCCATATGAATACCCATTTACACCCAATCGTCAATTCAATTCAACATCCATAAACACCCATTTGAATTGGGATCGCTAGATAGCCTACAAAGTCGTTGGTCCAAAATAAACTGACCAGTCTCGCCAGAAAATAGACAAACATAGATCAAGATGAGGTAGCCCCAACTGCCATTGATGGCCCAAATCCGGACCTTCACTTAAATCGCAGCGAAGGCTACCGAAGAGCCCACACCGGACCTGTTGATTTTGTGCTGCGTGCGCACGCAGCGTGGATTTTGCTGCAACTGCTAAAATTCTGTTGTCGCAACGCGGCGTGAAAACCAGTCATTCGAACAATTTGCAGCGAAGGAATGATTGCCAAGGATCAAAGTGCGGACCAAGCCGACCTCGGCCCCTTCGAAGCCAACGGCCGCTTGAACACGGATGCTAACGCAGCGAAAAGCAGCAAGGGAGGGAAGCGGGAATTATTGTCAAATCTGGTGTTTGAGGATTGTTGGTCATGCGGCGATTTGGTTGGGTTTGGTTTCAATTCCGTCTTTGAATGTGGTGCCTGCGATGACTTTCGCGAGGTGGTCAAAGCCGCGTAGCTTCCACCAGTTTTGCTCGGCGCATTCAATGGGCGGATCACGTGGGGTTTTGTAAACACGCCAGCGCCAGCAATCAACATGACTGGCAGCCGATCATCTGCAGCGAGCTGCTCTTCAAATTTGTCCAGAGTATCGAAGGAGGCTGCAAGAGCGGCGGCGTAGATCGCTTGATCAGACAAAAACGCCGCTTTGTACCCGCCGTTGTTGATACTCCATACTACGTGTTGACAGTGGCGCGGAAGCAATGCGTAACACTCAACCTTTACGTATGATACGTAGTTTCAAATCACGATGATTTTTGCCGACACGTCTCTAAATATTGATTTTGCGATTGTCTTAACTTGCCCGCTTGCAGTTCCGCAGCTGACTTCTCCAAATCTGTTGAAAAATTAAACGCCCCCACAACTCCCACTTAGTTCCTTAAAAAGACTGGACTAAATCAGAATTAATACGTTAGTCAAAAATAATAGTTGACGTAATGTCAATTTAAGTAGACGTTATGTCAAGATAGTCAGATTCTTATTAATGGGTCATTAAAATGCTCGATCAAGTCAGCCGTTCTCAGAAAAACCTTAACGCGCTTTTGTCCCCTGCTCGCATCGCGATTGTTGGCGTTTCCGCAGGTGATGCGCAGTCGTGGGGACACCGTGTTGTGCGTGTTCTGATTGATGGCGGATTTACGGGTGAGACGGTTGTTGTGCATCCCAAGACGGATTTTCCGGATGTGAAAACAGTGCGCAGTATCGCAGAGATTGACGCGCCAGAGCTGGTGGTGATTTGTGTGCCGGCGCAGCGCAGCATTGGTGTTGTGGCCGAAGCGCGTAAAGCAGGTGCGAAAGCGGTGATTGTATTTGCGTCCGAGTTTGCCGAAATCGGCGCCGAGGGCGAGGCGCTGCAGGATGAGCTGGTTGCCGCCGCAGGTGATATGTTGATGCTTGGGCCAAACTGTTTTGGCGTCTCTAACCGTGTCGAAAATGTGAAATTGTCCGCCGCGCCTTTCTTGAACAACCCGTTGCGCGATGTGGGCGAAGTGGCGCTGATTGCGCAATCGGGCGCGCTTGGTCTGGTGCTTAGCCGCTGTGTTGAAGAGGCAGGCAGCGGGTATTCGCATTTTATCAGTGTCGGGAACGAGGCGACATTGGGTGCCACGGAAATCGCCAGCCACGTGATCGAGCGCGAAGAAGTGGGCGTTGTGTTGCTGTATCTTGAAGCATTACGCGACCCTGCAAATCTGGCGCGCACTGCCGCGCGTGCACGCGAAATGGGCAAGCGCGTTGTATTGCTGAACGCGGGGCGGTCCGAGGCGGGCAAGCGCGCGGCGCTGTCGCATACCGCGGCGATTGCGGGCAATGACATGTTCTTGCAAAGCCTTTGCAACGATTTTGGTATCGTGCGTATTCATGATGATGACGAGGTCAAGCCTGTGCTAGCAGCGCTGGAGCGTGACTGGTCCTTGCCTGACAATCCGCGTGTTTGTATTTTGTCGAATTCTGGCGGCGCGGGTGCGGTTCTGGCCGATCAGGTCGAGGCTGCGGGTGGTCGCGTGCAAGCGATGACGGATGCGATCCGTGCAAAGGTGGCCGAGATTGGCATGATCGGTGCGGGCGACGGCAACCCGATTGATATTGGCGGCGGCTGGGAGGCAGTAACGCATCTGTTCAAGCCAACGCTGGATGTGCTTTCGGGGGCAGAGGAATTCGACGCGCTGGTGGTTTATTATGCCTTTGGTGAAATGTGCATGGATGCGGTCGTCGAAATTTCGCGCCACTGTGCCGAGTGCAAAAAGCCCGTGACCTTTATTTGGCAAATCGCGCCTGCCGAGGGTATTGCCAAAGTGACCACGCCTGGAATTCTGGCCACGTCCATGGGTGAAGGGGTGCGTATGTTAGCCGCCCAGATGAAGATCACGCAAGCGGGCGCTGCCACATGGGTGCCACTTGCTGCAAGCGATTTGGAATTGCCTATAACGAGTGCGGGTCAGAGCACATTGGCGGAATATCAAAGTAGCACAGTTTTAGCAGGGTTGGGGTTAGATTTTGTGCCATCAGCGTTTGCCCAAGCTGATGCCTTAGACGATCTGGCGGAACGGGTCACCGCAAACGGCTGGTCACGCGTTGTGGTCAAAGGCAATGCGTATGATGTGCTGCACCGTAACCGTGTCGGGTTGGTGCGTGTTGGTGTTGAAGCGGACGAATTAAGCAGCGTTCTGAAAGAAATGTCGGATCTGCTGGATACGCACTCTGACGATCCTGCACGCGGGTTGATTGTGCAGCCGATGGTGGCATTCGATGGCGAGATTGGTGTAGGCGCGCTGATTGATCCGCTGTTCGGCCCCGTTGTAGTGATTGGACCGGGCGGTATTGGCATCGAGGATGCGGATGGCGCGCGCGATGCGCTATTGTTGAACACGGACAGTGCAAATTGGGACAGTTACGCCGCGCGAGTCGAGCGCCGCTACGAGTTGTCGGCAGGCGCTGTGCGTCAGGTGCTGGACGCGCTGGCACAGCTTTTAGGGTCGGGGCGTGTCAGCGAAGTTGACGTGAACCCGATGATCAGAACCGAAGCCGGCGGGTTATTGGCACTCGATGCGCTGATCGTCATGGCGTCGTAAGACGGCGGGCACTGCGGGAGGCAGTGTCGGCACAAAATTTATCAACTGGAGGAGATACCATGAAAACTTTTATTAAAATGACAGCTGCCGTCACGGCGCTGGTTGCGGGGCCGCTTGCGGCGCAAGACAAGCCCGACCAGATCATCGTGGCTAACACTGGCGGCCCCTACATGGAAGCCGTGCTTGAGGCGACCGGTAAGGCATTTACCGACGCAACTGGCATCGAAGTTCTGGGTGACGGACCGCAAACACTGCCGCAACTTCAGCAAATGGTGCAAGCAGAGCGCGTCACATGGGACGTTGTCGAAGTGCCGCCTGTTTTCACGCTGCGCCACTGCGGTGAGCTGTTTCAAGAACTGCCAGAGGACCTGCAAAATTACGCAAACGTCATTTCCGACTTTGCAAACGAATGTGGTATTCCAGTTGCAGGCTACGCAAACCTGATGCTTTACAATACAGAAACGTTCCCTGACGGTGGCCCGACAAACTGGGCAGACTTCTTTGACGTTGAAAAATTTCCTGGCAAACGTGGCCTCTGGGATGGTGCTGAAGGCGTAAATCTGGAAATCGCGCTGATGGCTGATGGCGTAGCCCCTGCTGATCTTTATCCGCTTGATCTTGACCGTGCGTTTGCAAAACTTGAGGAGTTGCGGCCGCATATTGTGTTCTGGCGCTCTGGTGCGCAGTCCACGCAGATGATGGAAAGCCAGGAAGTTGATATGCTGATGGCGTGGTCTTCACGTGCATATCCTGCGCTGAACAACGACGCACCATTTGCGCCAGTGTGGAACCAGCACATCATCTACAACAACGTGTTGGCTATCCCTGTGGGCGTAGAACATCCTGATGTCAGCGCGGATTACATCCGGATGGCGATGCAGCCAGAACAGCAAGCCCGGGTCTCCGAGATCTATCCGGTAACACCTGCACTGATCGGCACATTGCCCGAGATGAACGAAGCAGGCATGGCCGTTTTCGCCGCAACGCCAGAGCGCGCCGCATCTGCTGTGGTTCCTAACCTTGCGTGGGTTGCGGACAATGCGGAAGAGATCAACCGTCGCTGGACCGAGTGGCTTAACAACTAATCACGTTGTGATACTTTGCGGGCCGTGACCAAGCGGCGGCCCGCAGACCCGCTGCCTCACCCTTGTCATTGCACAAACCACAGGCGTTTCGCCTGACTGGAGAAATCATGTCCAAGAGTATAAAAACAGGTCTGACCCGCGATAAGCAGACGTTGCTACTGCTGATGTTGCCGATTGTGGCTTTCCTCGCGATCTTTTTCGTCTGGCCCGTTGTGCTGGTGCTGGCCAATAGTTTCGACACTGAAAACGGGTTTTTGGGCGAATACATCGAGTTTTTCTCAAGCAACACTTATGTGCGTATTGTTTTCCGCACGATTTTTGTCGCCCTGACAGTGACGGTTTTGTGCCTGCTGATCGGTTATCCCTATGCCTATTTAATGGCCCGCACGCAGGGTAAGACGCTCGCGTTTCTGACGGGTGTGGTGCTTTTGTCGTTCTTTACCAGCGTGATGGTTCGTAGTTTTGCGTGGATCGTGCTGCTGCAACGTAATGGCATTATTGATAAATTTGTCCAATCAATCGGCTTTGACGGGCTTGTGCTACGCGGCACTACAACGGGTGTGACGATTGCAATGGTGCAGGTGATGCTGCCGTTTATGATTTTTCCGCTGTATAGTGCGATGGCAGGGATCGACACCCGGCTAGAGCGTGCGGCGACGTCGCTGGGGGCCACCCGTTGGGCCACGTTCCGCGATGTCTGGCTGCCGCTGTCGATGCCCGGCATTATCGGCGGGTCGGTGATTGTGTTTGTGACCTCGCTTGGCTTTTACGTCATTCCCGGATTGGTCGGGTCGCCGTCAAACCAACTGCTGTCACACCTGATTTATTCGATGATTAACACCGTGCTGAATGTTCCGTTGGCCTCTGCTGCGTCGGTGGTCATGCTATTGCTGGCGCTGCTGGTCGTGTTGCCTGCGATGATGCGCTATGATGTGACAGGGTCCACGACAAGTCGCTTTGCCTCTGATGACGGGGGCAAGCCGCGTCAGTCTTTCTGGCTCTGGTTCTGGGCCGTGCTGGTTGTGATCTTGCTGCTTGTGCCCGGATTTGTTGTGATCCCGCTCAGCTTTCCCGAGAACCGCAGCTTTGCGTTTCCACCGCAGGGGTTCTCATTACAGTGGTATGCGCGGTTCTTTGAAAGCCGTGAGTGGTGGGGGTCGTTTGTCACATCAATGCAGGTCGCGGTTCTGGTCACGATCACGGCCACTACACTGTCTGTCTTTGCGGGATTGGCCCTGCGCCGTGCCTCTACCAAAGTGCGCACCGTCATTCGTGCGATTGTTCTGACGCCGCGCATTGTGCCCGGTGTGATTATCGCGATGGCGCTTTACGGATTGTTCCTTGACTGGCGGCTGAACATCACGATCACCGGTTTTGTGGTGGCGCATACTGTGATGGCATTGCCGTTTGCATTCATCCCGATTGCCGCCACGTTAGAGCAGTTTGACGCACGTTTCGAGCAGGCCTCTGCCAGCCTTGGGGCCACAAAACTGACCACCTTCTTCCAGATTATCCTGCCGCTGATCAGCACAGGTGTGATGACGGGGGCCTTGTTCGCTTTTGTGATTTCATTCGACGAAGTTGTGGTCTCGCTGTTTGTCGGCGGCGTCGGAATGCGCACCTTGCCTGTGCAAATGTACCGCTCGATTGCCAATGATATTGATCCGACGATCGCTGCTGCCTCTACGATGCTTCTGCTTTTGACAGCGACCATCGTGATTGTCAGCACAGTCTATAACCAACGGAAAGGCCGCTAAAATGGGTGATAATTCAGCAAATGGTGCGGCGCTAAAGCTGCATAATCTTGGCAAGTCTTACGGCGGGCTACAGGTTCTGGGTGGCGTTAATCTTGACGTGCAGCCGGGTGAATTCATTACGTTTTTAGGGCCAAGCGGATCGGGTAAAACCACGACGCTGAACCTGATTGCGGGGTTTGCCGACCCTGATGCGGGGGGCACAATGTCGCTGGACGGGCGTAGCCTGAACGAGGTGCCAGCCCATAAGCGCGACATTGGTGTGGTGTTCCAGAACTATGCGCTTTTCCCGCATAAGACCGTGCGTGAAAATATCGCGTATCCGCTAAAGCAGCGCCGCCCGCGGCCTGATCAAGCCACGATCAACCGCCGTGTTGATGCGGTATTGGCGCTGGTCCATCTTGAGGCGTTTGGTGATCGTCGTCCCGACCAGTTGTCGGGTGGTCAGCAGCAGCGTGTGGCCCTTGCGCGCGCGGTGGTTTTCGAGCCGAAGCTGTTGTTGCTCGACGAGCCGCTTGGCGCGCTCGACAAGCGGCTGCGCGAGTCCTTGCAGCTTGAGTTGCGCCGGATTCACCGCGAGTTGGGTGTGACAATTATTTTTGTGACCCACGATCAGGACGAGGCGCTGACGCTGTCGGACCGTATCGTTGTGTTTCGCGAAGGGGCGGTCGAGCAGATCGGCACACCGCAAGAGTTATACAATCATCCGGGCAGCGAGTTTGTGGCGACGTTTCTGGGCGATTCAAACATTATCGAAGGCCGCATGAAGGATGGCGCATTTGCCCACGCGGGTGAAACTGCACGTTTTGCGCCTTTCAAGACTGCGGCAGATGGTGCCAGTAAAATTCTGGTGCGCCCTGAAAATATCACCGTTCATGCGGGATCTGCGCCCGCGCAGGCCGAGAACGCGATCGAAGTGACGATTACCGATGTGGTGTTTTCAGGCGCAACCCAGCGCGTCGAGGGCGTATTGCAAAGTGGTCAGCAACTGGTCGCCCGCACGCCTGCGGATGCCGCACCGTTAAAGATAGGTGAAAAGGCGGCATTTTGCTGGCCTGCAAGTGCGACCCGTATCGTGGCCGCAGGGCATGCGTCATGACGGTTTCACCTGACCTTTGGGAAAACCTGCTGGCCGACGAGCCATTGGCGCATCGCGCGGATCATGTGGCGCGGCTCGCTGACGGGCCGTTTGATGTTGTCGTGATTGGCGGCGGTATTACGGGCGCTGGCGTGGCACTGGATGCGGTGTCGCGCGGCTTGTCTGTGGCGTTGATCGAGGCGCGTGACTTTGCCTCTGGCACCTCATCACGGTCCTCTAAAATGATCCACGGCGGCTTTCGCTATTTGCAAACGGGCGACGTGGCCTTGGTGCGTGAATCGCTGCGCGAACGCTACGCTTTGCAGCGCAATGCCCCGCATTTGGTGCATATCATGCCGTTTATGATCCCGCTGTTCCTTAAGGGTGGCGTGATCAATCCTAAACTGTCGCGTGCTTTGGGTGGCGCTTTGTGGAGCTATCAGTTTGCCGGGGCATGGCGTCTTGGTCGTCGTCATCGTCGCCTGACCCATGAGGATGTGGCGGCCCATATGCCCGCACTTGACATGGACCGCATCGGTGCGGGCTATATGTTTCACGACCTGCGCGGCGATGATGCACGATTGACCTATGCGGCGCTGGCGACGGCGGCGTCGATGGGCGCTGTTGTGGTGAATAACTCGCGCTGTGTTGGGCTGTCGTCACAACAAGGCGGTATCCGTCATGTGCGCGTGGCGGTTGATGGCGCCGAGGTAGAGGTTGCGGCGCGGATGGTGGTGAATGCCACGGGCATCTGGGCGCAGAAATTGCTGGGCGAGGTGGGTGTGCCTAATGATCGCAAGCTGGCCCCCGCAAAAGGCACGCATATCGTGGTGCCGATTGAAAAGTTGCGCACCGATCTGGCGGTAAGCCTGCCAGTGGCCAGCGACCGCCGCACGATTTCCGTCGTCGACGAAGGGCCATTTGCCTATATCGGTTCGACCGAGACGACTGATCCTGCGGATGTGAATGATCCTAGCGTGACTGAGGCCGATATTACCTATCTGCTGGACGGGGTGAACCGCCATTTGACAACGCCACTTTGCAAGGCTGACATCACCAGCGGCTGGGCAGGCTTTCGCCCCTTGATTGCCGATGCAAAAAGCAAGCGTAGCTCGGACCTGTCGCGGCGTCATTCTATTGCGCTTGATGCGCCCGGATTGATCACGGTGACGGGAGGCAAATTGACCACCTACCGCGAAATGGCCGAAGGCACGGTGGATGCGGTGTGTGAAGCATTGGGGCGCAAGGCCCGCTGTCAGACCAAGCGTCTTAAGCTGTTCGGGCATCAGGCGGGTGATAGTCATCTGGATAAAGGCACCCGTCTTGGCAAACGCTATGGCAACCGCGCGGCCAAAATAGAGCGACTTGTGGCGGCTGATCCTGCTTTGGCGGAAAAGATCACGCCGCAGGGTGACACGATTATGGCCGAACTTGTCTGGGGCTTGCGCGCCGAAATGGGCAGCACCCTGTCTAACGTTTTATTCCGCCGCACGCGGCTTGCCACCTACGACGGGCGCGCCGTTCTGGCAGATGCTGACGATATTGCTGCGCGCGTCGGCAGCATGAGCGGATGGGGTGCGAACCGCATCACATCCGAGACTGCCGATTTGAAATCAACACTTTGCCGCGAACTTGGCGCACTTGCGCATGATCTGCCGGCTAAACCCACATCCCGTACCTAGAGAGGACATCACATGACAACGCATCCAATCGCTATTGATCCCCGCCGTCCAAGCCCCATTCCAGGTGAAGCTGGCGTAAAAGGCATCACCCCGCGCGAGACGCTGACAGGGTCCGCCGTTGCCGTCGATGACGCCTTTGTGCAGTCGTTGGAAAAGGTCTGCACGCAGGTTGACGTCGATACCAATTCCAAGTCGGAATATGCGCGTGACTGGTGGCCGCTTGGCATGGTTTGGGCCTCGACCGGACACGTCGCACGTTTGCCTGCCGCTGTTGTGCGCCCGACATCGACGGACGAGGTTGCTGCCGTTTTGCGGCTGGCCAATGATGCGCGTATCCCCGTCACGGCTGTTGGCGGTCGTAGCGGCGTTCTGGGCAATTCGCTTCCTGCTTTTGGTGGCGTGGCGATGGACCTGACCGCGCTTTCTGGTATTACCGATCTGCGTGGTGACGATCTGGTGGCAGATGTGCAAGCTGGCACCTTTGGCGACCTGTTCGAGGATGCTTTGCAGGCTGAAGGCTATACTGCCGGCCATTGGCCACAGTCGCTGGCGCTGTCCACAATCGGCGGTTGGATCGCCTGTTCAGGTGCGGGTCAAATGTCCACGCGTTACGGCACAATGGCGGATATTACCCGCGGTGTGACGGCGGTTCTGGCCGATGGCCGTGTGATTGAAACCAGCGAATTTTCGCACTCTGCGACTGGTCCTGACATGACGCAGCTATTTGTAGGCTCTGAGGGCACATTGGGCGTGATCGTGTCTGCCCGCCTGAATATCCACCCTAAGGCCAGCTATTCCGAGAGCCTTGCGGTGGCTTACGACACCTTCGATGAAGGGGTCGCCGCAATCCACCGTTTCTCGCGCCGCGGTGCGCGCCCTGCGGTAGTGCGTCTGTATGATGCAACAGAATCGCGCCGCAACTTTGATACCAAAGACCAGCATATCCTGTTGGTCCACGACGAGGGTGACGAGGGTTTAGTCAAAAGCATCATGAACGTAGTGCGGGCCGAAGTGGGTGGTCGTCAGACAGACACAGCGCTGATGGATCGCTGGTTGGCCAACCGTAACAGCGTGCAC
>NZ_JBTJCF010000003.1:0-239795 GCF_054439475.1 Yoonia sp. MH D7
GGGTGCATTGCACAGCGCCAATTCATCCTGACGGCTGTCTAGCAGGATGGTTTGTACTGGTAGCAGTGCGAAAAATCCCGCGAGGGCGCGGCCGACGTGGCCTGCGCCAAAAATGTAGACTTCGGGATAAGCGGCACGTGTTACGTCGTTTTGTGTCAGGGTTTGGCTGCGCAGATCGGCATCAAGCCTGTCGAGTTTGATTTCGACCCGACCGCCGCAGCATTGACCGATTTCAGGCCCAAGCGGCACGTTCATTTCGCCGGTATTGCGCCCGGATGTCAGCATTGCGCGGGCGGTATCGAGCGCCATATATTCCAGTTGCCCGCCACCGATGGTGCCATATTGTGCCGCTGCTGCCACAAACATATCGGTGCCGACGTCGCGCGGCGCAGAGCCGCGCACGTCTGTGATCCGGACGCGGATGATGTCCGTGTGTCGTGTCAGGAAGGTGCCCAGATCATCATGCATCAGGTTGCGCGGTCCCTTGCAAGCGTGCGATGGCCATCAACACACATTCGGGTGTCGCTGGTGCATCAAGGCGGGGGCAATGTTTGTAGTCAGCGACGCTTGCCACTGCGTGAGACAGGGCCTCGAATACTGAAATACCCAGCATGAACGGGGGTTCGCCCACGGCCTTGGACCGCTTGATGGTGTGTTCCTTGTTTTCGGACCATGTGGCGAGATTGACGTTGAAGATGCGCGGTCTGTCGGAGGCCAGCGGGATTTTGTAGGTGGACGGGGCATGGGTGCGCAGCTGGCCCTTGGCGTCCCACCAGAGTTCTTCGGTGGTGAGCCAGCCCATGCCTTGGATAAACGCGCCCTCGATCTGACCGATATCCAGGATCGGGTTCAGGGATTTGCCGACATCGTGCAGGATATCGGTGCGCTCGACGCGGTATTCGCCGGTAAGCGTGTCGATGGAGACTTCGGAACAGGCGGCCCCGTAGGCGTAGTAATAAAAGGGTCGCCCTTTGCCGGTTTCGCGGTTCCAGTGGATTTTCGGGGTTTTGTAGAAACCTGCGGCGGAGAGGTGAACCCGCGCCATATAGGCGGCGCGGATCAGTTCAGCGAAGGTCAGCGTCTCGTCGTCAATCTCGACTGTGTTGTTGGTGAAGCGCACGTTCGCGGGCTGTGTGTTCCAGTGATCTACGGCAAAGGCGATCAGCCGGTCCTTGATCTGGCGAGCGGCGTCGAGGGCGGCCATGCCGTTCAGGTCAGAGCCTGAGGATGCGGCGGTGGCAGAGGTGTTTGGCACTTTTTCGGTGGTGGTTTTGGTGATTTTTATGGTGTCAAAATCGACCTGAAGTTCCTCGGCCACGATTTGCGCGATTTTGGTGTTTAGCCCTTGTCCCATTTCGGTGCCGCCGTGGTTCAGGTGGATCGAGCCATCGGAGTAGACGTGCAGCAATGCGCCCGCCTGATTATACCATGTCGCGGTGAAGGAGATGCCGAATTTCACTGGCGTGAGTGCGATCCCTTTGCGGATGATCCCGCCCTTTGCGTTCCAGTCCAGAATGGCCTGACGGCGGGCTTGATAGTCGGCGGTTGTTTCTAGTTCGGCAACAATGCGTGGAGCGATGTTGTCTTCGACGGTTTGGTGGTAGGGTGTGACGTCGCGGCCGTTGTCGCTATAGAAATTACGCTTGCGTATTTCCAGCGGATCAAGCCCGCGGTGGTAGGCGATTTCTTCCATGATCCGTTCAGCGGCAATCACGCCTTGCGGGCCGCCGAAACCGCGAAAGGCGGTGTTCGAGACGGTGTTTGTTTTGAGCGGGTGCGAGTTGAGCAAGACATTTGGATAGTAGTAGGCGTTGTCGGCGTGGAACAGCGCGCGGTCGGTCACGGGGCCGGACAGGTCCGATGAAAAGCCGCAACGCGCCGCGAAATCGCCAATCACCGCCTCGATACGTCCGTCGTCGTCAAAGCCGACTTCGTAGTCGATGACAAAATCGTGCCGTTTGCCTGTGGCGGACATGTCGTCGTCGCGGTCGGGTCGGATTTTCACGGCGCGGTTCCATTTTTTCGCAGCGACCGCAGCCACGGCGCAAAACAGGTTCATCTGGGTTTCTTTGCCGCCAAAGCCACCGCCCATGCGCCGCACGTTGATTGTGACCGCGTTGGATGGCACGCCGAGCACATGGGCGACCATATGCTGTGCCTCGGAGGGGTGTTGTGTCGAGGAATGCACGGTGACGTCCATGTCTTCGCCCGGGATCGCAAAGGCGATATGCCCTTCGAGATACATGTGATCCTGACCGCCGACGCGGAATTTTCCTTTGATCCGGTTTTTGGCGTTGGCCATGGCGTCGGCGGCCTTGCCGCGTTTAAGGGTCAGGGGCGGGGTGACGTAGCCTATGCCGGACGCTTGCGCGGAATCCACGTCAAGCGCGTGGGGCAGGTCGTCATATGTGACTTGCACCAGTTGTGCGGCACGGCGGGCAGCGTCGCGGGTTTCGGCCACGACGGCAAACATAGGCTGGCCCCAGAATTCGACCTTTTCGACGGCGAAAACCGGTTCGTCGTCGCGGCCTGTTGGTGAGACATCGTTGCTGCCCGGCAGGTCGTCCGCGGTCAGGACGCCGATCACACCGGGGGCTGCGCGCACGGCGCTAAAATCGATGTCACTTATTATGGCATGGGCGCGGGTCGATAGGCCCAGATAGGCGTGCAGGGTGCCTGCGGGTTCGGGGATATCATCGCAGTATTCCGCGCGACCCGTGACGTGTTTGATTGCGCTGTCGTGGCGCAGGTCGGTGCCAACCGTGCCTTTGATGGTTTTGCGTTTTGGGTCCGGACGCACGAGATCTTCGGAGATTGGCGGGTCTTTGCGCATATTGGTGTCAATGGGCGCGGTGATTGTGGGTTTCGTGGTCATTTCTGATCCTTCCTTACGCGCTAAGACGGACAACAGCGGCGTTGTCTTGATGTTCCAGCCAGAAGCGTTGGAACAGGTTTTTCGACACTTGCATGCGGTAATCTGCAGAGGCGCGCCAGTCGGAGAGCGGGCTGAAGTCGTCACCAAGTTTCGCTGCGGCGTTGAGGAATGAGGCTTCACTCCAGTCGGCGCCGGTCAGGGCGGCTTCGGCGTTGGCGGCCCGTTTCGGGGTTGCTGCCATGCCGCCGAAAGCGATGCGCGCGTCGGTGATTTTGCCGTCGGTCACGGTGATGTTGAAGGCGGCACAGACCGAGGAGATATCTTCGTCGCGCCGTTTCGAGATTTTGTAAGCTGCGTGGATGTCGTGTTTTGCGGGGCGCGGGATTGTCAGGCTTTCCAGAAATTCGCCTTTGGCCATGTCTTGTTTTCCGTAGTCGATAAAGAAGTTTTCGACGGGCATGGAGCGGCGGTTTTTGCCTTTGCGCAGGGTGATCGTTGCACCGAGTGCGATCAGCACGGGGGGGGTGTCACCGATGGGCGAGCCGTTGGCGACGTTGCCGCCGATGGTGCCCATGCTGCGGATTTGCCAGCCAGCGATCCGGTCCCAGAACGGGCCAAGATGTGGGTAGTCGGCGGCCATCACGTCGCGACTGTTGGTGTAGCTGACCCCTGCGCCGAGCTGGATCGTGGTGGCATCAACGGTAATTTCGCGCAAGGCGTCGAGGTGGTTGAGGAACACAACGGGCGAGATATCGCGTAAGAATTTGGTGACCCAAAGCCCCACATCGGTGGCACCTGCGACAATTGTTGCATCGGGCAATTCCAGCAAAACCTCTGCCAGATCATCAACGGAGGCGGGTAGGATGCAGCGGCTGTTTTGTTTGCGGACGTCGACGCGCAATCCATCGTTCAACGCGTCGAGTTTTGCGGTAATTGCGTCACGTTCCTTGATCAGCGCATCGTCGGCGGGGCTGCCGAGTTGAGTGGCGGCGCGGGCGGCTTTGATAATCGGCGCGTAGCCGGTGCAGCGGCACAGGTTGCCTTGCAGGGCGGTTTCGATTTCAGTCTCGGACGGGTCGGGGTTGCCCATCCACAGCGCGTAAAGCGACATGACAAAACCAGGGGTGCAAAAGCCGCATTGGCTGCCGTGGTGGTCGACCATGGCTTGCTGCACAGGGTGCAAGCGGCCTTCGGGACCGGACAGATATTCGATAGAAACAACGTGGCAGGCGTCCAGCGAGGCGGTCAATCTGATGCAGGCGTTGACCGGTTCGTAGCGCAATGTGCCGTTATGCAGACGCCCGACCAGAATTGTGCAGGCCCCGCAGTCGCCTTCGGCGCAGCCTTCCTTGGATCCTGTTAACCGTTGGTCGATGCGCAGAAAATCAAGCAATGTATCGCTTGCGCCGACGCTGTTCAGGCTGATGTCGCGGTCGTTCAGAATGAACCGGATTTCGGATCTAGATGTCATGGTTTGCTCCCTTGGTGCAGTCAGGATTCTGCGCTTGATGTCATTATGACTGAAAATTTCTGCTTAAAATACGGTGGAGTCGCGTATGCTATTTCAACGAATCGTTGATAATCGGAGATGATAATGCCCTATCTCGAAAGCTTGAAAGTCTTTGTCCGGACGGTGGAATTGGGCAGTATTACTGCGGGCGGGCGCGATTTGCGCCTGACGCCTGCGGTGGCGAGCAACCGTATCAAGGAGTTGGAGCGTCGGCTGGATGTGCGTTTGTTCAACCGCACGACCCGAAAGCTGTCGCCAACCGAGGTCGGGCAGGCGTTTTACGATCATGCCCGTTTGGTGGTGCAGGCGCTGGAAGATGCAGAGGCCGCGATTTCGAGTTTTTCGCAGCACCCGCATGGCACGGTGCATGTGACGGCGCCGCTGGGTGTAGGCAAGCGGCTGATTGCGCCGTTGATTCCCGAATTTGTTGATCTTTACCCTGATGTGACGATCAGGTTGCGGTTGTCGGACCGCAAGGTTGACCTGCTGGAGGATGGTCTGGATGTGGCGCTATTTGTCGGACGGCCACCGGATTCCAATCTGAAGCTGCGCAAGATTATGGACACGCCGCGTGTGTTATGTGCGGCGCCGTCATATTTTGAAAAGCGCGGAACGCCGCAGACGCCAGATGATCTGCGCCGCCATAGTTGTTTGTTGCTGCGTTATCCGCGTTCGCCCGAATGGTTCTGGACGCTTGCCACGGCGGCGGGACCTTTGCGGGTGGATGTGACGGGCAGTTACGATTCC
The DNA here is from genome assembly GCF_054439475.1 of Yoonia sp. MH D7. Classification (NCBI taxonomy): domain Bacteria; kingdom Pseudomonadati; phylum Pseudomonadota; class Alphaproteobacteria; order Rhodobacterales; family Paracoccaceae; genus Yoonia; species Yoonia sp. MH D7. The sequence goes on from NZ_JBTJCF010000003.1 coordinate 5,133, forward strand.
GATGACGGGGATGTTTTGACCGGCTGGGCGCTGGCGGGGCGCGGGATTATCAATAAGCCGAAGTTTGATGTGATCGCGCATTTGCGCAGCGGGGCGCTGGTCGAGGTTTTGCCGGAAACGCCGCCTGAGCCTGCGATGTTTGGCTGTTTGTATCCGCACCGCCGTTTGCAAGATAACAAGGTCCGGCTGTTTATTGATTTTGTGATGCAGCGGTGCCGCGAAAAGCTGACAGAGATCGAAAAAACGAACGGATCAGAGCTGACACGTTCGTAAGTTTCGATGTTTCGTGACTGCGTTTAGCGCGCGGTATTGCGGGCGTTGACGATGGCCCGTTTGACGTCTGCGGGCAGGGTGTCGACCGCGTGAGTCAGGCTGCGCAATTCGCGCCTGAGCCCGTGGACCTGATCGAGCAGCGAGAGAACAACAGGTACTGCGTCATCGGGCAGCGACATGTCGGTGCGAAGGTCGCAGACCAACCTGATGCGGGCCACGTCGAGGTCGTCGAATGTCGGGTCGTCGCCGCCTTGTGCGGGTCTGATCCAACCCTCGGCGATCCAGAGCCGGAGTTCATGCAGTTCTACGCGGGCTACGGTTGCAACAACATCGCGTTCGTTCATCATCACAAATCCCTCCAGAGTTTGGCGCGTGGATCATCGGTGACATGATCGCGCCACTGCTGTGCAATTGCGTCCATTTCGGCGGTGGTCTTGGCGGGTGTTACGATTTTGAGCCGCACGTAAAGATCGCCTGCCGTACCTTTTGCGGGGGCCACGCCTTTGCCTTTCAGGCGCAGTTTCTGGCCGGTTGACGCGCCTTTTGGTATCGTCATCGAGACCTTGCCGGCGAGGGTAGGCACGTCGATTTTTGCGCCCAGAATGGCCTCGTCAAAGCCGATTGGCACTGTGACCTCAATGTCGTTTCCGTCGCGGGTAAAGACGCTATGCGGTTGCACAGAGATCTGGATATAGGCGTCGCCTGTGGGGCCGCCGCCGATGCCTGCCTGCCCTTTGCCCTTGAGCCGGAGCGATTGGCCGTCGCGCACGCCTGCCGGAATGTTCAGATCAATCGCGCTGCCGTCGGGTAGGGGCAGGGTGCGTTTGGCCCCGATGGCCGCGTCCATAAACGAGACCTCAAGATTGTAGCGCACGTCAGAGCCGCCTGCGGCATAGCCTTGTTGAGCGTTTCGAGCGCGGGTGTTCCTGCCAAACAGATCAGAGAAAACGCCGGACATGTCCTCGAAGTCTTCGTAACCTGCTTGCGAGTCGTAGCGGCCCTGCGGGTCGGCGCCGGTTTGTTGGCGGTAGTATTGCCGTTGGGGTTTTTCTTGTCCGCTGGCATCAATTTCGCCTGCGTCAAAGCGTTTGCGTTTCTCTGCGTCGCTTAGGATATCGTTGGCGGCGGTGACGGCTTGGAACGCGGCCTCTTTGGTTTTGTCGCCAGGGTGCAGGTCGGGGTGCAATGCTTTTGCCAGTTTGCGGTAGGCCGCCTTGATGTCGGCTTGCGAGGCGTCAGCGTTGACGCCCAAAACCTTGTAGGGGTTATCGGTCATTTGTGGCACCCTTTGATCCGGCGTTTCGTGGGTTTCATTTGGCGAGTTTGGCGCAGCGCGTCTTGATTTGCAATCGTCGGGGCGCATCTTTGATGTTGAGTAGCTGGATGATGCTGACCGCATCGGGTATCAGGTGGTTGGGCTTTTGGCCATCAAGAATAGAATTGGACACGTGTGAATGACAGAGCTGAAGCTGGTGAGTTGGAATATTCGTGCGGGTCTTGGTCGGGATCTCAAGCGCCGTCCGTTGCGCACGATTGAGGCGATTACCGGTTTTGATGCGGATGTTGTGTTGTTGCAGGAGGCTGATTTTCGGCGTCACCCGCGCCCCGCCGCATTGCCTAGCCCGCATGGTCGCATCGGGCCGTTCGAGGTTGTTGATTTAACGCCAACGGGCGTTGGTTTGGGGTGGCACGGGATTGCGATGCTTAAGCGACCGGATGTGCAGATTGATGCGATCCACCGCTATGATTTGCCTGCGTTAGAGCCGCGTGGGGCGGTGGTAGTGGATCTGACAATTGGGGATCGCGAGGTGCGGATTGTCGGGGTGCATCTGGGCCTTTTGCGTGGCAATCGCCGCAAGCAGTTTACCTATATTGCGCAGAGGTTGGCAGAACTGGAGCGGCGGCCGATTATCGTTGCGGGTGACTATAATGAATGGCGAGGTGCGTTCGGATTGGAGACCGTGCCGGATTGGATGCAGATCCATAGCCCCGGTCCTAGTTTTCCCGCAGGGCGTCCGTTTCTGCATCTGGACAGATTAGCGTTCAGCAACGAGTTCGAGCTGATGGAGAGCCATGTTATTGCGGATCGTAGTGCGGTTAATGCCTCTGATCATCGCCCTGTTCATGCCAGATTTCGTCTTTTGGCAGGAAAAGGTTTGCGGGGCGCTTAGGGCGTGGTGTGTTGGTTGTGGCCAAACATCGTTCACCCTAGCAGCCGTTTTATAAGCGCGATTAGGCGTTTCACCCGTGTTGTGTAGGGTGGGAAGATCAGCGGCAAGGCAGAAAAGTGGTTTGCGAGGATCGCGCGTTCGTGGCTGAATGCTTGAAAGCCGAAGTGCCCGTGTGCGGCGCCGATGCCTGAGGAATTGACCCCGCCAAACGGCAACCCTTGATGAGTGAACTGTGCTACGGTCAGGTTGATCCCGACACTGCCCGAACTGGTGGCGGTGATGATCTGGTCGGTCACGTCGCGCGATTTTCCAAAGATATAGAGTGCGAGGGGTTTCGGCCGTGCGTTGATCTGTTTGATGACCTCTGTGAGGTCGGTGTAGGGGATGATTGGCAAGATGGGGCCAAAGATCTCTTCTTCGCTGATGTCCATTTCGGGGGTCAGGGTTTCGATCAGGGTTGGCCCCATGCGCGTGCCTTGTGCGGTGCCGTCGAGCGTGACGGTGGCGCCTTTGCTAGTGGCGTCCTGCACCAGATCATTCAGGCGTTTTGCGTGGTGGTTGTTGACGATCCCTGCGAGGTTGGGGCTATCCGCGCCGCTGCCGTAAGAGGTGCTGATTTGCGCGCGCAGGGCAGTCAGAAAATCGGCCTTGATGTCGTTATGCACATAAACATGATCGGGCGCGATGCAGGTTTGGCCCGCGTTAGCGAATTTGCCAAAGGCGATCCATTTTGCGGCGTCCTTCAGGTCGGCGTCGGGGGTGATGATGGTGGGGGATTTGCCGCCGAGTTCGAGCGTGACGGAGGCGAGGGTTTTCGCGGCGGCGGCCATGACGATTTTGCCTACTGCGGGACTGCCTGTGAAAAAGATGTGGTCAAAGGGCAGGGCGAGAAGGGCTTGGGAGGCGTCCACGCCGCCTTCGATCACGGTGACAAGATCGGGGGTGAATGTGTCCTTGATCAGCCGCGTGATCAGGGCCGATATGGCGGGTGTCATTTCGGAGGGTTTGATGATCGCGCTGTTGCCTGCCGCGAGTGCCGAGACCAGCGGACCAAGCGCGAGGCTGAACGGGTAATTCCACGGCGCGATGATCAGGCAAACGCCGCGTGCCTCGGACCTGATCCGTGCGGAGGTGCCGAGTGTTCCGAGTGTGGGGGCCACGCGGCGCGGTCGCATCCAGCGCCGCAGGTGGCGTGACGTATGGCGGATTTCCTGCATTATGGGAATGAATTCTGTCAGGATCACCTCTGACGCCGGTTTGCCGAAGTCGGTTGCCATTGCGCGGATTAGGGCATCTTCGTTTTCACGGATCGCAGTGCCGAGGCGTGCAAGTGCGTCGCGTCGTTTGGTCAGGTCGAAATCCTGCCTGCGCGCCGCGATGCCAGCGGTTTGGGTGTCGAAAGCTGCATTTGCCTGTGCTGCGATATCGTTCATAAAAGTCATGCTCCGGTTTTGTCTTGAAGGCTCTGATGCGAGCCTGACTGATTGCTGCGGGTCTGGCGAGGGCGACGTGGCGTCTGTGCGGTGTAAAGGGTTGAACGTTCATGCTATTCCCGTGATTATTGATCTGCAGGCTTGAAAGGCACAACATGAACGTCATTTTATTTCTGCACGGTTTGCTAGTCATTGCGATCACGTTGCGCATTTTGTTGCGCGATGATCTGTCGCCACCTGCGCGTCTGGCGTGGTTCATCGTGCTGATGCTTTTGCCTTTTGTCGGCACGGCGGTGTATTTTCTTTTTGGCGAGGTCGATCTTGGTCGGACGTCTAAGGCGCGTAGCGAAGCGATTTTTAACGATATCCAAGAGTCTGCTGCGCCGTTTTTTGGTGATGCTTCCGCGCTGCCGGGTCTGATTGATTCCGATTACCTGCCTGCGTTCAAATATGCTGCCTCGATCAACGGGTTTCAACCGGTGGCGGGGAATACGGCCGTGTTGATGGCGGATGCGGATGAAACGCTGACGCGGGTTATCGCGGATATTGATGCGGCTACGGATCATGTGCATGTGCTGTATTACATCTGGCTGGACGATGTGACGGGCGTGGCGATTGCTGATGCGCTGATGCGGGCGGTTGGTCGCGGTGTGACGTGTCGCGCGATGGCTGACGGGTTGGGGTCGCGGTCGTTGATAAATTCACCGCTGTGGGTTTCGATGAAGGAGGCAGGCGTTCAGCTGGCGGTTGCGTTTCCTTTGGATAATATCATTGGCACACTTTTGACCAGCCGCATTGATTTGCGCAATCACCGCAAACTTACGATCATTGACGCCAAGGTGACCTATTGCGGCAGTCGCAATGCGGCGGATCCGGCGTTTTTGCCCAAGGCGAGATACGCTCCTTGGGTTGATATTATGGCGCGGTTCGAAGGCCCGGTTGTTGCGCAAAACCAACTGCTGTTTGCGAGTGACTGGATTTTGGCGACCGGTGAGAGCCTTGCGCTATTCGAGCTGATTGCCGAACCTGTCGACGGGGGTTTTCCCGCGCTGGTGATTGGCGACGGACCGACCGAGCGGAAGGGAGCGACGCCGCAGGTATTTGCCAGTGCCATGGGCTGTGCGCGCGAGACGATCACGCTGAGTACGCCGTATTTTGTGCCTGATCCCACAGTCGTAGAGGCGTTATGTGCTGCCGCGTATCGCGGTATTACGGTCACTTTGGTGTTTCCAAAAGCGAATGACAGCTGGATTGTCGCCGCCGCCAGCCACAGTTATTATCATAAGTTGCTGGACGCAGGGTGCATCATTTACGAGTTCAAACATGGTCTCTTGCATGCAAAAACACTAACGATTGATGGTAAGATTGGAATGTTGGGGTCGTCCAATCTTGATATGCGCAGTTTTGATCTGAATTACGAAAATAATATTCTGTTTCAGGATGAGCCGCTGACCTTGGCAGTGCGTGGCCGGCAGGCGGATTATATTCGTCAATCCGATCTGGTGTCGCTGGCGGATGTTTTGGGTTGGCGGTTTTACAGGCGAATCTGGAATAATGTGGTCGCGACAATCGGTCCGGTTCTTTGAGGTAATGGTGCACAGGTCATTTGCGGCTCACATCCAGTCGCATGCGTCATAGATGGCGTCTAAGCTGATATGTGGGCAATGGCGGGTGGTTATGTGCAGTTCATTTCGTCAAAATCAACTTGCCAGCGCGGGTGACGCGTAGGGTATAGGTTTGGTCGTTTAGGATTATCTGCGCTAGATCACCGCCCTCGGTGAGGTCCTTTGCCTGATAGGTCGGTAAAGTGTCGTTAGGTGTGGATTTGGGGGGGGCAGCATGGAACGTCATGACCGGGCCTCGGATTGCTGATGTTTGGCAGACATAACTGCGCGATCAAACGTCCATTCAACGGGCATCCCTTCGGCGGTGGATGAGGAATGCAGCACTTCGAATGGGTCGCACGTCGTATTGCGGCTGTAAAATTCAGCATCATCATTGAAGTGTTGCGCGGGGCTGGGTCGCTGCATGTCGGAAGTCCTCACATTATTCACGTGTCGGGCTTCCCCAGCCGAGTTCTTTGATTGGAATCGGGGTGGCTTGACTAAATCTATATCTGAGTGAATTAGTCGGATATGTCAATTGGGTAAATTATTAAACGTTTGGGATGAGTGTTTAGTAAATTAAAGACTATGTACCGGTTGGGTCCCGCACATGCCTTTTTTGAGCGAAAGACGACCTAATCGTAAGCAAACCAAACCCGTCACTTCACCGCTGTGATCAACGTGCTGGTGTTTGAGCCGTTAGTCGTGGTGTCTGATAAAAGGTGTTTGTTGGCTGCGATCGACCGTTACTTTCGTATCATATAAGTCGCTAAGGGCAGCAGAGGTCGCTACAGTTGCAGTCTCGCCTTCAAAAGCAATCTGTCCGCCTTTCATCGCAATGATCCGGTCAGCCCAGCTAATTGCGTAGTTCAGGTCGTGTAGTACGATCACGATGCTTTTGCCTGCTATCTTGGCGAGTGTACTCAGCTCGGCCATCAGTTCGCGTGCATATCGCAGGTCGAGATTGTTCAGCGGTTCATCAAGGAGTAGCCAGTCGGTGTCTTGCGCGTAAGCCATTGCCAGAAATGCGCGTTGGCGTTGGCCGCCTGACACCTCGTCCAGAAATCGATCAGCAAAATCTGTCAGGTCAAATTGTACAAGTGCCCGTGTGACGAATTCAGCGTCTTTTGGAGTTGGGCGCCCTTGGGCGTGGGGCCACCGCCCGAACCCGACCAGATCACGAATCCGCAAGCGGCTCGCCACACCGACGTCTTGGGCCACGACCGCCACGCGCAGGGCTAAGTCGCGATGATCCATTTGCGCCAGGTCTTGATCGTCTAAGAGGATGCGTCCCGATTGCGTTGGATCTTGCCGTGCTATCAAATTTAAAAGGGTTGATTTGCCCGCGCCGTTCGGTCCGATTAACGCCGTCACGCCGCCTTTTGGGATATCCACGTTGATCTCGTTCAGAATTGTGGAATTACCAATGTGGTGGGTCAGGCCTTGCACAGTAATCATCGAATTTTCCTTTTGGCGAGTAGGATAAGAAACAGGAGGCCACCAACAAATTCGATCACCACAGCGAGGCTGGATTGCAGGCGTAGGATGCGCTCGAACAGGGTCTGGCCGAAGACGAGGATGAGCATTGAGATCAGTGCGGCGGCAGGCAACAAAGCGCCATGGCGATGGGTTTTCATCAGGCTATGTGCCAATGCCGATACCAGCAGTCCAAGGAAGACGATCGGGCCAACGAGGGCGGTCGAGATCGACACCAAGGCGGAGATCGCAAATAGAATTTGAAATTGAATGCGGTCGTAATGCACGCCCAAATGCCGTGCAGGCGTGCGACCCAATGCCATCACATCCAATACTGGCAATAATCGCCAGAGCCACAGGCAAATCGCAACCAGCACGCAGAACGCCATGGCCAGTTCCATACGATTGATGCCGCCGAACTGCGCAAACATCGCGCCTTGGATCATGGCAAATTCTGAGGGGTCGATCAGGCGGTTAATGAAGCCCGCGAGGGACCGAAATAGAAGGCCGAATACGACCCCGACAAGGATCATTAATTGGATGTCGTTGCGGCTGCGTGCGAGCAATGCGCCGAACAATGCGACAGCAGCAATCATCATGACGACCGCGTTGATGCCAAACAAGATCGGGCCGGGCAAAGTGGCGTACCCTAATCCGCCGAAAGCAAAGACCATCGTGGTTTGCATCAATAAAAACAATGCATCAAACCCCATGATGGAGGGTGTCAAGATACGGTTGCCGCTAAGTGTTTGGAATAGGATTGTCGAAATTCCGATTGCCGCGCCTACGACGCAGAGGCCCGCAAGTTTTACGGCGCGTAGCTCTAGAATGAACCAGATGCGGCCCTGAAGACCCCACGTTAAGAAGATAATGCAGCCAACCAGAGTAGCCAACAATAAGACTATTATTTTGCGATCAAGCATGGGATCTACGCCCGAGCAACAGCCACAGAAATATCACCGCGCCGATGACGCCAAACACAGTGCCGGCGGGGATCTCGTATGGATAGCGTGCGATCCGACCGATAATGTCGGAGAGCAGCACAAACCCCGCGCCCATACCGGCGACAACAGGTAGGCTATGTCGTAGGTTGTCGCCCATCAGTCGTGACACGATATTGGGCACCACAAGTCCGACAAACGGCAGCATGCCCACGGTTGAAACGACCAGCGCAGATACCACGGCTACAACGCCAATTCCTAGCGCCATGACGTGTCCGTAGCGTAGGCCTAGCGAAAGGGACGCATTTCGTCCAAGTCCTGCGACGGTGAATTGATCCGCTGCGAAATAAGCCAGAAGAGCCAAGCCGCCCGCCACCCACAACAGTTCGTATCGTCCAGCTAAAACACCAGAAAATTCGCCATTCATCCAGATGCCCAAGAACTGGATCATATCTGCTTGAAACGCGATGAACGTGGCCGCGGCACCCAAAATGCCACCGTAGATCAACCCGACTAATGGGATGAGTAGTGGTTGTTGTGGCGGCAAGCGTCTTGTCAGTCCAAAGAACCCGAGCACCCCTAGCAAGGCTGCGCCGCTTGCCACTGACATTTTTGCGATAAGTGGCCATTGAGGTGCAAAGATCGAGACCGCCAGCAGGCCCAGCATTGCGGCCTCTGAGGTGCCTGTCGTCGCGGGTTCAACAAAGCGGTTACGCACCAGAAGCTGCATGATTACGCCGACGACGGCAATGCTTGCTCCGGTTAAAAGGATCGCAAAAGTGCGGGGCAGGCGGCTGATCAGCAAGAGTTGCACCGCGTCATCGTTCCAGTCCAATGTTCCCACGCCAATAAAAACGCTCACCCCCGAAAGGATGAGCAAGCTGACAATTGTCGTTATGTAGGGGTGGTTACGCACCGCCGCCAAACCCAGCGATTAGGGTATCCATGGTTTCCATCATCGCGGTGTATCCGCCGCCCGCAATGTAGACGTTGGCCGAGTTCAGGTAGATAACTTGGTCGTTTGTCCACGCAGTTGTGCCCGCGACTAAAGGGTTGTCGAGCGTCGCCGCTGCGGCGTCGCCGTCTTGTCCAATGGCATCGCCACGATCAACCACAATCAACCAATCGGGATTAGCCTCTGCGATGAATTCAAACGAGATCGCCTCGCCGTGGGTTTGCGCGTCAACACCGTCGACTGCTTCGGGCAGGCCTGTGCCAGCGTGTACCCAACCGAAACGAGATCCTGCGCCATATGCGGAGATTTTCGGCCCGTTTGTCATCACGACGAGACCCGTGCCACGCCCGTCGATTGCACTGCGCAACGTTTCGAGTTTTTCGCTGAAGGCAACCTGCAGTTCTGCGGCTACGTCCTGTTTCCCGAACAAATCACCGTAGGTTTCAAGGCGCGCGAGGACCTGTTCAATGTGATCGTCGCCGGTGATAGTCATATCGATGGTTTGTGCTATTTCTGAGAGTGGCTCAACCTGTGTCGATGACCGTCCGCCAGCGATAATCAAATCAGGATTGAGGTTAGCAAGAGCTTCAAAATCTGGCTCGAACAGCGATCCGGCTTGGATGGCTGTTGCGGCGATATCATCAAGGTATTTGACGTAATGCGGTGCAGGGATACCGTCCACGGTCACGCCCAATGCAGCAAGCGTATCGACGGCGGCGATGTCAAGAACTGCAATGGTTTCCGGAACCTGTGCGACAGTCGCTTTACCTAAAGCAGTCTGGATGATTGTGGGGTCCGCAAAGACGGGCGCTGCCATGCAGGTTATTGCCAGCGCAGCAGTTATTTTAGGAAAAATGGACATCGGTCCCTCCTGATTGATGTGATTTTTGGCTGGCTTGATGCTGGCTGGATGATTTGTCCGCTGAATAGTAGCTTGCGCAACCCGCGTCCAGAGATTAATCTGACTAAAACAATAAGGTAATAGTTATGACCCGTCTGATCGGCACTTTTGAGACTGCCCACGCTTCGAAATATCTTCAGCAATTGTGCAAGCATTTTGCCCACAAAGTTGATGCGACGTATGACGAAAATAGCGGCAATGTGATGCTTCCTTGCGGGAACGCGGAAATGCTGGCGACTGGGGCAGGGTTGACTGTTTCGATTGCATTAATTGCTGACGACAAGGTCGACCAAGGCAAACATGTGATCGATAGCCATCTTCAGAAATTCGCATTCCGAGAGGAATTTGAAGCGATGAACTGGACAGTTCATTCCGTTTAGGAACCTTTGGTCAAGAGCGTGGTGCGGTTGAGGTATCGGGTGTCTGGTCGCGAAAAGTTGATTGGTAGGCGAGGGCTGTGTGGCGCTGTTGCACCGCGCAAAGGGTGCGCTAACTGCCTTGAAATTCAAAAGTGAATGATGTGCGTGCGCCGTGCGGCGGCGTGGGAAAAGGTGCCGCGCGGCGAATGTGGTTGACCGCTAGTCGATCAAGTTCTGCGTTTCCAGAGCTACGCGCGATGCCGACGGCCGAAAGCTGCCCGCCACTTCCAATGCTGAAACTGACCGTGGCCACGCCACGTGCGCGGGTCCGTTCGCGGCGCGACCTGTTTATCTGTCGCACGACCTGATTGGGATAATTTGCTGCAGCGTCGCGTGCCGCTGCGATGGCAGCTTGATCGACCTGTTGGCCCTGTCCCTGACTAGTGCTGGCGCTAGAGCGTGTGGTCGAACTGGCAGCGCCGCGCTTTGTATTTTGCTGGGCATTTCCAGACGGGGCGGGCGCTGCCGTTTGGCGCCGCGGTGGTGGCGTTTTGCCGAGGTTTTCTGGCCGCGTTGGGGGGCGTACCGAGGTGGATGTGACATCGTTGATGATAATGTCTGGCAATGCTTGAAGTGTTAGAGGTTCAACAGCCGCAGTGATCTGCGCTTTAAGCGGTTCGGTCATTTGGGGCGTGAGCGTGGTGACGGTTGGCGTTTGCGTCTCTTGCGGTGTGATGGGAACTGGTGTCGGCACGGCAACAGACCCCATAACCATATCGGCAAAACTATTGCCCGCACTTACAATGCCAGGCGGGGGACTGGCGGCGCTGAGCGTGTCATCTGGCGCGGTAACTTGGGTGATTGCGGCGGCGTGAACTGCGCATGAAACAACGATGCACCCGAATGCTGCGGGCTTGAGCCACATATTATAGACCTCGCTCTGTGACGATCCAAACCGAGGCAGCGCCCTGACTACGAAGCTCTGACACATGGCGCATCAAAACGGTCGCAGGCACGTCGCGGTCAACAACGATCCGGATATCAATTGTGTCACCCGCATTTTGTGCACGGGCGATAATGTCTGGTGTCGTGGTCGGGGCCCCACGGTAAAAAAGATCGCCAGCAGATGTAAGAATGGCAACATCAGGCGGGTCGCGCCCTTCTAGGTCTTCGGTCGAGACTAATTTGACTTGGTCATCAAGCGGCGGTGCCAATGTGCCTGCGATCATAAAAAAGATCAGCATCAAGAACACGATGTTAATGAGGGCGATCGTGGGTTCAGGCCGTGATCTGGCGGATGGGGAACGCAGGGCCATAATCTATTCCAATACTACAATATTGAGATCAGGCAGTTTAGCTAGAACCACCAGCGTATCGACCAAGCGTTGCGCGGTCGCCGTGTCTTTTTGCGGCGCGATCACAACAGTTTGCGTTTCGCTGTTTCGCAGGGCGGTGATGCCATCGTTGAGTGTTGTCAGGTCGAATTCTTGCCCGTTAAGCTGCACCGCATCTTCGGACAGGCGCACGAAGAGTGGGGCGTTGGGGGTTGCTGATCCGGATGTTCCGGCATTTGCCGCAAACAGTTGAATTTCTGAAAACTGCGAGAACGTCGAACTTAGCATAAAGAACAGCAACAGCAGGAAAATGACGTCGATCAACGATGTCATTGAAATGCCTTTGCGTCTGGATTGCGCTGACCGAATAGCCACGATTTATATCTTTCCCTTGTGCGCGTTGATCGGGGAAAAGCGTGCCTCGATTGCGGTTTCGGCCAAGGTCCGTTCGGCAGCGACGCGCCCGTCAAAAAAGGACAACGCCAGTGAGGTCGGCATTGCCACAGCGAGCCCTGCCGCCGTGGTCAACAGCGCAACCCAGATTCCGCCAGCAAGAAGCGATGGATCGACCGAGCTGCCTGCGTTTTGCAGCGCTTGGAACGCGTCGATCATGCCCAAAACGGTTCCGAACAGTCCAAGAAGTGGTGCAATTTGTGCGATACTATCCAGTAGACGAAATCCGCCTTCAAGACGCGTCAGATGGGCGTTTGTGTCTGCTTCGATCCGCGATTGTTTTGCGGTGTCGACCCCGCGCGCAAGGCAAAGCGCCAAAGCGTTCCGGCTTTGCGCCAATGCGGTTTGTGCTTGCACGGGCATGGCGGTGTCCCAATGGGCGACAGCGTGGTTGATTTGTTGGTGGCGTCCGACACCTAGCGCGCCAAATTGCCAGAGTTTCCACAGGATCATGGACAGTGAAATTAGCGAGAGGCCAATCAGAATGGCAACAACCGGCCCGCCCAATTCGTAAATCGCGATAAGCTGCATTTGCACGGTGGCTATGACGGTCATCCCAATACCTCGATGTCTGTGCGGCTTGAAAGGGTGACGGCATCGGTGCAGGCAGTCGGGGTTAAATCGCTGCCTTCGCAGGTGGCTATGCCGTTAATCAAGACTTGCCCGAGGTCATCGCAGGTCAGATGTGGCACGCTGAATTGGCGCACCCGTGGCCGGTTTGAGGGCACGTCGCGCATGTCAAAAAGGGTGAGCCGGTCAACGGCGCCGTCTTTGGTCAGGAGGACCGTTTCGAGTACCAATCCATCGATATCTACGTCCAGTGAATTGGACAGCAGGAATGTTAATTGGCAAGCGTGGTCGCCTTGGACGATGCTATTCAGCTCGACTGAAATGGAGGGCGCGGTTTTCACCGCGTCCTCCTGTGCAATGACAGGTAAAGGCGCGGCCACGAGGGCAGCCGCGACCAAGCGGGTCATTTGCATTCTTGCTGTGCGTGTAAACATCATTAGAATTCATACGCACGTGTCAGGCTGATATCGTAGGATCGCCCTTCGCCCGCGTCACCTGCCAATGAGTTTTGGTATTGGGTATCGAGCAAGTTGTTCACGCGGAACCCGACCTCTATCCCGCGCATTGCACCCGTTTGAACTTGATAATCAACAAACAGGTCATGCACGGTGTAGCTCGCATACTTGTCTGCGGCATAGCTGATCTCGTCAACGAAATTCCCTTGCCAGCCGTATTTCAGGCCAAGGTCTTGGGAGATCCCGCCAACAGTCAAGTTCAAGGAGCGTGCCGGAATGGAGGTTAGTGTTTCGCCCGTTGTCCGGTCTTCACCTCGGACATCGGAATAGGCCGCGCGTGCAAACATTTTATCTGATTGATAAGCTGCTTCGAGTTCCAAGCCGTAGATTTTTGCGGTGTCGATGTTTTCGTAATATGGCGTATCAACTGCGCTATCGCGCGCAATGAGGTCGTCGATTTCAGAGTAGAAGAATGTCGCTTTGACGTCGAAAGCATCGTTTTGGGTCATCAACCCGAGGTAAGAGGCGCTAAGCCCGATTTCGGCGCTATTGGCGGTTTCCGTCGACAGGTCGGGGCTGTTCGGCTCGTCGGCGTCATACGAGAAAATCTCGTCCAATGTGGGTACGCGTTGGGTTTGCGCGATGGAGCCGAAGATGCTGTAGGTGTCATCTAGCTTGTAGTGAACGGCGACTTTCGGGGAGACGGCCACTTCGTCGTAATCTGCAAAGTCCGACCCTGTTGCATCGTTTAAAGAGACAAAATCGGCGCGAATACCTGGAATGACGGTCAGGCGTTCGTTGTAGACAAGCTCGCCCTGCGCGTAGATGCCCAATCGTTGGTCGTTGCCTTCGGGGTGGTGGCCTAACCCGCCAGCAGGGGTGTAGGCGCTGCGGTCTTGGTTGGATAATTGCACGCCTGTTGTCAGGTAGGCCAGATAATTGGCGCCGCTAAATTCGGCAGTGTTCTCGATTTTCAGGCTGGTTGTTTCATAGCCATAGGTTGAATCGCAAAAGAGCGAGGCTTCGGTGCATCCAAAGAACGGGAAGGGGGGTTGCGCGTCGGATTGTTCGACCTGCGTGTTGGAGTAGCTTAGCACCACGTCCAGATCGATGAGGTTGTTCCCGATCACAGGGTTTTCGTAGCGGATCGCTAAAGTGTCGTCGACGATTTTGCGGTCCACAGTGCCAAAGCCAAGCGTGCCTGTTTGGGAATATTCGGTATCGTCGAGCTCGCTATTCCAGCGGGTGTAAGACACGGTAACGGATTGATCCAAACTTTCGCCAAATGACAGGCGCGACTTGATTAGTCCTGACACAGAGTCAAATGCGGACCCGCTGATTTCGGTGCCGTCACCGTCGCTATAATTGTCAGCTTCGCGATAGTTTAATGCAACGAGGTTTTCCATATTTGCGGTAGGGCGTGACGCATAGATCAGTGATGTGGCGAATGCATTGCTGTTGCTGCCGTAAGATAGTCGTGTGCGCAGTGCGTTTTTGCCGTCTGTTAGAAAGTCACCGGCGTCTTTGGTTTCAAAGTTGATGACCCCACCCAATGCGCCCGATCCGTATAGTGTAGAGGATGCTGGCCCGCGTAGCACTTCTACCTGACGGTAAAGTTCTGGATCAGAGAAAAAAGAGCCGAGGCGATATTGTTCATAGTTTTTTGTCGCCCCGTCGACCGTAATAATAATGCGCGATTCATCCGCGTTACCAAGCGACCCGATACCGCGAATGTTGAACGATTCACCCGCGACGCGGCCCGAGCCGATTGCCTGAACACCTGGGACCAGTTCAAAAAGTTCGCCGACTGTTGTGGCTTGTTCGCGGTCGATTTCTTCGTCGCTGATCACTGATACCGCTTGTGGGGTGTCGATTGCCACGTTCCTGTCGCCACCCACGCCCAAGACGATTCGCCCCAGTGGCGTGCCTGCATCGGACGCTGTCTGTGCTATTGCGGCTGTAGTCGAAAGCAGTGTCACAGAGGTTAAAAAAGTAGCGCTTAGCAGTGCGCTTTTGCAATTCGTCATCGGTTTTCCTTCGCCCTTGGCATGGTCATGTTTTGACTGGCTGGCCGGAAATACGCGGTGGCTTGCTGGTTAGTTTTTTTGTTTACTTGACCTCCAGTAGAATAACTTATTAAAACAGTCAAGAATTGGATGGGGTCAAAATTGGTCCATCCAAAATGCCAGCGAACAAACGTAGCCAGCTTGATTGAAACTCGTTTTAACTTCAGACTGGATCCGTTCCTATGCCTCTCGACGCCCTTATCACTGCTTCCGAAATTCGCGAGCAGATTGCGACAAACCCTAAAATGCGCGCTCGCGATCTTGCTGACCAGATCGGCGTGGGCGAGGCCGCGTTGCTGGCGGCGCAGGGTGCGCGCCGCATCACGCCTGCCCCCGATGCGTTAATGCCCGCACTTAAAACATGCGGCCCTGTTATGGCGCTGACCCGCAACAACAGTGCGGTTCATGAAAAGGTGGGTATTTACGATAATTACCATTCTGGCGATCACGCTTCGATGGTGTTGAACACCGACATTGATTTGCGGATTTTCAGCAGTCATTGGGTGCATGGATTTGCTGTCACGACCGATACTGATAACGGGCCACGCCATTCGGTGCAGGTGTTTGATGCGGCGGGTGATGCGATCCACAAGGTTTACAGCCGTGATGGCACGGACATGCAGGCCTTTGAGGCGATGATGAAAACCCTTGCGACTGGAAACACATCCGAGACCATCGACCTGTCTGCGCGTGCGGCGGTTGAGGTGGCTAAAGGCGATGCTGACAAGGCGGATATTTTGCGTCAAGAATGGACCAAGATGTCAGATACGCATCAGTTTATGCGGCTGACGTCGAAGCTGAAGATGAACCGTTTAGGCGCGTACCGCATGGCCGGCGCGCCATTTGTGAAAGCGTTGGCCCCTTGGGCATTGAACGATGCGATTGTGGCTTTGGCGGGTTTGGACGTCGAGATCATGGTGTTTGTCGGCAACCGTGGTTGCATCCAGATCCACAGCGGTCTTGTGCATACGGTCAAGCCGATGGGGCCGTGGCAGAATATCATGGATCCGGGGTTCAACCTGCATCTGCGCGCGGATCATGTGGCCGAAGTTTGGGCCGTTCAAAAGCCTACAAAGCGCGGGCCCGCCTATTCGATCGAGGCGTTTGATCAACATGGTGCGTTGATTTTACAGATGTTCGCTCATCGTAAAGAGACCGGCGCAGTTGATCATTCTGAAGCCTTCCGTGCGTTGGTTGAGACCTTACCCGCGCTTCATGTCGAGGAGGTGTGAGATGGTCCCTGCGTTGAAGTTTAAGATTCCCGTGACGGTGACAGTCGCCGCGATTGCGATTGGCCTTTGTATCACAACCGCCAATGCCGAGGCCGTACAAGCGGAAAGGGTGTTGTCGATTGGCGGATCGGTGACCGAAATTATCTATGCTTTGGGTGAACAGGATCGTTTGATCGCTCGCGACACGACATCGTCTTATCCTGCCCAAGCTGAGGCATTGCCTGATGTGGGCTATATGCGTGCTTTGTCCCCTGAGGGTATTTTGTCGGTCGATCCGCAGCTGATCATTGCGGAGGAAGGCAGTGGCCCACCGGAGACAATCGCGGTGATGCAAGCGGCCAATATCGCGTTTACCACTGTGCCCGAGGGCTTTGATAGCGCGGCGATTGGTGTCAAAATCCGTTCGGTCGCCGAGGCCTTGGGTGTGCCGGAAAAAGGCGAGGCGCTTGCCTTGGATATTGAGGCGCAGATGGCGGCGTTGGACACCACGTCGCAGGCCCCGAAAGATGTGTTGTTCATCTTGTCGATGCAGGGTGGGCGTGTGCTTGCGGCGGGAAAAAACACAGGTGCTGCGGGTATTATTGCGTTGTCAGGCGGTGTGAATGCCATCACCGAATTTGAAGGCTACAAGCCCTTGACCGACGAGGCCATTACGGCGGCGAACCCTGATGTGATCGTGATGATGGACAGGGGCGGGGACCATGCCGCCGAGGACGCAGATCTTTGGGCGAACCCTGCGATTTCGACCACTTCTGCTGCGCAGACGCAAAGTATTGTGCGCATCGACGGATTGCTTTTGCTTGGGTTTGGGCCGCGTACACCCCAAGCTGTAGCGCAGTTGCATCACGCACTTTACGGCGGCCAGTGAGTTATGGTTGCAATAGATACATCCCTGACTGGCATGCGGCGACCCACAGGGGACCGCCGTGAATTGGCGATACGCGTTATTTGGCTGAGTGGGCTTGCCTTGATCGTAACCATTGTGGCCAGCCTCACAGTTGGCGCGTCTGGCACGTCGTTGTTCGCGGCATTGATGGACTGGGTCACGGGACAGGACATTGGCCTGCGAGAGCGGGTCATTCTGTTTGATATCCGCGCACCTCGTACGTTGATGGGCGTGCTTGTTGGTGCATCGTTGGCGGTATCCGGGGCTGTTATGCAGGGGTTATTTCGCAATCCGTTGGCCGATCCGGGATTGGTTGGTGTAAGCGCGGGGGCAGGGCTAGGCGCGATCCTTGCCATCGTCCTAGGCGGAATGTTACCGCCTGCGATTGCATCCCTGACCGGGATCTACACCGTCCCGATTGCCGCTTTCTTAGGGGGGTGGTTGACTACGATGCTATTGTACAAAGTCGCGACAAATCGAGGCCGCACCTCTGTTGCGGTGATGTTGTTGGCGGGGATCGCGGTCGGGGCGTTATCGGGGGCTTTGTCGGGTGTGTTAGTTTACATGGCTGATGATGCGCAACTGCGCGACCTTACATTTTGGGGATTGGGGTCGTTGGCAGGAGCCACATGGGGTAAATTCGCGGTGGCGGCGCCGTTGATTATTCTTTCACTCTGCGCGACACCCTTCTTGGCCAAAGGACTAAATGGGTTGACGTTGGGCGAAGCGACGGCAGAGCATTTGGGTATTCGTGTTCAGCGTATGAAGAATGTGGCGATTCTGACCGTTGCAGGTGCGACGGGTGCGGCGGTTGCTGTCTCTGGTGGGATTGGTTTCGTCGGGATCGTTATCCCGCATCTGCTGCGCCTCGCGATTGGGCCGGATCATCGGTATCTCTTGCCCGCTTCTGCGCTTTTAGGGGCGACCTTGCTGTTGATTGCGGACATGATTTCTCGCGTGATTATTGCGCCTGCCGAGTTACCAATCGGGATCGTCACGGCGACCATTGGTGGGCCATTTTTCCTTTATATTTTGCTGCGTAATCGCGGCATATTGGATATGTGATATGATTGAGGCAGATCTCATAACGGTAACGATCTCAGGAACGAAGATCCTGAACGGGCTTTCGTTCCGAGCGCAAGCAGGTCAGCTGACCTCGATTGTCGGCCCGAATGGATCGGGGAAAACAACGCTATTGAAAGCGATCACAGGTGAAATTCCCTATGACGGAACAATTTCGTTGGATGGGGCGGATATGCGACGTTATTCCAGCACAGCCCTAGCTGCGCGTCGGGCTGTTTTACCGCAAGCCGCCGTCCTTGCGTTTCCTTTCACGGTGCTAGAAGTCATCCGCATGGGGCTGCTGAACGGGCTTCATGGGGGCGATAACAGGCTGCCAGGGCTTGCGCTTGCCCATGTGGGTTTGGCGGGTTTTGAGGGGCGATTTTATCACGATCTCTCAGGTGGCGAGCAACAGCGTTGCCAGTTGGCCCGTGTTTTGGTGCAAGTGTGGGAACCTATACGCGATGGGAAATCTTCATGGTTGTTGCTTGATGAACCCGTGTCGGCGCTCGACATTGGACATCAGTTGGAAGTGATGAAAATCGCGCGTGATTTTACTGATAAGGGCGGAAGTGTGATTGCTGTTATGCATGATCTCAATTTGACAGCGATGTTTTCAAACAGCGTTGCATTGCTAGCAGGGGGGCGCGTGGTCGCTCAAGACAGGCCAGTCAACGTCCTGACCAACGACTATTTATCGGCGGCATATAGATGCGATCTTCGCGTGAATGTTGCACCTGCGGCAATACATTGTCTGCCTTACGTTTTGCCGCATATGGCATCGGTCAAAGGAATTCACTAATCGATGCAAGTTAATGTTTAGTTGAAGGGGGTATAGCAGGCGCTTTCCTAAACAAGGCGCTTGAAATTGTCCAATTGTACCAACCGCGCAGTTCTCAGGCATGCCCATGTCTAAGAGAGGGATCCATAGACATGGGCGAATTCAGTTTTGTTTAGAGCGTCATTTGACTGACTGCCTCACAAACGAAAATATAACGACGCGATGCAGACCAGTCGAATTAAAGCAACAGACCCGTCAAAGAATGGTTAGGTTTATAGGTCCTGTTGAACTTCGTTACTTGCATCGCTGATTGCCGCGCCAGCAGATGATAAATCCTGACCCGCACCCTGAACGGTCTCACACGCGACGAGTGTGACAAGGCCAAAAATCAGTGTTGAGATTCGAATGATATACATTGGGATATTCCTACCAAGAGTTTCACATGGACAACATCAAAGAACCAGATTTAGTTCCAGCTATAAGTGACGTTGCCAGAATCTTCCAATTATAGGGGTAACATTTTAAGAGGCCTTTAGGTGAAATTGAGGTGCCCCTAACTTCCTAGACGCCTGCCTCGTTCATTTTCTGCTGTTTCATTTCATAGTCAACCGGTGACAGCATGCCGTTGTTCGTGTGCTTGCGTGTAGGGTTGTAAAACATCTCGATGTAATCGAACACATCCTGCCTTGCGGCGTCGCGTGTGAGGTATGTTCGCCGCCTAATGCGCTCCCGCTTCAAAAGCTGGAAGAAGCTTTCTGCGACCGCGTTGTCATGACAATTCCCACGTCTGCTCATGCTGGCAACCAGATTGTGTTTGCTAAGGAACGACTGCCACTCTTTGCCAGTGAACTGTGAACCTTGGTCTGAATGGATCATGACTTTTTGCTTTGGTTTGCGCCGCCAAACAGCAGCCAACAAGGCTTGCAAGGCCAGGTCAGTTGTCATGCGAGATTGCATCGACCAACCAACGACACGTCGTGAAAACAGATCGATGACCACAGCGAGATATGACCAGCCTTCACGGGTTCTGATATAGGTAATGTCGGTCACCCAAGCCGCGTCAGGTGCCGCAACCTCAAACTGTCTGTCCAGCGTGTTGTCAGCGACAACAGCAGGTTTGCCGCCATAGCGACCAGGCCGACGCTTGTATCCGATCTGTGCTGTGATGCCCGCAAGGCTAGCCAATCGTGCCACACGGTTCTCGGAGCAGGTCTCGCCAGCATCACGTAGATCATCGGCCAGCTTCCGATAGCCATAGACCTTCTCGCTATCTGTCCATGCTTGGTGGATCAGCTCTGTCTGCCGCGCATCTTCAAGCGCGCGTACGCTTAACGGTTCTTTAAGCCATGCATAGAACCCGCTGAAATGCACAGCCAGCACACGACACATCGACCGCACCGAAAACTCCGCACGATGAGCCTCAATAAACGCGTACCTCACTGAGACTCTCGCGCGAAGTACGCGCGCGGCATTGTCCTCGGACCAATGGCGGACAATTTGCGCCCTTTTTTAAGATTGTGCGTTCCTCGGTGACGCGGGCCAGCTCTCGCTTCAACCGTCTGATCTCAGCAGCCTGCTCCGCAACCTCCGATCTGACACGTGGCGACTTCGCAAATTGCGCCTTCCAAGTGTACAGCGACTTGGTGCTTATCCCCAGCCGCTCGGCGACTTCGCTGACCGCATATCCACGCTCAACAACCTGCGCCACAGCGTCCTGTTTGAACTCGTCTGTAAACCGTATTCCTTTGTTCATATCCGTCTCTCCTTGGTTCCAAAATTACCAAGCAAAGCGTCTACAAATCTAGGGGCACCTCAACTGTCCTAAAAGGCAGGACCACGCCCTTGTGATATGCACACAGGTCCAGGTCCCGTGAGATAAATTCCGGCCCGTAACACCTTCGGAATGATGCTGGTTGAGAGGCTATGACCGCCTGCGCAGCCCCCAAATAGCGCAGCAGGTGGTCATAGCCTCGCCTCAGGTCCCTACAGTGGTTTTTGCAACAAACCACACTGCAAAGGAGACCGACTATGACCGAGATTGTTATTGCACAAGATGCACCAGTTTTAGTGGCCATCGACATCGCCAAAGCACGGCATGAAGTTTTGATAGCCATCCCAGGCAAAAAGCGCCGCCGCCGTTTGACTGTCCTCAACCAAATGGAGGACTTCCAGCGGTTGATCACATCATTGGCCAGTTATGGCCGTCCAGTGCGCGCAGCTTTTGAGGCGACTGGTAATTACCACCGCGCCTTTGCTTATCACCTCGCAACCGCAGGCTTTGAGGTGAAGTTGGTGTCGTCAGTGGCTTTGGCGCGTACCCGGGAAGCTCTGCATAACAGCTGGGACAAGAACGACCCCAAGGACGCTCAGGTCATCCTTCACATGATGGAGATCGGGAATGAGCAGTTTTATCACGACCCACTGGTGTGTGGAACGAACGACATCCAAGAGCTGTCTAAAACCCATGACATCGTGTCCAAGTCAAAGACAGAACTGTGGCACCGCGTACTGACACATTACCTGCCGCTGTATTTCCCCGAAGCCGACCGTTTTCACCGCAGCTCGCGCAGCGACTGGTTCTTTGCATTCCTTGAGCGCTATCCATCACCACACTTTATCTCAGCCATGAGCAAGGACGCATTTACCGCTGACGCCTGGGACGTTGTAGGCCGCAAGGTTGCAAAAGAACGTTTGCTTGCTGACATTTATGAGACCGCCAAAGCATCTGTGGGGCTGCCTGTTGCTCCCGATTCTGACGCGATCGGCATGTTCCGTTTGGTCCTCGGTGAAGGTCGCAGTCTCATCGCGCAACGCAATCAGATTGAGAATCGTGCCGTGGCGCTTCTCAAAGATCTGCCTGACTATCAATTGCTGACATCGGTCCCTGGGATAGGTCCGATTAACGCCCTGACCATTCTGGCGGAAGCAGGTGACCTGCGCCGGTTCGCACATCACCGACAGTTCTTAAAGTTCTGTGGAATGGACCTCGCGACGATCCAATCGGGCACATTCCGGGGCCAAACCAAACTGTCAAAATATGGTAATGCCCGACTGCGCCGGACCCTTTGGATGGCAGGCCAGGTCGCCATTCTGCAGCGGACCAACAGCTTTCGAGACAAGTTCGAACGCTACATCGCGAAGGACCGCCACAACAAACATTTGCGCCGCAAAGCGTATACCGCAATCGCCGCCAAGATGGCCCGTACTGTTCATGGGATCATTAAACATGGCGAACCCTATCGCCCCTTCTTTGAGGGGTGATCGATCGCAGAAGGACCTTTCTCTGTAAGGGCCGTGGAGGCAGGCAACTGACCTCGTAGATAATGTTCAGGCCTTCTGTGTTAGCGACCCGATGATCTCGTCTTAAGGACGGTGAGAGCCGCAAAAGCGTACTCTGTGTTTGTTATGGGAGAGACTGTCGTTGACCAAAAAGCCGAACTAAGCCATGCTTTGAACGTGTTGAGACGCCTCGACACGACAATGACCTGATGCCAAATCAGCCAAATATTCCGCGCATAGGACGTTATCCACGCGAATGGTTTTGGGGTAACCAATCTCAAGACAAAACCTTTCTAAGGAATTTACGACATCTTCGCCGCGATAGCGCAACTTTACATCCAGAACTGGAACGTAGCGACGGACGCGTATCGATGACTGTCAGAACGCGTAATTTGCGAACCATTGCCAGTTGATCGTGCACAAAGTCCATTGCCCAAACATCATTGCTTCTGACAGCATCTTGTCTGTCATCACGTAACTTGGCTATCACATCCCGCCTCGGCGTCTTGTTACGCAATTGAAGCCCTAAATACGGAAAGTTTTCTTGATACTCACATGCTACCCCTCTCTGTGAAATACAAAGTCAACACGGCGATAACCATATCGCACCCGTGTCTCGCAAATCTTTTTAATGCGCATTTTTAACGCGGACGGATCGGTGCGACGCGATTTATAATGAAATGTCGACCGGTCAAACCGCAAAGCACCACACGCTTTTCGGATAGACACACGCCAATCAGAACACATCTCGTCGACAAGCTCACGCTTTCGATCCGACCTCAGAGCTTTCGTTTGATAACGTGCCTCACAACATCTCGCGATCCAACGTCAAATCAGCGACAATTCGTTTCAACCGATTGTTCTCATTTTCCAAATCGCGCAACCGGCGCATCTCTGACGGCATCAGCCCTTCGTGTTTTTTCTACCAGTTGAAATACGTCGCCGGACTTATCCCAGACTTACGGCAAATCTCCGCAACCGTCGTACCATCATTGCCTTGACAGGAAAAACACAGTTACCGACAGTTTCGAACAAATTCGATTGACTCTTAGGACGCCATATAGGACCGGTCTGCGTTCAAATGCTAGACTATTGGCGTGATCAGTGCTTGTAGTGCGCATAAATTGGAGTCCACTATGAAAAAACGTCTCGCATTAGCAATTCTGCTGCTCATCCTTGTTGTGGGTGGCATTGTTGGTTTCAATCAGTTTCGCGACAAAATGATCGCCGAGTTTTTTGCAGGACGCACAGCTCCGCCCGTGGCCGTCTCGGTTGTGACCGTAGACCCGATCGATTGGCGCTCCGGTATCGAGACGATCGGCACGGCGCTATCCGCGCAGGGCGTTGATTTGGCCGTTGAGGCCGCAGGTCTTGTGCGCGAAGTTAATTTTCAAGCCAATGATAAAATAACGCAAGATCAAAAGTTGGTCCAGATCGACGAGCGTATCGAGCGCGCCGATCTAGGCGCCGCTCAAGCTGCCCTTGATCTGGCCGTGACCCAATTAGAGCGTAACAAGACGCTGCAGGAGCGCGGCATCAGCACGACCAACACTGTTGATACTGCCGAAGTGCAGGAAAAAAGCGCGCGTGCACAGGTTGCCAAATTGACTGCCGTGCTGGACCAAAAAGAGATGCGCGCGCCATTTGGCGGCGTGATTGGGATTTCACAGGTCGAGCCGGGCCAATATGTGACCCCCGGCATGATCTACGCGACCTTGCAGAATCTCGAGGAAATGCAGGTCGATTTTACCGTGCCAGAGCAAGACATCAATAAGGTGTCGATCGGCAACACTGTGACCGCCTCTAGCGAAGTGGGCGATCTGACGTTTCAGGGCCGCATCATCGCCGTAGAGCCGCGCGTTGATCCTGTGTCGCGTCTGGTCAGTGTGCGTGCATTGATCGACGACACCAACGGCACCTTGTTTCCGGGGCAGTTTTTGCGCGTCAACGTGAACCTGCCCGTTGAGACCGGCATCCTGGCCTTGCCGCAAACCGCCGTCAGCTCATCGCTTTATGGCGATTCCGTTTTTGTGGTGCGCAGCAGTGAAGACGACGATAAATTGCGGGTGGCGCAGGTGTTCGTAGAGGTCGGTCGCAGAGCAGGGGGGATGGTTGAAATTACCAGTGGCCTGTCCGCCGGCGACGAGGTCGTGAACGCGGGGCAGAACCGGTTGACCGGTGGCGCGGTTGTGGTGATCGACAACACTGTGTCTCCCACATTGGCGACGGAATAGGATCACATCATGAGTTTTTCCGAAATATTTATCCGCCGCCCTGTGCTGTCGTCCGTGCTGGCCGCGTTGATTATTTTGCTGGGTTTGCAGTCGATTATGAACCTGCCCGTGCGGCAGTATCCCGAAGTTGAGGAAACCGTTGTCACGATTACAACCGTCTATCCGGGGGCCGCGCCCGAATTGATTCAGGGATTTGTGACTGCACCCATCGCCTCTGCGGTGGCGACCACGGAAAACATCGACTATGTCACCAGCCAGTCGCGCCCTTCGGCATCAGTTGTGTCGGTGCAGATGAAGCTGGGATCAGATCCGGATGTCGCCCTCACCGAGGTGTTGTCAAAAGTGCAGCAAGTGCGCGGACAGCTACCGGGTGATGCCGAGGATCCTGTGATTTCCAAAGGCACTGGCCAGACATTTGCGTTGATGTATCTCGCGGCGCAAAACCCCAATATGACGCCCGAGCAGTTGACCGAATATCTGGAACGCGTCGTGCGCCCGCGCGTGTCGACCATCGAAGGTGTTGCCGAAATGCAGATCATCGGTGGTGCCAATTATGCGATGCGGGTCTGGATTGATCCGCTGCGGCTGGCTGCACGCGGCGTGACAGCGAGTGAAGTTTTGGGGGCGATCCGCGCTTCTAACTTTTTGTCCGCACCGGGCAAAACCGAAAACGAATACGTGACCTATGCGATCACGCTGGAATCCACCTTGCAAACGGCAGAGGCTTTTGGCCGCCTGCCGATTATAAACACCGGCAACGGTGTGGTGCGGTTGCGCGATGTCGCACGGGTCGAACTGGCGTCGAAAGACCAGAACGAAATCGTCACGTTCGACGGCAAAGGCGGCACTTTTATCGGGATCACCGCGACTCCCGCTGCCAACCCGCTGACCACGGCGCAGGCTGTGATTGCGGAATTGCCTGCGCTGAGCGAAAGTTTGCCCGAGGGTATGACGCTGTCGATGGTGTACGATTCGACCGAGACCATCAGTGCCTCGATCAAAGAGGTGTTCAAAACCATCGCGGAAGCAGTGGTTATTGTTGTCCTGGTGATTTTCCTGTTCCTGGGATCGTTCCGGTCGGTGTTGATGCCTGTGGCCACTATTCCGTTGTCACTGATCGGGGTGTGTACGATCCTTTTGGCGTTGGGGTATTCGATCAATCTGCTGACGCTGCTGGCGATGACGCTGGCGATTGGTCTGGTGGTCGATGACGCGATTGTGGTTGTTGAAAACATTCACCGTCACATCGAAGAGGGCATGACCCCTGCGCGCGCATCTATTGTCGGCATGCGCGAAATCACCGGTCCCGTAATCGCGATGACCATTACCCTTGCCGCTGTTCTTGCCCCGCTTGCCTTTACCGGCGGTCTGACGGGAGCGTTATTTTCGGAATTTGCGCTAACCCTCGCGGGTGCGGTGGTTATTTCGGGCATTGTCGCGTTGACCATCACGCCAATGATGGCGGCACGTTTGCTGAAACATGACAACACCAGCAAATTCCAGCAAGTTGTGGACCGTACTTCTGACCGCGTGTCAAACTGGTACGAGCGGCGGGTTGAATCCTCGCTGGATTATCGCCCTGTGACCATTTTGATGGTGCTTGCCTTGCTTGGTGCGACCGCATTTATGTTTACCAATACCACCACCGAACTTGCCCCCGAAGAGGATCAAGGCGCGCTGTTCGCGTTCCTGAACGGGCCGCGCTATGCGACAACCGATTACACCTCGATGTATATCGACAAGGTCACTGAAGATACTGCCGACATCGCGGAAGTGGACCTTGGATTTTCCATCGCAGGATTTGGCGGCGCGAAGAACACGGGCATCTATATCTGGTCTTTAAAAGACTGGGCAAATCGCGACCGTAGTCAATCCGAAGTGCAGGCAGATATTCAGGCGCGTCTGGGTAAAAATACCGGTTTGGAAGGCTTTGTTTTTGCGCCGCCATCGTTGCCAGGCGCAGGAGGCGGATTGCCTGTATCGCTGGTAATTCAGTCGATCTATGCGCCCGAACGTGTGGTCGAGGTTGCCGAGGAAATCCGCGGCAAAGCGATGGCCTCAGGACGTTTCATCGTTGTGCAAAACTCGCTAAGTTTTGACGCGCCACAGATCACCGTCACCATTGACCGCGAACGGGCGGCAAGTTTGAACGTACCAGTTTCGGAAATCGGTAACACGCTAGCGTTACTGGTGGGCGGCAACGCCGTGTCGCAGTTCGATCTGGATAGCAACAGCTATGATATTATCATGCAAGTCCCTCAAGAATGGCGCAACAACCCCGAGCGTTTGGGACAGTTTTTTGTGCGTTCTTCGACTGGCCAAATGGTTCCCTTGTCCTCTGTAGTATCTGTCAAAACCGGCGCAAGTGCGGCCTCGATCGAGCAGTTTAACCAGTTGAATTCTGCGACATTGACCGCATTGCCATCAATCGGCACCTCAACCGGTGACGGTTTAGCCCAACTCGAAGAAATCGCCTTGGAAGCGCTACCCGACGGATTTTTCCTGGATTACGCGGGCCAATCCCGCTTGGAGGTAGCGCAGGGCAACACGATCCTGCTTGCTTTTGCGGCAGCAGTTGTGGTGATTTATCTGGTGCTGGCCGCACAATTCGAGAGTTTCCGCGATCCGTTCATCATTTTGATGTCGGTGCCACTGTCAATCTTTGGCGCGATTTTGCCGCTGAATCTGGGTCTTGGCACGCTGAATATCTATTCGCAGGTGGGTCTGATTACACTGATTGGTTTGATTACCAAGCATGGTATTTTAATTGTGGAATTTGCCAATCAGCAACGACATGAGCATAATTTGACCCGCCGTGAGGCTATTGTTGCCGCTGCAAAAACCCGACTGCGTCCGATTTTGATGACGACCGCTGCGATGGCGCTGGCTGTTGTGCCGTTGATGATCGCAGAAGGGGCGGGGGCTGCGGCGCGTCAAACCATGGGCTTGGTAATCTTTACAGGTTTGTTAATCGGGACGATGTTTACCCTGTTTGTGGTACCGATGTTCTATACACTGATTTCAAAATCAGATGAAGCGTACCGCAAATCGACGGCCAAGCATGAGAAAATGTTTGCAGATCCTGACGCGGCAAAAGTTGAATAGAGCTACGATGGTGCAGCGGCGCACCATCGTACACTTTCCTATTGTGCCAGCATATTTACCGTGAGCAATACTGCGATTGCAGGTAAAGTCAGCGCATAAGCCACCAGTTGTCTGTCTCATCTTCCACTCATCAGTGGTTACGATGAGCCAAGAACACTCTCTTAGCAATTTACCCTATTTGGACCCATAGGCGCTGACGTCAGACACTTCGAAAGGAGTTTTTAAATCCAAAAATTGGTGCCTGATGCTACTCTCGTGGGTCTGTTTGCAAAGAGGCCGACGAAAGAGTTCGCGGCAGTATTATACCGCTGTGAGCATAATCATAACACCGAAGGTGCCACCTTACCGCCTATATTATAACATTTGTTTCAGTAAAAGGAGCCAAAGTGACATAGCTATACCACAGACAAATGCGTACAATCCGTTCCAATGTAGCCCTACGTGTGTTGGGCTCACCTTCCCGAGAGCGGCGACGAGTAGGACTGAAGCTGTGAATGGCGAGGTCACGCCGCTCAGTGCCCATCCACTAGTAATTGCGCAAACTACGATTGCAGGATCGACCCCAAGCACTTCCGGAGTTGGTAGGAACGGTGCGAACAGGGACACCGACAGGATCGGGTTCATGCCAAATTGTCCCGTTATGGGGACGATCCAGAAAATACAAAGCAACAGCAGCCAGGTCGGCACTGCAGCTAAGTTTGAACCCATTTCTCCCGTCATGAGGGGCGATAAGGTCGCGGCGCCCAACGAACCGATAAAGCCCGCCATTACCAGAATAACAATCTCCGATTTTAATTTAGGTATGTCAGTTGTTGTAAACTCTAGAGCGCGTCGCCCTAGGTTTGGCAAAGTACCTATACGGCTGCTGTGCTGCACTGCGACCCAGATGAGGGCGGTGAGTGGCACGAGGGTCATCACGACACCGAAAATTCGAACCCCTGTCAAAAAGTGTACTACAGCGGTCGACGAAACAAGGGTGGCGAGTAAAAAGTAAAGTGGTTTCATATGGCTAAACCACTGCCCCTCTGCTGGGCCCCGCAGAGGAGGTTGTATCGAAAGACGCGGCTTGAAAGCCGTATCAAGCGCCCAGCCAGTACCGGCAAGGATAAACCCGCTCACGATTGTTAACGGGGCGGCGGCGGACCAAGTTGCACCCGGTACGATCGGCAATGTGATTGCAGAAGCAAAAGCGAGCGGTGACCAAGGCAATGTCGAGATGAAGCCGCGCTGAATGGCGATAAGCACCCTGCGGGTCCGATGTCCTCGAATTTCCAAATTTGGTTCTCGATCTGCGTTTTCTTTGGCGAGCGTTCCCAGGAGGGAAATTGAGCCATATGTGAGTAGAAGGCCAAATAAATTTCCGCCCAACGTGAGTGCGAGATACCGTCGTCCAGGAGGCTGATTGACTAAGAAGCGTCCGCATTCAAGAATGCCGGTGTCGGTGATGGCGGCGCTGCGGATAGTGCTAAGTGCGGTGAAGAAAGCGGCGATAAAGCTGGCACGTGACAGAGCAACGAGAAGCGCATCTTGCCAATCGTCAAGTATAACCATCGCAAGGAAAAGTAATGCTAAGCCAATTGCGAGGAACATCTGCCCTGAGCGTGTAACCTGAGGGGCAAAGCAAACCAGACTGGCCACCATAAACCCTATGGCCAAGTATGACAGGAAAGGGGCGTGCCAGAATTCGGTCGGAATGGTGGTCAAAAGAGTTCCTGCTATCAGGATGCCACCAACGCGATCTCGGCGCGCGCACCCCCCTAGCAAGAGCACACAAAGTAGAAACGCGCTTCCGAGAATTTTAGAATGCTATGTTTAACGCATGCTGTGAGAAAAAAATCTGAATTTTCCATTTCAATCTTTCATTAAGATCCGTGCGGGAGCTGATGGCTGGGATCAACAGCATTTTTGAGAAGCAAAAAAGCATAAGGTCCGAATTGGCCCGCAAGCTTTCGCCCCATTCTGCGTGGCGCCTAACAAGTGTGCATTGTGATTGCCTTGCAATTTTCAACCTTATACGTCATTCATGGAGGTAAAATTTGCAAGGCCAAATATGAAAATTACAGCAAAAGATGTCGCCGAGCGGTGCAATACTTCTACCGCTGCCGTTTCTCGCGCGTTTAGAGCGGAGGCGACAATCAATCCCGAACTAAGGACAGCGATTCTGTCGACAGCAAGGGGATTAGGCTATGCGCCACCAGCGAAACGGACGAAGCGTACGGAGGGACGGAAAACGATTTCAATTGTAGTCGGCGACGTTGCAAATCCGTTTTATCCAAGTGTTCTTGAGAGATTTGCAAAGGAAATTGAGGCCCGCAATCACTATATGCTTGTACACGTCGTGCCTCAGGGCGAGACGGTAGATAGCACCATTTCTCAGGTGCTCAGAAGTGGGTCGGACGCCGCTATTATTGCGTCTGCAAACCTGTCATCGGAACTGGCCAGGCAGTGCAAACTCCGCGGAATGCCAGTACTTTTGTTCAACCGGGTGCAAGCTGATCCCAATTCAAACGCTGTCTGTGCGGATAATTATAATGGCGGCTTATTGGCGGCGAAGCGACTTTTGTCACGTAATTGTACATCCATTGGATTTCTGGGGGGGATACGCGACACCTCTACACATCTGGAGCGCAGGCGCGGTTTTTTGGATGAGTTAGCACGTCAGAATTCTGACCTGACTTTTGAAGGGGAGGGAGCATATAGTTATGATGTTGCATTCGACGTTGTCAGCAACCTTCTGGAAGGTTCGCAGCGGCCGGATGGCCTGTTTTGTGCAAATGATATCATGGCGTTTGCCGCCATTGATGCGGCGCGGCGCATTGGGATGGTCGTTGGGCAAGACATCTCGGTGCTTGGATTCGATGACGTGCCAATGGCGGCATGGACTGCCTACGAGCTCACTACCTTCAGGCAACGCATAGGGCAGATGGTGTCAGATGCTGTCAGTTTGGTTGAGGAGGTGTGGGAGAATCCGGAAACCGAAGGAGCGTTGCGCATGGTCAGATGCGGTCTGGTCGAACGTACGAGCGGATAACTTGCCAGTGAAATATTTCACAATTTAATTTTAATATTGCAGTATATTTCAACATCGCTAACTCTTAGAGTCGTGGAAAGGTTCGTGAAGTTCATTTGCTCTTCCACATTCATGTAAGGAGGAGTGCATCATGAAATTTCCAAGAATATTGAAGCCAGCGGTACTGGTAATGGCTACCGCGATTATGCCATTTTCCGCCGCGGCAGAGGAGCGGCTCGCGTTTGGGGCGACCAACGCACAGAGTGCGCACTATGCGTATTTTGCTGCTCTTACCAAGATCGTGAACCAAGCTTATCCTGACTACCAGGCTTCCATTGTTGAGACCGGTGCCACGGTTGACAATCTCAAGAGGATGGAACGCGGACAGCTTGATATTGGCTTGATTACAACGAGTGCCCTCTACCACGCCAACAACGGCATTAAGACGTTTGAGGGAAACCCTATCGAATCCAAGTTACTCTGGGCTTATTCGCTTGCCCCCCAAAACGTGGTGGTTCGTAAAGATTCCGGAATTACGTCATTGTCCGAATTGGCGGATGCACGATTTGGTCCCGGCATGCGCGGCAGCTCGACCGAAGCTACAGCGTTGGATGTGTTGTCCACGCTTGGTATCGAACCCGATTGGGTGCGCGGCTCGAACAGCGAGCTTGCAGCCGCGATAAAAGACAACCGATCGTCGGGTTTTGTAAAGTCTGCGGTTGGTACCAAATTTGATGCCCTGACGACTGATATTGCAACCTTTACGCCAGTCCAGGTGCTGGGCCTAACCGAAGAGCAAGTGAACACCGTCAAAACTGAGCTACCAGAACTTTCGATTGTTCAAATGCCGGGCGGCGAAATGGAGAACTCTGGTCCCTACACCGCATGGGGCTTTATGATTGGCGTCTCTGCGCGTCCCGACCTGCCTGATGAGGTGGCCTATAATATCGTTAAGGCCGTCATGGAGGATACCGTTGAGCAAGCAACTGCATTTCCTAACGTAAAGGGGCAGAACCTCGCGGAGCTAACACTGCAATATGCCACTTCCAAATTGCATCCTGGTGCGATCCGTTACTTTGAGGACATCGGTCTCACAGTTCCCGATGCGTTAAAGTAAATTAATCAGCCTGACGACGTCTATGTGTGGCGTCAGGCGTTTTTGTTCGGGAGGGGCTAATCATGTCAGAGTTTTCAGAAAAAGTTGCAGCGCCAGAAACATGGCTCGACTGGCTTGCTGCGGGGCTTGCAGTGGGGATAGGCCTTTTTGTATTCTACACCTCGTATTTTGGTTCGTTCGAGACTTTGATCCAACGCGCGGTATTCGTTGCCATGATTGTGCCGCTGAGTGTGCTCTTGTTCCCATTAGGGCGCGGTAAAGCATGGCGACCGCTGGGTGCGATCATTGACGTAGCAATTTCTGTCTTCGTCATCGTTTCAGCAAGCTACATTGTGTTGAATTTCGAGCGCATCATGAACGATCTCCCTTTTGCGGAACAGATCGACGTGGTTTTGGGCTTCGGTACCTTGTTGATAATCCTTGAAATGGCCCGTCGTAGTGCGTCGTTTGTCTTTCCACTGATCGTGGGCGCCGTTGTAGTCTATGCCTATTTTGGCAACAAAATTCCCGGAGCATTTGGGCATCGAGGATTTGGAGCGGATTACCTGACCGAAGTTATCTTCCTGTCCGATCGCGGTCTTTGGGGGATGCTGGTTTCCATCGCTTCTACTACGTTGGCCGCTTTCATTCTATTTGGCGCATTGTTGTTGCATACTGGCGCGGGCCAAACGTTTTTTGATTTAAGCGCACGGGCCGGTGGAAGGAGCCCGGGTGGAGCTGCAAAAATTGCGACAATCGCGTCTGGTCTTTTTGGATCGATATCGGGTTCGTCGGTTGCCAACATTGCGACAACTGGTAATTTCACGATCCCATTGATGAAACGCCTTCGTTATCCGTCCTCCTTTGCTGGCGCGGTTGAGGCTGTTGCATCCACTGGCGGTCAAATTGCACCGCCAATTATGGGTACCGCCGCATTTGTCATGGCTGAGCTTGTAGGTGTCAATTACTGGACCATCGCTGCGGTAGCCGTGCTTCCTGCATTTCTGTTTTACCTTGGTGTCTTTACGACCATTCATCTGATCGCGAAACGCACGGGATTGGGCGCCGTTGAACAAAACGAACTCCCTGACTGGCGTGCTGCGCTAAACTGGCGGCGGATGAGTCCGATCATCGCGGGTGTAGCGGGTCTAGCATTTGGAATTATGAATGGTAACTCAATCCAGTTGACCGCCTGCTACGGCATGGTTGGTATCATTATCTCTTACACAGTTGCTACCTTAGCCTCTGGCGGCACCATTCGAGAAATTGTCCTTACTCTTGTTCGTGCACTTGAGGACGGAGGCAAAGGGGTTGTGATCGTCGGCATCTTGCTGGTCGCAGCACAGGTTTTTGTCGCCATAATAAATTTGACAGGTGTTGGTGTTGCGGTGACGTCATCCATCCTCGCATTGGCGCAGGGCAATCTGATCGCGATCGCACTTATCATGGCCGTCGTGTGTTTGATTGCCGGTATGGGCCTGCCCACATCAGCGGCTTACGTTCTGGTTGCTGCAGTTTTTGCGCCCGTTTTAATCCAACAAGGATTAGAGCCGATCACCGTGCACTTGTTTGTGCTTTATTACGCGGTGCTGTCTGTCATCACGCCACCTGTTTGTGTGGCTGTATTCGTTGCCGCGACTATTGCTAAGACAAATTGGACTGGCGTTGCCAGCCAATCATTGCGGCTTGGTGTAACCGCCTACGCAATTCCAATGCTGATGTTGATCTATCCCGGACTTCTCTTGCAAGGCGGGGCCGCTGCTATTGCTATGGCTGTACTCGCGGGCGTCGGCTTCACCCTCAGCGTCGCGGCATTCTTTGCAGGACAACAGATATTTGGACGTTTTACATTCCTACTCTGGGCAGCTCCAGCGGTCTTGCTGTTGTTCCCATATTGGTCCGCAACACTCATCGGGGTTGGCTTGGTAATAGTGTTTTGGATGTTGTCCACACGGGGTTCAAGTGTCACCGCAATCGCCACAGTTCAAGAAGGGGCATGATATGTCTGTAAATTCTGAGTTTAAGAAAAAGTTGATCGCAAAAGTACCGCTCTTAGGAACTTTCATCAAAACCCCGCACCCCATCATCATTGAGATCATGGCAAACGCCGGATTTGACTTTCTTGTTCTTGATGCGGAGCACGCTCCGTTTGACAGAACTACCATCGATATGATGTTAATCGCGGGCCGCGCAGAAAACTGCCCGATCATTGTCCGAGTTCCAAATTCCACACCAGAATGGGTGCTCAATGTTTTGGATGCAGGCGCCGCTGGGATTATGGTGCCGCATGTCGAGACAGCCGAGCAAGCACAAAAACTAGCCCAATCAGTCAATTACGGTCCCGGCGGGCGCGGATTTGCAGGTACATCGAGGGCGGCAGATTACGCACGTCGCCCCTTGATTGAACATCTAGAGAAGGCGCGCGATGAGGTGTCGCTTATCTGCCAGATCGAAGATCCTGACGGCGTGATCAATCACGCAGATATCGCTGCGGTTGACGGTGTTGATGCACTGTTCATTGGGCGGGCTGATCTGGCCGTGTCGCACGGATACACAGATTTCTTTGCCCCCGAAGTGGCTGAGATGACGCAAAAAATACTGTGCAGCTCAGGGGCGGCCACCGGATTATATTGCCCTCCAAGCGAAAACATGGAGCCTCTACAAGCTGCTGGGGGGTCTTTGTTTGTCGTCGGGTCTGAACATTCGCTGATGACCTCTGGCGGCGCCGCTCTTTCCGAAAAATTCAACACACTACGCAGCATGAAGGATACACTGAAATGACCGTAAGCTACCTTAAAAAAGGCAAACCCGAAGCGGACCGAGCCGAAGATGATGCCCAGACTCGTACTGTAGTCGAAGCGACATTAAAGGACATTGAAGCGCGTGGTGATACCGCTGTGCGGGAGTTGTCCGAGAAATTTGACAATTACTCTCCGCACTCTTTCCGGCTCTCCGAGAGTGAGATTGAGGAGTTGATGGCGCAGCTTACCGATCAAGAACTGCATGACATTAAATTTGCACAAGAGCAGGTTCGCAAATTCGCGCAGGCGCAGCGGGACTCGATGCTGGATATCGAAATTGAAACACTGCCGGGTGTGATCTTAGGTCACAAAAACATCCCTGTTCAATCCGTGGGTTGTTATGTTCCCGGTGGTAAGTTTCCGATGGTGGCTTCGGCACATATGTCCGTGGCCACCGCGACCGTAGCAGGTGTGCCGCGCATCATCGCCTGCACCCCGCCGTTCAACGGCAAACCCAACCCCGCTGTGATTGCCGCAATGCATCTGGGCGGCGCCCATGAGATATATGTTATGGGCGGCATTCAGGCGATTGGCGCAATGGCGATCGGGACAGAAACAATTGATCCGGTGCATCTATTAGTCGGACCAGGTAACGCATTTGTAGCCGAGGCAAAGCGTCAGTTGTTTGGTCGTGTCGGGATTGACCTGTTCGCGGGACCAACTGAGACAATGGTGATCGCAGATAAAACTGCTGCCGATGCAGAACTCTGTGCAACTGATCTGCTAGGGCAGGCAGAGCATGGCTATAACAGTCCTTGCGTGTTGCTGACGACCTCACAGAAATTGGCGGAAGAGACGTTGGCCGAGATTGATCGCCTGCTTTCAATTTTACCGACAGAGCCAACCGCGCGGGTGTCATGGGATACATATGGAGAGGTCATCGTTTGCGATACCTACGATGAAATGCTTGCGGTAGCCGATGACTATGCCTCTGAGCATGTGCAGGTCATGACCGATCGCGATGACTGGTTCTTGGCAAAGATGACGTGCTACGGCGCGTTGTTCCTTGGGCCGCGCACGAATGTTGCCAACGGTGACAAGGTGATCGGGACCAACCACACCTTGCCTACCAAAAAGGCAGGTCGTTACACGGGTGGTTTATGGGTCGGAAAGTACCTAAAGACTCACTCCTATCAAAGGGTTTTGACAGATGAGGCTGCGGCAATGATCGCTGAATATGGGTCGCGCCTATGCATGCTAGAGGGATTTGTTGGCCATGCAGAGCAATGCAATGTCCGAATTCGACGTTATGGCGGGACAAATGTGCCTTACGGTGAAGCCGCGCCCGCCCGTATCGCAGCGGAATAATGCAAACGGAACGGCGTCAGGAATGGTGCCGTTCTGATAGAACAAAGGAAAAATGATGACGCTACCTCGAACGCCTTCCCAACGACTTGATGGTAAGCGAGCGCTTGTGACGGGTGCATCCTCTGGTATCGGGCAGGGCTGCGCGGTGGCCTTGGCAGAGGCGGGCGCGCATGTTGTCTGTGCCGCTCGTGGATTGGACAAGCTGCAATCAAGCGTGGATGCAATGATTGCTGAAGGTTGGTCAGCAGAGGCCTTGGCGCTAGATATGAGCGACCTTCCAGCCGTCACGGAAATGTTTGCAACTCAGGGACCGTTTGATGTTGTGGTTAATTCTGCAGGACTTGCCCGGCACGGCCCCGCGTTTGAAACAACGCCCGAAGATTATGATGCCGTGATGAACCTCGACCTCAGGGCTGCCTATTTTCTATCTGTAGGTGCGGCGAAAGGAATGCTGGGTAAAGGCGGTTCAATTATCCATATTTCAAGTCAAATGGGTCATGTGGGCGGCATTGACCGTGCGGTATACTGCGCAGCTAAACATGGTCTGGAAGGAATGGTCAAAGCGATGGCGATTGAGTGGGGACCTGAGCAGATCAGGATCAACACAGTCTGCCCAACCTTCATCCGTACACCTCTTACCGCAGCCACGTTTGATGACCCCGAAAGAGCAGCATGGATCGCAGAGAAAATAAAACTCGGGCGCGTCGGCGAAGTGGAGGACATCATGGGCGCTGTCACCTATCTCGCTACAAGCGCATCAGCGATGGTGACTGGAACTTCCTTGCTGATTGATGGCGGGTGGACGGCGGACTAGCTGTTGTTAACCATAGGTCAACTTATGAGAATTGCTGTGCAATATACATCTGTTTGGGTCGATCAATGTGCTGTGAATTTAATTGAACCAAACGGTCACGATCACCTGCACCAAGCGCATCGACGATTTTTTGATGTGGTCTTGTCCCGGTTTAGTTCCGGTCTCTTTCGAGCAATGTTTGCTATGAAGGAGACAAGAAATGGCAACGAGATACACAGACGAGTTTCGACGTGATGCGGTACGCATCGCCACGACCAGCGGCTTAACACGCCCTCAGGTTTCATCTGATTTGGGTGTTGGGCTTTCGACCCTGAACAAATGGGTTCAGAAACACCAGCATGATGATTTGATGTCGGGTCCTCATGAAGATGTGGAGCGGGAGAACGAACGCCTTCGCAAGGAAGTCCGCGTGCTGCGAGAGGAGAGGGAAGTGTTAAAAAAAGCGGCGATCTTCTTTGCAGGCCAAAGTCGGTGAGGTTTGCCTTCATTGACGCCTGGAGAGAAGAATGGCCGGTTGAGTTTCTGTGCTGGGTTATGCAGGTCACATCACGTGGGTATCGTGCGTGGCGGGTCCGCCCAATGTGTCAGCGACAGCGTGATGATATGGTGATCTTAGCTCATATTCGTGCCCAACACCGTCTCAGCCTGCAAAGCTACGGCCGCCCCCGGATGACTGAAGAGTTACAGGAACTGGGGCTGGCGGTAGGCCACCGGCGTGTGGGGCGCTTGATGCGAGACAACAGCATAAAGATTGTCAGAACTCGTAAATTCAAGGCTACAACCGACAGCAATCACACCTTTAACATCGCCCCCAATCTGTTGGATCAGGATTTTTCTGCTGATGCCCCAAACCAGAAATGGGCAGGCGACATTTCATATATCTGGACCAGTGAAGGCTGGCTGTATCTGGCGGTCATTCTCGACCTATACTCCCGACGCGTCATCGGTTGGGCGGTCAGCAATCGTATGAAGAGGGACCTGGCAATCCGGGCATTGGATATGGCTGTCGCGCTGCGACAGCCGCCTAAGGGCTGCATTCATCATACGGATCGCGGGTCGCAATATTGTTCAGGCGACTATCAGAAGCGCCTGAACAAACGTGGCTTCGAAGTATCGATGAGCGGAAAAGGCAATTGTTACGACAATTCCATGGTTGAAACGTTCTTCAAATCCCTCAAGGCTGAGCTGATCTGGCGCAACCGTTGGGAAACCAGACGTCAAGCCGAAGGGGCGATATTTCAGTATATCAATGGGTTCTACAATCCACGACGCCGGCACTCGTCGTTAGGAGGTAAAAGCCCCTTGGCCTTCGAACGAAAGGCTGCCTAAATGAACTGAGAGACCGGAACGTAAACGCGACAAGACCAGTTCAGAGCGAGCTATCTCGATATAGTTTGCATCAAAAAAACCACGTGACCGGATAGGATGTGTTGCGCGGGTGTGCGCCGCGATCTCTGTCACGAGAGTTTTATTTTCACATAGTCCGAAGAAATATTCGTGAAAGCGGTTATTGAAAAGCAGCAGTTCTTGCGGCGTGACTGCATTGCGATGCTCATCGCATAGATCCTGCAAGCTTTCGACAAATGATTGCGAACAAGGAAGAGGCATTCGTTGGATTGCCGCAGTCTGCAGAATGTCGCGAATTTCGTATAACTCCTCGACTTCTTACGACGTAAAACTGCGCACTTGAACACCTTTGTTGCGCAGTTTTCTTGCAAGGCCTTCCTGCACAAGACCTTCAAGGGCAATTCTTACATGATGTCGCGTGGCCCCGAACTGCTCCATAATATCATCTTCAACAAGACGCAGGGCATGACGCTATGCTGACGGATCCTGAAGCGACCGCAGAACTAATCATTTCCATCTCCAATGGAACGGTCGCGCCTGTTGATCGACCTGGCTTCAAATGATGTAAAAAGTAATTGTTACTCAGGTCGAGCGTCGTTCGATCAATCGACAGGGAATCCAAATTTTTTCCTCTACCGCCTCAGTGTCATTAGAGATGCGTATGATCATCTCGGCCGCACGCTTGGCCATGACGGAAACGGGCAGTCTAATGGTCGTCAATTGCTGACTCTCCCAAGATGCCATCGGAATATCGTCAAAACCTACAAGGCGAATGTCGTCGGGAAATGATCCCCCAGAAGCCGCCTTGAAGCGGTCCATGAAGCCGATGGCGAATAGGTCGTTTGGACACAGTATACCGTCAGGCCGTTCTGCAGTTGAGGCGCACATATTATTCGCCATTTTTGCACCGTCGTCGTATGTGTATCCGCCAGAGACAATTTCTATGGGCGCGCAGTTAAGTTGATCAAGCCCTGCGAGGTGGCCAGCCAATCTTGCCTCGCTTGTCCAACTGCCCGGGGCTCCTTTAGCCACGACAATGCGCTTGCACCCTTTTTCTACGAGCAGACGTGCAGCGAGTGATCCGCCTTGTGTGACATCGACACATACAGAGGCGGTTGTGCCATCAACATCAACACGGTTCACCAGAAGAACCTGAAGCCCCGCATCTTGAAATACCCGAACCAAACTCGTCGGGATATTCATGGAGGTCAGTATCACAACCCCAACTTGATATTGACGGAAGGTGGAAATGATTTTCTTTACGTCATCTTTAGGACCCATTTGCGCGGAAATTGGAATAAAGCCGCTCAACTGCAATTCGTGGCTTAGAGACTGATGCAGGACGGCATGAAACGGATTGCTGAGCTCACCCATCAGAATGCCGACAATCTGTGAACGGCGTGAGGTAAGTGCCTGAGCTAAGGCATTAGGCTGATACCCAAGTTCTTCTGCGGCTTTCAGGATTCGTTGCCGGGTCTGTTCCTGAACGGGGCGCCCCGGTGAAAAGGCGCGGGAAACGGTGGAACGTGACACGCCTGCTCGCAATGCGACATCATCTGCGGTCACTCTTTCATCAGTCATCTGAAGCCCTCCTTAAAGTTGCAGTACACTATACTGTGACGCCTGCACAGGTCTTACTAAGTGAAATCCATGCAACCGCGTGCAGCGAAATATTTCAGTGAACAATATATTTATTGACTAAATTTTGCTCACAACGCAATTTTATTGCACGCGTGTGCATGTCTTGCGAGGAGGCGAGGCTGCACATAAAAAAACGGGAGGAAAACACATGAAATTTGTAAAAATCAAAGGTCTCGCTGTCGGCATCACGATGGGGTTAATGGCTGGAGGGGCCCACGCCCAAGAGATCACCTGGGATATGGCGATTTATGGCAGCCCTGCGTTCCGTGTCGCCGGCGAAAAATTCGCCGAGTATGTAAACGCGAACAGCAACGGAAAGATGGAGATCACAGTTCACAATGGCACTCTCTCGCCGTCGCGCGAAATTCTGGACAACGTATCCATTGGCGCATTCGAGCTTGGTTATGTAATCTCGAGCTACCATCCCGGTAAAAACCCGCTTCTGTCAGTTTTGGATTTGCCATTTTTGCCAATTGAAACAATGGAAGACCGTGTTGCCATTGCCGAGTTGGTTTATGAGCACGAAGCGGTGAAGAAAGAGTTCGCGAGCTGGAGCGTGGTGCCGATCATGACTGTTGTGCAGCCCAACTATGAAATGATGGGCAAGGGCGCACCGCCGGAGAATCTGGAGACGCTTTCCGGCATGCGGATGAAGGCGACCAGCGGAATCGGGAATGCGCTTGCTGTTTACGGGGTAAGGCTTGTCGATGTCAGTGGGCCCGAACAGTACAATGCGCTTCAGACTGGTGTGATCGATGCAGTTGCCGCATCGCCCTCGGCACTCGGCGGATATAAACTGTTTGAATTATCGGATTGGTACACCGTGGGCATGGAGGCTGGCACTGCCCATGTTACTTTAGTTGGCAATGCGGCTTCATATGACGCCCTTCCAGATGACATGAAGGCGCTATTTGTTGAAGCGAATGCATATGCAACTGCTGAAACAATAAAGGCGCAGAATGGTGCTGCTGCCAGCTATGAGCCGGATTTCGAGAAGCACGAACTGCAAAAAGTAGAGATCAGCGAAGAGACTATCGACAAATTGCGGACAGAGGCCGCTAAGCCGGTTTGGGATGCATATGTCGCAGACATGGCCTCCAAGAATCTACCGGGCCAAGAGCTTCTGGATCTTGTGTTGAACGCAAAACCCTAAGCAAAGAGAACGGCGCGCCAATAGCGCGCGCCGCTCCCTGCTTTTTACTCACCCCCCCTTTTTATCAAGTTCGCGATCTTGCGGACAGGAGGTATCATGCTGGACAAATTAGATAAGGCCCTCATGCGGGTCGAATACCTTAGTGCTTGGATTGCGGGCCTTACAATCCTGGTTGTCATGCTGCTGGTCACCGCTGAGGTTCTTATGCGGCGACTGTTCAATGCCCCCATTCAGGGGCAAGTCGACTTCGTCTCCCTCGCAATGGTCACATTTAGCTTGCTGTGCATTTCGTATTGTTACCGTCAAGCGGGTCACATCCGTATGGACATGCTGCAAAAGGCATTCACCGGGCGGTTGGGATGGGGAACACATCTATTCGCAACATGCGTTGGCCTGTTTCTGATCATAGCAATTTTGCCGGGAACCTGGACACACTTCATGCGGGCCTGGACACTGGGTGACAGTACCATCGGCATCGGATTGCCGACGTGGCCTTCAAAACTCGCCGCTCCGGTCGGGCTGGGCATTCTGGCTTTGCGCCTAACGCTTGAGCTTTGGGTATTCGGCCGCCTCGTTGTCGACCCTACGCTGAAACCAGTGGGCGTACCGTGTGTGCCCAACCCCCTCGAAGACATGGACGTGTAAGGAAAAATCATGGACCCTTCAACAATTGGAGCGATCGGTTTCATCGGTCTCGTCATCATGGTGATGAGCGGAGTACACATCGTTTTTGCAACCGCCGTCACCGGATTTTTAGGAATAGTTGCCTTAAAAGGATGGACTGTCGCCGTTAATATCGCGGGCATCATTCCGCATAGCGCTGGATCTAATTATTTGTTCAGCGTGCTGCCAATGTTCATTCTGATCGGGTTCTTTGCCCATTCGTCCGGGATGGTACAGGGGGCCTACAGGGCGGCCCGCGCCTGGATCGGCTGGATGCCTGGTGGTCTTGCTGTTGCCACAGTATTGGCGGCAGGTGGGTTCGGCGCCGTGTCCGGTGCAAGTCAGGCAACTGCCGCAGTCTTCGCACGTGTCGCCATCCCCGAATTGCTGAAGTTCAAATATAACCCGTCCGTGTCGGCTGCCGCTGTGGCTGCATCGGGAACTCTGGCGTCATTAATCCCTCCATCCGCCGCATTGGTGATCTATGGGGCGATTGTTGATGAGAGCATTGGACGTCTGCTGTTGGCAGGATTTATTCCGGGCATTTTTTCGGCCTTTCTATATGCCGGCTTCATCATGTTTCGCTTTGCTGCAAACCCAGAACTAGGGCGGCCGATCAAAGGAATTGGTTGGGCAGAGCGTGGGAAATCTATTGGCGGTGTTATGCCCATTTTTCTTGTGATGCTGATGATTTTGGGCGGCATGTCCACAGGATGGACCACACCTACGGAAGCGGGCGCTACAGGTGCTGCGATTGTGTTTACATATGCGATCTTGCGTCGAAAACTCTCTTTCGCGGGACTTCAAAGCTCTTTGATCGAAACTGCAAAGCTGACTGTGATGATCTTCTCCACCTTCTGGGGTGTGTTTATCTTCTCCCGCTTTCTCGCCTTTACCCGCCTGCCTACAGAGATCGCGGAATGGTTGGTCGCGCTGCCGTACCCCACAACCGTTATCCTAATTGCCATTTTGGCAGGCTATGCGCTCTTGGGCATGTTCCTCAGTGCGTCGGGCATGATGTTGTTAACCTTGCCAGTCATTTTTCCGGCCATTGTTGAGCTTGGTATTGATCCGATCCTGTTTGGTATTCTTGTTATCAAGATGGTCGAGATCGGGTTCATCACTCCACCAGTTGGCCTGAATGTGTATGTTGTTGGGGGCATTCGACCAGACATCCCGATAAATAGTATCTTCCGCGCCATCTGGCCCTTTGTCATGATCGACATCGTAACTGTGGCACTGTTGATCATTTTCCCATCAATCACGTTGTTTCTGCCAACCCTAGTTTTAGGCGCTGGCTAAATGAAGGAAATCAATATGCCATTCGAAATTCGTTCGGACAAATTTAATACGGTTCTTTCTGAAAGCGCTCCGTTGGAAGAAATTGCCAGCTCTCTAGGATTTACAGAAGGTCCCATTTGGCATCCTACAGAAAACTGGCTGGTGTTTTCGGACATACAGGAAAGCCATCAATACAAATGGAGCGAGAAAGAGGGATTGAGCGTTTTCCGTACCCCGTCAAATCAGGCCAACGGCAATTGTTTTGACAGAGACGGTCAGATCATCAGTTGCGAACATGCAAGCTCTCATCTTGTCCGTCATGATCATGGTGGAAAGAGGGTGACCGCTATAGCCACGACGTTTCAAGGACGGGAATTTAACAGCCCCAATGATGTCGTTTGTGACAGTAAGGGACGTATCTGGTTTACCGACCCCAGCTTTGGGCGCATCCGCGAAGATTTGGGGATCCTGCGCGATCAGGAGTTGGAATATCAGGGCGTCTTTCGTCTAGATACTGACGGTACCCTCCATCTTGTGAGTGACAATTTTCAGCAACCCAATGGGTTGTGCTTTTCTCCTGATGAAACTCGGCTTTTTGTCAACGACAGCTGGGGCGGGCATATTCGTGTCATGGACGTTGCGGATGACGGCAGTGTCAGCAATGACCGTATTTGGGCCGACGTCACAGGTGACGGCGAAGGCGTTCCCGACGGAATGAAAACCACAACAGACGGCCATATTCTATGTAACGGTCCGGGTGGTGTGCACATATTCGATGCAAATGCCGAATGTTTGGGAGTGATTTTGACACCGCAAAAATCGACGAATTTTTGTTTTGGCGGTATCGATTTCAGCACGCTGTACATCACAGCATCAACATCAGTTTACCGAATTCAAACCGGCCTTACCGGCCTTGCAATGTTCTAGGAGAGCCCAGTATGGAAACCGAATATGAAATAGCCCCGACTATTGAAAATACCAAAACCGCTACACTTGTTCATCCCTCGGTCAAGTCGCGCAGCACAAGCGGGACGTATGTGTCTGTAAGTTCCCGCTCTCATCGTTGGATTGTAGATGAACCCGAAATCAAAGGCGGCTCCGACCTCGGCCCGACTCCGCTAGAGTCTTTGCTGGGCTCGCTCGTGGGGTGCGAAAGTGTCGTATTGAAACTGGTCGCCGAGGCGATTGGTTTTGCCTACGACGAGTTGACAATCGAATGTGAAGGTACCGCTGACATGCGGGGCGCACGCGGCGTCAAAGGCGTTAGACCATATTTTTCATCGGTTACGATGACAATTGAGTTGACGACAGATGAGGGCGACAGAAGGCTCGAACTTCTACGAAGGAACGTCGAGCAGCGCTGTCCTGTTATGAATCTATTCGAGAGTGCGGATGTCGAGATGAACGTCACATGGCGTACGCGT
The DNA here is from genome assembly GCF_054439475.1 of Yoonia sp. MH D7. Classification (NCBI taxonomy): domain Bacteria; kingdom Pseudomonadati; phylum Pseudomonadota; class Alphaproteobacteria; order Rhodobacterales; family Paracoccaceae; genus Yoonia; species Yoonia sp. MH D7. Next base: position 49,241 of record NZ_JBTJCF010000003.1, read on the forward strand.
GCCACCGCGTCCTGAACAAGCATTGGAAAAACTATGACACGTATACCCCCAGCTGACCCAGCAAATTATTCGCCGGCCACAGATGCCTTCCTGAAAGCCCGCGAAGAGGTGTTGGGCTTTGTACCCAATTCGATAAAGGTTATGGCCCGGCGGCCGAGCGTGGGCGAAGCCTATGTAAAATTGTCAGACGCTGTAATTTTCGGTCCCGAAATGACAACGCCAGTTATTTTGCGCCGAATGGTACAACATATGGCCAGCTATGCTGCCGGTTGTCTCTATTGTCAGGCGCATACGGCAAAAATCGTGGCGGAGTTGGATGAAGACGAGCAGAAGATGACCAGAATCTGGGAGTTTGAAACAGATGACTTGTTTTCTGTTTCCGAGAAAGTTGCCTTGCGGTTTGCTATGTCAGCGGCTGCCGTGCCAAACTTAGTCACAGATGAAATGGTGGATGAAATGAGGGAGTATTTTTCGAATGATGAGATCGTTGAAATACTTGCCTGTATCTCAGTGATGGGATTCATGAATCGCTGGAACGACACTTTGGCAACGACGCTGGAGGAAGGCCCACGTACCGCAGCTGAGAAAACTATCGGTGAGAAAGGTTGGCAGATTGGACAACATAAATAATATCCGACTGAATACTTCACGAAACTGAAGAGTCATGTGCATCGAAAATTAAACTACTTAACATAATGTTCATTATACGATTAAAACCTTCCAAAGGGCGCGCGCTACCCCCAACTGCGACTCTTGTTAGAAAACAGTAGTTTATCTAGCGAGAGGAATCGGTATGGGAGCCGTCTACAAGCAACTTAGTACCATAGAACGACGTAGAATAGAACGCTGGAGGCACGCAAAAGTCCCTGTCGATGAGATGGCGCGCGTATTGAAGCGCTGCAGGTCGACGATTTTCCGTGAGCTGAATCGTAATTATTTCAGTGATGAAAGCATGCCAAAATGTGATGGCTACTATGGTGCAGCCGCACATTTGATGCAGGCTAATCGACGTGCGCGAGATCGTAAGTTGATCAAACATCCTGAGCTGTGCAAGCGTGTGATCGAACGGATCAAAGATGGGTGGACACCCGAACAGATCGGCAATCGGATGATCCAAGAACGGGCAAAGCTGCGGGTTTGCCAAGAAACCATTTATCGTTACATCTACTCCAAAGAAGGCATGCGAGAGGATCTGTGGTGGTACTTGCCAACGCATCGCGTCGCGCGCAGACCACGACGCACCCGCAAACGCCGAGAACCCAAATTCCACCGTGATGTCAGCATTCTATTCCGTCCGGATGATGTGGCGCACCGCCGTGAGTTTGGCCACTGGGAGGGAGATTTAATGCTATTTAAACAGAAGCTTGGTCAGAACAACGTAACTTCGCTTGTTGAACGCGTTAGCAGGTTCACCGTAATTCTCAAAAACCCGAACAGACGCACCAAACCAGTCATGGGAAAGATCATCAAAGCGATCAAAGACCTGCCCCATCACGCGCGCAGATCGATCACCTTCGATCGTGGTTCAGAGTTTATGAACTGGCCACATCTGCAGGCAGAAACAGGCACGCAAACCTGGTTCTGCGATCCGTCCTCACCCTGGCAAAAAGGCACGGTTGAAAACACTAATCGACGTGCAAGACGCTGGCTGCCGCGCAAACGCGACATCCGCTCCATGTCAGATCACGATATCAAAGAGATCAGTGACCGCCTCAACAACACGCCCCGCAAATGCCTTGGATGGAAGACACCCGCCGAGGTGTTCCGCGAAAAGATGATGGAGGAAATGCGATGACCGCCCTACCCTGACCATTACAAGAGTCGCGGTTCACGTATCGCGCACATTTCGAGTTGACGCGAAAACGGTGAGTTGGACGCGGCTCTGGACCAATCTTCATGAGATGTGCCGCCCCCATTCCAGCTTGCAGGCGAGGGGCGGTGTCAGATTACATCATCAGTGCCTTGTTCACCTTTGCGGCTTTGCCCTCATATTGAGTAAGATCCACCCCTTGCTGAGACAGTGCCTCAGCAAGTTCAGCTTCGCTCAGCGCTTCGATCGCTTGTTCTGTCATCTTCATGAAGTTAATCTTGCGTTTGTACGGCGGGTTCGTTGCCCCAAAAAAGCTACGGTTCTCAAATGCAAACTCGTCGGCGTATTTACCCATGAAGAACGACAGAAACGTATTGATGCTTGTCCGAATGCGGGGGTCATCTGCCATCAGATGCATTGAGGCATCCAAGGTCTCTAGCATGAGTTTGGACCAAAGCTCCGCCCCCTTGTCGTTCATCAGCGGCATTGCGTTGTGCGTATGATGAAAGTTCAGTCGGAACTCAGCGCCATGGTAATACGGCCCGCCACCCATCACGTCGATCCACATCGATGCTTGTGTGTTGATGTGGTGGTTGGTACCTCCGACGCGCTCGAAAACAGATCTGAACCATTCGTCTTGTTCAAACACACGTTGATAGAAGCTCTGGACGATCGCCACGATAGGGTCCTGACCAAGCACAGAGTACAGTTGCCAAAACTGGATCGGTTTTGACACATCACTTGGGGCCGTCAGTGACAGAATGTCAGCCATGCGATGCGCTTGTGCGGGCAATAGGTCCTTGGCCATCACAGCCTGAATGTAATCCCGCTGGATTTTCTCGGTCATATAGCCCTGTTTTGTCGGGAACTTGGGGAGGTCAACATGTGCCATGATGTGCTTTCGTGGGATATTTCGCTCTCTATGATGTTGGATTGAATTTCACCGAGGCTTGGCTTGGTGGCGGACCGATGACGTATGAAGAGAACGCAGGACATTCAACCCTCGTGGCATTTGAGGGGGCAATAGGTGCAAACAGGCGATCCTCCCTCGGAGAAGTGTTTTACGAAGTGTCCTAAGGAAAGCTGCTGCGAGTTCTTACGCTGGCCAATCTAGGATCGAAAAGTTGATAGGATCAAGTCTTCCGGTGATGCAGACATTCGCTGCACGACGCACGAACTGACATAACGCGGACTAAGCGGCCTTGTGCCCGCGCGGCTATTGCTCACGCAGCATATTTCGTGCTGCGATGCAGCCCAAGTCGCGGAAACGGCCATTAAATGATACCAACGTCAGTGGATTTCAGACCGACAAACCGCGGTCCAAACAGGGCATCATACTTGGACTATAATTCTGCACCGCAGCCCATTAAAATTGCCTTTGGTCGCTGTTGTTCTGCTACCGGCCAAAAGACAAAATACAACCATTGGCGAAGCGTTTAAATGAGCATTTAGTGCATCCCAAGCTGGCGGTAGACCCGTTTAACATATTCGCCAAATGCATCAGTCGTTTTAATGTCGAGTGTTCGAGGATGAGGCAGGTCGATCTTGAAATGATCGGCCATACGTGCGGGACCAGCCGAGAGCACTGCGCAATGAGATCCAAGGAAAATCGCTTCTTGAATACCGTGCGTAATGAAGACGATTGTTTTCTGACTTTCTTGCCAAATCCGCAGCATTTCGAGGTTCATCTTTTCGCGCGTCATAGCATCAAGCGCCCCAAAAGGTTCATCCATTAGCACTAGTTTTGGATCATGGATCAGCGCACGAGCAATTGCGGCGCGTTGCTGCATGCCGCCCGAGAGTTCAAACGGATATTTTTTACCCGCATGGCCTAACCCGACCATCTGCAACAAATCTTGTGCGCGCTCCCGCGCCGCCTTCATTGGCAGGCCGAGGATTTGGGCTGGCAGCAATACATTTTCGGCAATTGTGCGCCACTTGAGAAGCATGGGTTGTTGAAACACCATGCCGACATCACGCCCCTCTTCAAAATTGGCCACACTTGAACCAATCTTTACGGTGCCACCATCAGTCTCGTGCAATCCCGCGAGGATTTTAAGCATCGTCGTCTTGCCGCAGCCCGACGGCCCGACTACTGAGAGCAATTCACCATCATTGATATTCAGCGTCACATCGGACACAGCTACATGCTCTTTAGTGCCAGTCCGGTAAACCTTGCGCACGTTTTGCATTTGGATGAACGGTTCTTCGCTCAGAGGATCGGATTTAGTATTAACGGTCATGCAAGCCACCTTTCGAGGTTGTCAGCGATGAAATCATCATCGGCGAGATCAGGATGGGCCGCATAGACCCGGTTGATTTCTTCTGCTTGTCCCAAAGAAAGCCCTTCGTCGGGATCAAGACAATTGATCGTTGCAAGTAAACGCTGGCGACGCAGCACTTCATGACACCCAGCGATACAGCCGTGAAAGTTATTGGCGACATCAAAAAATGCCGCATTGCAGTCTGTGACGCGCGCATCAAGCGCGGCAAGATCAAGAGGCAAATCAACACCGCTGTCGACTACAGTATGAATCCGATCCAGCAGCTCAACTGCCTTGCGCGTCCAAACCGACCAGTGTCCTAAAAGACCACCACGAATGCGCAGCCGCACAATTTGATCACCGCGCGGGATATCAAAAGGGGTAATCAAGTCGGCTACAATATGATCATCATTGCCAGTGTATAAGGTGATGCGATCTTCAGCGTTGGCTGCCACAACGCCCTTCATAACGTCTAAAGTTTTATAACGATTGAACGGCGCCATTTTAATCGCAACCGCGTTGTCTATGCCGGAAAATTCACGCCAGAAATTGGCATCCAAATCAATTCCGCCCACTGCGGACTGCATATAAAAACCAATAATTGGCATTTCATCGGCAACGGCACGGCAATGCGCAATCAACTGTTCTGGAGATTGGCCGCGCAAGGCCCCCATAGACACAAGGACAGCGTGATAGCCATGTGAACAGGCAATTTTTGCTTCCGCAACGGCCTGTTTCGTTTGCCCTGCAACGCCTGCAACCATCACCATTGGGCGATCTGTCCATGCGCGAGCATCCTCTGCTGCGGCTTTCAGCACAGGCTCGTAGAGCCCGGTGTCGCGAATGGCGAATTGAGTTGTGTGAACCCCGACAGCCAGCCCCCCTGACCCAGCATCAACGTAGTAACGGGTTAATGCGCGTTGGCGCGCGCGGTCGAATTCACGATTTTCGTCAAGCGCTAACGGATGCGCAGGAATGACAGCCCCTTTACGCAAAAGTGCAATAACATCTTTGGGAAGATCAGAGTGGTGAAGACCCATTTATTTGTTCCTATCCAAATTCAGGTCCGGCGATTGCGGCAATCGTCGATCCATTTTCAGGGTGCAGCCACGGGCCGCGTTTCATGCGTAAAAAAGGTCGTTGCGGCTCGAACCCCAGCGCTTCCAAGCGGGCGGTAAGCGGCATACAGTCATCAGCCACATCCATAAAAACTGGCCCAGATATAGTACCTATGAGATCAGCGACGAGGGCAGCGATTTTAGCGCCATCCGAAAGTGGTGAAGCCGACCCAACAGGGCCAATCTGAGTGGCCAGACGGCCATTTCGACCGAAGGCCCACAGCGTTGTGTCAGGCTCATAACGACATAGATCCGAGCGACGGCGAGCAAAGTTAGAGAGTAGCCCTGTTCTATCCGCACCAAAGACCTGGTTTGCAGCTAAAGTCGCAGCATCAAAATCAGGTTCCATAACATCATGGCACGGTTTATCACCACCAGTTCCAGCCCAACGAGTAAAGGCCTTATAGCCTTCAAAGCCCAGCTTGCGATAGATGATTTCCCCTGCGGGTGTGGCATCCAGCACGGCAGTGCGGCCTTGGGCATCAATCTGTGACAGGCAGTGCTTAAGCAGTCTTGTCCCCAAACCGCATCCGCGTCTGCTTTTGCGTGTGAGGACCATGCTAATCCACGCAACCTCAGTACCATAAGGCATGATCGCTGCGCTGGCAGACAACACGCCATCTTCCACGATGCCAAACACCGCACCGCGGCCTAAAAAAAGTTGCCAATCCTTTGCAGTTTGGTTCCAAGCTGCTTCGATTGAAAGCTCCATCAAATCACCAATATCGTCTAGCGACAATGTGATGATGTCTGAAGCAGAAGCCGTCTCAGTAGGCCCCATCACGTGCCTCAAAATGGGTTGGTTTGTTGTGCGACGGCAAATTGTCAGAAACCCAACTGGCAGTCCAATCCATCATTCGATCAAGCGGCACGATTGGGTAACCAAAAATACCGTTAGATACGCGCGTGTTTGACAACCATGCTTCAGGGGCTTCTTCGCCCGTGATGACAGGAGTGCAGCCCAACTTTTCGCCCAACTTTTCGGCCAACCAACGTACGGAAATCACTTCGGGACCGGTGACATTGATCGGACTTGTCGGAGTCGTCGCCTGCTTGAGGCAGCGCAGAGCAATTGAATTCGCATCTCCCTGCCAGATCACGTTGACATGGCCCATAGTGACATCAATAGGCAGTCCATCACGGACTTTCACAGCGATATCGTGAAGAACACCGTAACGTAGATCGATCGCGTAGTTGAGGCGATAAATTTTACCCGGCGTGTCGTGGACAGCAGAGAAATGTTCAAACATTCGCTCACGCCCGATACACGATTGCGCATATTCTCCGGGCGGATCAAGCAGGTCCCCCTCGTCAGAGCCCATGCTGTCAACCTGTGAAAACGCATAAACGCACCCTGTAGAAAAAGCGACGATACGTGACGACGGGAATGCCTGTGCAACGAGCGCAGGAATATGTGTATTTGCCGCCCATGTAAGAGGCTGATTTCCGTCTGACCCGAACTTACGACCTGCCATAAAGATGATATTTTTGACCTTAGGCAGGGCTTCAATCGCGGTAGCATCAAACAGATCGCAGGTAATAGTTTCGATGCCGTTCGCTTCCAGTTCGACTTTTGAGGCAAGATCGGAAAACCGCGCCACGGCAATGATTTTTTTGTCAGGAGCCGCATTGTGTGCAAGGCGCGCAAGAGATGGACCCATCTTGCCACTCGCGCCGAGGATCATAATGTCGCCATCGATGGCAGCAAGATCATCAATCAGCGCCTGAGAAGGCTGTGCGATGAAGGCATCTAAAGCTTCAACACTTTCGAAACGCTCGGGCAGACATGCCCCATCTAGAAGAGTAACAGGTGTTTTATTGATATCGTTCATGACATCCTCGCGTCTTTAGGGAGTACAATGTGTTCGACAAGCAGCACTGCCATGTAAAGCGCAATGCCGATAAGCGTGATTAAGGTTACAGCCATAAACATGGCGGGTGTATCAAGGGCAGCTTGCACTTGGATCATCAAGTAGCCAAGCCCGCGGTCAGAGGCAATAAATTCACCGACAACAGCACCAGCAACAGCAAGGATCGCCGCAACTTTCATGCCAGAAAATATGTACGGAAGCGCGCCGGGTAGCTGGATGTAAAAGAAGGTTTGCCAACGTGATCCACGCAACGATTTCACCAAATCAAGCAGATCAGGCTCCACTTCGCGCAGTCCCCTGACAGTCGTCAGTAGGATGGGGAAAAAGCAAAGTGAAAAGGTGATCAGGATGTTGGTAGAGATACCATAGCTAAACCAAACAATCACCAACGGGCCAAGTGCCACCTTTGGAATCATGTTGAGTGTAATTAGCAGGGGAAAAAACATCATGGAGAGTGTTTTGGACCATGAGAAGATCAACGCAGTAATAACGCCCAAAACTATGGCAAAGAAATAGCCGCCGCAGATTTCCAGCGCTGTTACCCAAGTGTTGCCGACCCAGTCATAACGACTGGAACCAAGGGTCATAATAATCTCGCTCGGCGCGGGAAGGATAAAGCGTGGCACCTCAAAGAGTTTAACAGCCAACTCCCAAACGAAGAGAAGCATGACGTGAGACATGAATGCAACCAGCCTGCTGCGGTTGCGCTGGCGACGCTCCAGCCGCGCGCGCTCGTCTAGTCCTGTGTCGGTTTCTGAGTTCATCTTGCGCCCCCTATTTTAAAGAAGGCTAGACAATAGGAAATCACCTGTCAACCAACCAGTTGGTTGACAGGTGATTTATTAGCGCCGCAAAGACGATAGTACGAAATCTACGATATGAGCGCGCCGTTGCTGCATCTGTTTGGCTGTAGTTATGTCTCGATTAAAAATAACCGAGGCGGTGTGGCGATTAGAAAAGTAGAAATAGGTAAGCCCTGCGATCGAGAGGTATAGATCGATCGGGTCAAAGCGATTATTAAAAACACCTGCAGTTACACCACGATCCAGCGTTTCCTCAACCAGGTGTATGAGCGGAGAATGCATATCTGTGACCTTATCAGACGTTTTTAAGTGAACCGCCTCCATTCGGTTTTCATCATTGATTAGAGTGACGAATTCAGGATGTTCTGCAAGATAATCAAACGAAAACTCTACGAGAACCCGCATCGCGGCCACCGGTTCATGCTCTTCAAGATGAAGCTGCTGTTCGCGCGCACGAATCTCGCGATAGACCTCTTCCAGCGTGGCACGATAGAGATCGGCTTTACTGCCAAAGTGATGATAAACTAATTGCTTATTAACGCCAGCAAGGCGGGCGATACGATCCACGCGCCCGCCTTCAAAGCCGAATTCGGAAAATTCAGTGACAGCGGCGTCAAGAAGTGCCTTCCGACTTGCAGCAGTATCCCGCTTTTGCGGACGCTTCATGGGTGTCGCGCCTTCGGCTTTCAAACCGTTTTTCATAGCTATTTGCTTTTCCATCACACATCCCTCGCTAAGATCCTTATGTAACCAACTAGTTGTTTGGCTGTTGATCGAGACTAACATCCATGCCTATTGTTGACCACCAAGATCGTCTGGGCGCCAAAATCACTACTCGTCGGGTCCAATTTTTATATTTAAAATCTAGGAGTTAACCAATGAAATCCAGAAATTATCTCGTTCTTTCGACTGTTTTTACAACAGTTCTTTCTCCGCTTGCCGCGCATGCTGAAGACCTCAGCATGGTACTAAACTGGGTACCAACCGCCGATCACGCGCCATATTTTTATGCAAGACAGCAAGGCTGGTATGAGGCGGAAGGCATTAATCTGGACATTGAAGCCGGACGCGGATCAGGCGCTGCGGTTCAACGCGTTGCGGCGGGCATTGCCGAAATAGGTGTGGCTGATCTTGCAACGGTCCTACTTGCGCGTGGTGAAGGAGCCAACGCGACAGCGGTGATGACTGTCTATGCCAACACGCCACAAGGCTTTTATTGGCTCAAAAGTAGTGGCATTGAAACACCCCAAGACTTTTCTGGCCACTCTATCGGGAACCCTCCTGCGGATGCGTCACGTATCATGTGGCCCCTGTTTGCACAAACCGTCGGTATCGAGCCAGACTCTGTTAAATTCGTCAATGTTTCACCACAGGCCAAGCTTGCCTCTCTAAAGAGCGGCGCGATTGACGTGACCAGCGATTTCTACAACGAGCATGATCTAAAAGTGCGCGAATTTGGCGACGACCTTGGGTTTGTCGCTTGGCGCAACATCGGCGTGAACCCCTATGGTAATTCGATCATCGTCAATGAAAGTTTCTTGGCAGAACATCGAGATACCGTTGCAAAATTCACGGCTGTCAGTCAAAAATCCTTTGCTGCTTGCGTCGCTGATTTTCAGCCATGTTTGGACGCGTTGATGTCCGATGTGTCTGGATTGGATGCCGAGAACCAAAAAGATCAATGGAGCCGAATTAAAGAACTGATGCGCGATGAGACAACGCAGACTGTTGCACTCGGAGCCTTTAGTCCAGAACGGATGGCCGTTGATTACAGTATGGTTGAAGCTTATTTTGACCTCAAAGAACCGTTTGACATTGATACAGTATACACTAACGATTTTCTCGATGAGACAATTAAAATGACTGCCGAATAACAAATCTTTCAAACTCTTAATTGGCATAGAGCGCGGCGTTTTCGCTGCGCTCTTTTGTTTGGTGGGCCTGTCCCGTTTTTGTGCCGCTCGGCACCCACTCCGCATGTCCGTCGTCATATAAAATAAGACATAATGGACCTGTCACGCTCTCGTGCCGCCCCAAGTGCTCGTTTAAACTACCTTGCGTTCGAAAGCGAAGGGACTTTTCCAGCCCAGTACTGAATGGCGGCGGCGAAGATTGTAGAAGCCGTTGATGTATTCGAAGATGGCTATCTCAGCCGACCGACGAGTCTCCCACGTATCAATAGATCGCAGAATACTGGGATGGACTGTGCTTGTTCCTGACTGACGGCCGTATCGAAATGGACAGCAACGCAGTGGAACGCAAGATCCGTCCCATAGCTCTGAACCGCAAGAACGCACTATTCGCTGGCCACGACGCCTTAGCCACACACTGGGGTGTCATCGCTTCCTTGATCGAAACCTGCAAATTGAACAGTGTCGATCCGCATAACTATCTGGCCGATACGTTCACTGCCATCGTCGCAGGCCACAAACAAAGCCAGATCAACGATCTGCTACCATGGAATTACGTCAAATAGATGGAATCGGCGCATCGCTTACAGAATGGATAGGTTGAGAACTGTCTAACTGTTACTTACATATTGGCGAGTTGCGGCCCCTACAAAGAGGCCGCACCCTGTACATCTTAAGCTTTCAGAGCCAGTAGTGCTGTGCTCGGTAATGCTCATGGGTACGCTGTTCCCAATCTCGATCCGCGTGCCAGTTGGTGCTGCGCTCAGGTGCGCCTTTGACTTGCTGCTCTGTGATATCAGTAACAAAACCATTCTTAACGGTGTCAAAGTTTAATTTGCCCCAATGCACCGGATGGTAATCTTCGCCCATCCCCATAACTGTCCGTCGTCAGGGTTTTTGGCACCAAAGGCGGCCTAGACTAAGAGAGAGTTCGGCTCATCTGGTTGGTTGCATTATGCGGCGTGTTGTCTGTGATGCAAGCGTCGCGTTTCGAGCGTCTTACGTTTGATCCTTTCCCGTTGCTGTAGAATGGCTTTGTCGCGTCCGAAGTATACGTCGGCGGGTGTAACGTTGTTCAGGCTCTCGTGGTAACGCTGGTGATTGTAGTGGTCTACGAAGGCTTCGATCTGAGCCTCAAGATCGCCGGGTAGGAAGTAGTTTTCCAGCAGGATGCGGTTCTTCAAGGTCTGATGCCACCGCTCGATCTTGCCCTGCGTTTGAGGATGATAGGGCGCGCCACGGCTGTGCTTCATATCCTTGTCTTGCAACCATTCCGCCAGCTCCCCCGAGACGTAGCTGGAGCCGTTATCACTCAGCAGGCGAGGTTTGTGGACGACATGAACTTGGTCACATCCCGACGCTGCCAAAGCCAAGTCCAATGTGTCCGTCACGTCTTGGGTTCTCATGTTGGTGCAAAGTTTCCACGAGATTATATATCGGCTGTAGTCATCGAGGATCGTGCTGAGATAAAACCAGCCCCATCCGATGATCTTCAGATATGTGAAGTCCGTCTGCCACAACTGATTGATGCCCGTGGTTTTGTCTTTGAACTCGCTCGCCGCCTTTATAACGATAAACGCTGGGCTGGTGATCAGATCGTGCGCCTTCAAAATCCGATACGTCGAAGCCTCTGATACGAAATAGCTTTCTCGATCCGTGAACGTCACGGCCAGTTCACGTGGCGACAACTCGGTTTCTTTCAGCGCCAACTTCACGACCTTGCGCCGCACCTCGTCAGGAATGCGGTTCCAGACGTGTTTGGGCTTCGGCGATTGATCCTGCAGTCCAACTTCGCCACGCCGCAAATATCGATCATACCAACGGTAGAATGTGGTGCGGGGAATGCCCAGCTTTGCCAACGTGAGCCGTGCTGACAGGTGGCTTTCCTCGACCAGCCGGATGATCTCCAGTTTCTCAGATGCAGGATATCTCATTCGTGGTTGCCCCCATCGCCCAGCATGCTTTTTTTAAGCAAACGGAGTTCGAGCGTTTGTTCCGCCACAACTTCCTTGAGATCATGGGCCTCACGGCGCAGATCCTTCACCTCGTCAGTGTTCGCCGCACGTGCCGTATCGCCCGCAAGGCGCCGCTTTCCGGCTTCCATGAAGTCCTTGGACCATTTGTAGTAAATGCCCTGAGAGATACCCTCACGGCGGCACAGCTCTGCAATGCTGTCTTCACCACGCAGACCATCCAGAACGATCCTGATCTTCTCTTCGGATGAGTAATGCTTGCGCGTGGCGCGTTTGATGTCTTTGACGATCTTCTCGCCAGGGCTCGTCGTTGTTTGTCTCATCTTCCACTCCTCAGTGGTGACGATGAGCCAGAAACACTCTCTTATCAAATAACGCTATTTGGTCCCATAGGCGCTGACGTCAGACAATTCTAGTAGAACCCGATGGCTATTTTAAGATCTAACCCGACTGCATCATAAAGCGCCGCAAAACGGCCGGTAAGCACCCGGTATTCTTCGGCCTCAATTTCCTCTGAGGATAATATCATCGATACGCCGAGCGCCTTGGCCATCGCTATGACAATCTCTTAATTGAAAGGGAAGCCATCGATTGTATCGAAAACCATAGCACAGCTGAAGGATCGTCTTGCTCATTCTGGTCACCTTTGCTTAGCGGGCATTCCGCTTCATGAACACAGGATGACTCATGGTACTGATTCTATAGTAAAGCACACAGGCGTATTTAGATTTTCGTGGGTTGTCAGTCACCTAGGGTATTTTCACGTGGATAACCTACAGTGATGTTGTCAGACCAATGCGAAGTCGCCTCGATTAGTCGCGATGTGCGGGATCCTAAGCTGTCAAGCCGCCAAATATGAAAGCAGAACACTCGCAAAAAGCAGACCTGACGCATTAAGGCGACTAGAGATGAAGATCACCGAAGGATTCCGGTTGATAGATCACCTTCTCGATCCGGATCCGGCGGGTGCGTTCTCTGACCACCCAATCGATGGCGTCGCCTTCCTGATAGCCTAGGATCGCTGTGCCGACATCGGAGAGGACTGAGAGTTTCCCCGAACATTCTTCGGCATCTTGCGGGTAGACCAAAGCCACGTCCTTTTGTTCATCGTCCAACTGTAACACGACTCTGGAGTTCATTGTTACGACGCCGCCCGCGACATCCAAAGGGTCAACGACGATCGCGCGCTCGATCTCGTGTTGAAGTTCGACCTTTGCCGTTCCCTGTTCAAAATCGATCAGGCTCAGCAGGCGGACTTTGTCCATCTCAGTCACGTAAATATTAACAGAATCTGCCATCGCACCTTCGCGCAGAAGATCAAGATACCGGCCAGAGGTCATGGACAAGGAATGAAGCGTCGGCGTCTCGCGCTTGCGGTTAAAACCGCAGCGCTCAAACCCTTTCATCGAACGCGTATTGTCCGGGTGAATTTTGGCGATGACCCTCTCGGCACGCATATCAAGGAAGGCGAGCTTCAAACCTTCGCGAATGGTGCTTTTGCCAAGCCTGCGGCCCCAATTATCACGGTCGCCGATGACCAGAACTATTTCACACTCGACGCCCATCTTGATCAAACGGACAAAGCCGACAGGAATATCGCCTCGATCATAAACCATAAAAAAGCGACCGCCCTGATTGAACAGATGTGTCAGGATCGGCATCTGAACCCGATCGACGGTCTGTGCGATGAACCGTGACACATCGTCTGAATCGCTCAGATAGCGGGTCACGCGTTCATCTTTCAGCCAGTCCATCAGGATCTGTGCGTGCATCCGAGTGATCTCTGGACGCAATGAAACAAAAGGCTTGTTCATTTTCGGCACCTTAGTCGCAAGAATGAAAGCCTGTCACAGTTGCTGCCGTGCTAGTTCTTTCAAGTCAGTGTTAAAAATCGCAAACACTTCCTATCAATATCCAATCCTGAAAGCTAGCAGAGAAGCGCTTGTGCTTACGTGCCTCCTGCAAGCCCCAAACCCAACACGGTGGATGCGTGTATTCCGTCAGCGCAAAGAGGCCAAACTATAAGCAACGGCGCATGTTTTGCGCGGCCCGTTACGAATACCATGCGGCCAACATATGTCGATCTGTTACGCTCGGTGCATCCTCCGCACTAGCCGACAGTCTGCGCATGGTTAAGGTCCGGCGCTAACCTCCGACCAGTCGCGCCGGCTTTAACTAAAAACAAGGAATGCAAAAAGAGCTATGCATCTTAGTGCCATGCATCTTATCGACCAGTGATCGGAGGTTACGATTTTGGCTGTGAGCGCCAGTACGCCGCTCATATCGCAAGGCTGCAAACATGCTATTTAAAACTCGCACTGCCCAGAGTGCTCCAGAAAAAGTTATAAAATATAAGTGCATATCAGAATGCCGCGCTAATTCCGTCATCTGGTGGTTCAAAACGAGAGCCGCCTGTTACCGCCTCCAACAAACTGCAGCTTATTTTACTGATGATTTACTGTGACAGACCTTGCTTGCAAGGTCTGTCAATTTTACGCGCGCACCAAAGGGCGCGCTTAAACTCGGCGTCGCAACAGTCATAGGTTGAAGTAGGATCGCGCCAGCGGGTGAACTGACCTAGCAGGCCATTCAGAGCTGTAATTCTGGATTATTATAATTCATTAAGTTAGTTACGATAATGAATTTGATTTATAAAGTGATTTAAAGGCTAATGCGTTTAAACAACGAAAAGGATCACTCCGATGACAACAGCACTTGGTGTAAAAGCACCAGAAACCTCAAGCGCCCCGGTGTTGGAGACGGATTTTTCGAAACTCACAGAAACCGTAGAGTTCAAACATCTCTTAGAAACCATTTCCGAGCGCTGCGGCGAAATTGAACAAAAACGACATGTGCCCAAAGACATCGTAGTACTGATGAAAAAGGCACGAATTTTTCGCTCTGCCACACCAACACGCTTTGGCGGCGATGCCATTGCCCCACATCATTTTTTGAAAATGGTCGATAAGATCGGCACCGTCGATGGCTCTGCAGCTTGGGTTTCAGCGTTTGGTTCAGCCAACACATATACCGCCGCCCTGCCCGTCGAAGCGCAAGAAATCATGTATGCAAATGGACCAGATCAAGTGTTCGCTGGCGGATTGCACCCTGTGCAAAAGGCCACACGCGTAGACGGTGGCTGGTCTGTCTCAGGTCGTTGGAAGTTTGCATCGGGTTGCATGGGGGCTGACTGGATCGGCGTCGGTATCGAAGGCGTGCCACAAGGCAACGAGCCAAATGCGCCTGCCACTGTGATGATGGCTGTTGCACCCGCCAATGAAGTCGACATCATCGAGTGTTGGGACGTTTCAGGCATGCAAGGCACAGGCAGCCACGACACGACGGTCACGGATAAATTCTATTCTGACACATGGATTTGTGAACGTGGTGCCCCTGGGCTCTTTGACGATCCTCTCTACCGATACCCTGCGATGGCGTACCAAGCTCAAGTTCACGCAGCCTGCAACCTTGGTTTAGCACGCGCGGCAATCGAGCAGGCAAAATCAGTATCGGGTGCGGCAAAACTCATGGCCGGACATGCCCGTCTTTGCGATCGTGGATACTTTTTGACGGGGATAGCAGAAGCAGAAGCAGCCTTGCGCGGCGCGCGCGCGTTCTTTTATGAAGCTGCAGAAGAGGCGTGGGATTACCTGCTACAGGGAGATCCTGTCCCGCTTGAGCACACCAATTTGTTGCGGTTGAGTGCCTCGAACGCGGCCAAGATTGGCGCACAAATCGTTCAAAAATGCTACACGATTTCGGGTATGGGCGTGATCGCCAAAGGGAACCCGATGCAGCGCTATTTACGTGATGCAATGGTTGTGACCCAACATGCGGCAGTGACCGATATGACTATTGAGAATGCAGGGCGGGTGCTGGCGGGTCTAGATGCTCCTCGCGGGTATCCGTAAGCACACTTTAATCTCTTTCTACTTTCCTTATGGGTTGGACATCCTTCATGAGAAACTTCAACTCTAGCCACTTTGATCTGAACCTCATCAAGGTTTTTCTCGCGATCTGGGACATGCAAAGTCTTACAGATGCAGCAGAGCGCCTTGGTTTGACCCAGCCCGCGGTAAGCCATTCGCTGCGCAGATTACGCGATCAGTTTTCCGACCCTCTGTTCCAACGCGTTGGAAACCAAATGTTGCCAACAGCAACAGCGACCCGATTGCGCGGCCCGTTTGAAGCGGCACTGTCCTTGCTAGAGCAAACGGTGCAGGACACCCATCGTTTCGTGCCCGAAGCCACGTCACGCCGTTTTCGCATCGCGATGACAGACACAGGTGAGTTTTTCTCTATGCCGCGCATTCTGGCCGCTTTAGAAAAAGCAGCCCCTGATGCGAACATCACCTCCGTTCGCATTGATCCATCTGAGATTGCGAGCGCACTGCGCAGTGGTCATGTGGATTTGGCCATCGGCTATCTACCAGGACTAGACACAGCTCAGTGCCACGGAGACCTTTTGCTAAAAGACCATTTGGTTTGTTTGATGCGCGAAAATCATCCTGCATTGACGCAACACTGGTCAGAAGAAAGCTTTGCACGCTTATCCTTTGTAGATGTCAGCCGTGCGGCGACGGGATATCAAATGGCACAAGACAGCTTTAAACGGCGCGGCCTGCGCATAAATGCAAAAGCGCGCCTGGATCATTTTACTGTTGTGCCAGAAGTCGTGCGCCAAACAGATTTTGTCGCAATCTTCCCGAATTCCATCTTTATTCGCCTCGAGGGGCGCGGAGGTCTTTCTATCCGCGACCTTCCCTTCGAATTACCAACTTATGACATCAAACTTTGGGTACATTCCAGCTTTTCCGAAGACCCTGCATTGCTTTGGCTTCGAGACCTAATTCACACCGCTCTGATCACACCGGAGATCGTTTCAAATGACAATTAGTATCGACCTATTTCGCCAAACTATGTCACTTTTTCCAGGGGCTGTAACGCTTGTCACTGTGGGGCAAGGTGACAACCGGCGCGGGATCACAGCCACGGCGGTTTGCTCTGTTACCGACACGCCGCCAAGTCTTTTGGTTTGCGTCAACCGCACGACGGATACTTGCACAGAGATTACCCGTTTGAAAAGTTTTAGCGTGCAGCTTCTTGACCATACCTCCGACGATATCGCCCTCGCCTTTGCAGGCTCCGAAGGACTACGGGGGCCTCAAAAGTTTTCCGTTGGGACATGGGAAGAAACAGACCGTGGTTTGCCACAACTCACCACTGCCGTTGCCTCAGTGTGTTGTGAGGTGAATTTTTACAACGACGTCGGAAGTCACAGAGTGTTCATCGGTGAAATTAAAGACTCTACCCTCAACGTTGGCGATGCCTTGATTTATGCGCGCGCGCAGTTTGGACGCGCACAAACAGCACTTTAAAGACCGCATCACCGGCTTGATTGAAAAATAGTGTGTCCGAACCTTCGATCACGAAGGACAGGCGCGCAAGCCAACGCTTGCTCGCGCCGCGGTCTGCAGTAAAATACCGACAGGCACACCTGCCGTTTGAGCAGCAGTTACCAAACGCTCAATCAAAACGTCAAGTGTCTCGCCACAAGCATGCGCCGCAGAATCCACGCCAAGATCTCCGGGATCAATAAAGACCAAATCAATCACTGAAACAGCTAGAATTTCTTCGAAATTACCAACCGCCTGAAGGGTTTCGAGTTAAATTGCGACAAAGGTTTCGTTGCGCGCACCTTCAGTCGACCCAGCTATGTGGCGCATATAGGATGCCCCGCGTGCGCCATGCGGCGCAAACCGAGCGGCTTTCGCAACGGATTTTGCCTCTGCTACGGATAAAATATGCGGCACAAGACACCACGAGCATTGGCAAAGCCAACGTCACGAGAGGTATTGAGATTTTGATGTCAGCGTTGGTCAAGGTCGTGATCCAACTAGCGCCTGTGTATTGGCTGCCCTGGTCCATATTAATTATCTCTGACTTGCCCCATATAGGGCGATTGCCTCCTCCAACGCCTCCACACAGAAGATGGCATCGAACGTATTGGTTAGCCGCCAGGTCAAAACCTCGCGGGTCGTTCAGTTCATGATTGCGACCAGATACAGAAAGTCGCTTTTAATGGGGATGTCACTGCACCCACCGCCCGGCAGTACATGTTTACATGTGCGAGAGGAGAACCTGATTGTGTCGCGTGATTGCGAGCTTCCTCAGCAGGTATGGATAAATGTGATGCTGTGGGTGCTTTTTGCCCGTCTCATGGTTTGCAAGCAAATCATTGCCGGTCAGCGGGTATTTTGGCCCTATAAATGACCTGCAGTCCCATGAGTTTCATCAGGCGACGGGCACGGTGTGGTCTGGCTGAGAAGCCCGACTGAGGGAGGTAAGCCGCAACCTGGCGACTTCCGAAGAAAGGATATTTGGTGAATACCCGACCAACCTCATGCATCAGCGCAAGTGGCTCAGCATTCATCCCAACTGGTGGTAATAGATCGACGAACGGCTGATCTTGAGCAGCTTACACTGGCGCGTCAGGCTCAGTTTTGTATTATCTTTGCGCCCTCTCATCGATACTTCGTATCACTTGCCGAGTGACAGATCATCTCGCAGCGTTTTGATGGGCTCACCGCTTTAGTCCTTGTGACAAAAAATCGTTCCCCACCGCGAGCTGGCCGATCTTGGCATGAAGCTCTTTGGATCTCGCCGTCCTTATTCTTAGCCTTTTTGACTTTATCCGAGAACACCCCGGCCATGCCTTCAATCGCCTGCCGCTTCCACGTGCTCACCTGCGTTGGGGGGAGCTGCCGCGTGGCTGCGATCTCTTGCACGGTCTTGTCACCACGCAGCGCTTCAAGCGCCACAGCAGCTTTAAACTGGTCTGAAAAGTTCCGTCGTTTTGTCATTCTCGTATCCATTCGTTCGGGTTGGATACATGTGTGGATGCCCCGTTTTACGCAAGGAATTTTTAAACACTTCGGAAGGTATGATCGGGTGCAGTCATGTGTTCGGCCTCAGATTGCAGCCTTACATTTGCTGCGGGCCTTTATGGAGATACGCGGGTCAGGTCCAAATCATCTTAACGGGCTTTTTGCGCCGCGTATCCAACTGGTTTTCATGAGCCTCTCTCGTCGATCGTGTTTCCGTAATGTCTTCTGAACTCATCACATACCCGTCGTCATCCAAGTCTTGATGGTATTACGCCACCAGGATTGGAATTTCATAGACCTCTTTCTTAACGCACATCGCCCAGAGACACTGTGCCATTTTGTTCGCTAAGGCTAAGGCAACCACCATTTTGGGCTTGCTCTCCAGTAGACGCATAAGCCAAGAGTCTCGGCTCCCTTTTCGGCTGGCCCAGTTTACGATGGACATGGCCCCGATGATCAGAAGCCTGCGAATGTCGCGCTGTCCCATTTTGGAAATGCGCCCTAATCGGTCCTTGCCTCCACTCGAGTGTTGGCGCGGAACCAAGCCCAGCCATGCCGCAAAGTCCCGACCACGGCCAAGTTTTCCAGCGGTGGCGCAAATGCCTGAATGGCTGCGGCACTCATCGGACCGATCCCAGGCATGGTTTGCAGGAGTGTTGCCTGACCACCACGAGCGGTCTCACGCCTTAGTGCTATTTCCAACTCAGTAACCTTCTCTGTCAACGCTGCTATTTGCTCAAAATACACCCCACTGATCGACAGAACGGTCTTGGGAAGCCTTGTGCCATGATCAAGAAGCGCTTGTTGAAAAACCTTTACGTTTTAGCGACGACAATTCCATATTCGGCCAAATGCCCGCGCAAAGCATTAATTAACTGAGTTCTTTGGCGCACAAGAAGCTCTCGTGTGCGAAACAGTAGCCCGAGAGATTGCTGATCGGCACTCTTCACACTTCGACGAACCGCATGGTTGGCCGCAGTGCCGCTTCCACAATCGCTTCCGCGTCAGCAGCATCATTCTTTTGCCGCTTAACAAAAGGTTTGACGTAAATCGGTGGAATAAGGCGCACCTCATGGCCAGATCCGAGCGCACCCCGTCCCCAATAATGGGCCGTCGCACAAGCCTCCATTGCAATCAGGCAAGGTGGTTGTTCTGCAAGAAACTTCATAAACTGCGAGCGGGATAATTTCTTGCGAAAGGCGACGTTGCCATCTGTCAACGCGCCATGAACTTGAAAAACCCGCTTTGCAAGGTCTACCCCTATAATGCTAACTTCGGACATGGATGCTTTATCCTTTTTGTGGCTTTGAACAAAACCACTGTGGCACATTATGATGCCGACAGGAGGGGCATCCAACCCATCATCTTAGCAAGCTGTCCTAATTTGTCAGGCCACTTCAGCGGCGCAAAGGTGATCAAAATCGTGCGTGGGCACGAAAAAGCCGATGGCGCTTCTCGGGGCGTAAACTCCCCGAGAAGCCAATGGGTGGAAAATGGTGCAGGGGCCTACGTGGTTTTTTTCGGCCACAGCCCCCATATTTTCCATCATAAGCGCTGAAGTCTTGCCGACAGGGTATTGCACAGAAATGTCACGTATGAAGTCTATCCCAGCAAATCTTTTAACACAGCCAACGTTCGTTTCACGCCATCAACGGTGGTGATCGGACCAGGAGACATCCGCAATGTTTGGCCACGGCAGTCCATATAGATCTGCTGATCGCGCAGTTTTTGTACCACTTCGGCGGCAACAATATGTTCCGGCAATGACAGCATAAGACTACCACCACGCCGATCCGCTTCGCGCGGCGTTGCCAATGTCAGGCCAAGCGCTTCAAGCCCTTGAAGAAGCATCGCGCAAAGGGTTTGGTTGTGGGCAATGAACGCCTCAGTGTCTTGCTTCATACGCCACTCAAGCGCGGGAAGACTGGCGATTGCGGAAAGTGTTGACGGCGTTCCGTTATCAAACCGCCGCGCATCAGGCGCAAAGGAAAACGCGTCGAGCGCCCAGGAGAACGGGTTGTCTTGGGAAAACCAACCGCGCAAATCTGGCTCACACAATGGCAACAATTTATCATCCACATAAAGGACTCCCGCGCCAGGCGTGCCACAGAGCCATTTGAGGCTGGTCGAAATAACGAAATCCACCTGCGGCGCACTCACATCATACGGCAAAAGCCCCGCGCCTTGCGTGATATCAACGCCAATTAAACTGCCCATTTTGCGGCCATGTTCGACAAGGCGTGGTAGGTCGTTGCGGTGGGAAGTGGTCGAGCTGATCCACGTTAAAAGCGCCAACGCGACATTCTCGTCCCATTCGGCGATAAGGTCGTCTTCCTCGACCCAATGTGCCCCTTGCCGTAGCGGCACGGTATGCAGGGTAAATTCATAACGCTCTGCCAAACCTGTCAGCAGAAAATGGATTGACGGAAAACCATCTTCAGCGACAAGAACCTTTTTACCAACAAGCATTTCTGGCGGTAAAGATCCGATAAAAGTCATCATCGCGGATGTGACGTTTTCTGCTGTGGTCAATGTCCCTTTGGGGGCGCAGATCAGCTCTGCCCAAAGATCGATAAACTTTTGGCGTTTGCTTAGAATTTCATTCCACTGCCCATCATTGAACGCGGACCACACAGTTGAAAAGGATGCGAGCTCTTTTGCCAAATCCGCTTCTTTATCTGGGTAATGACCGATGGAATGATATAGTAGATAGGCGTCGCCACCGTTAAGTGCGGGCATGGTAATTCTCCGTAAAACTGAATGAAAGTGGGGCGCTGGCCCTTAATGATATCCGCGCTTGAAATGTTGCTCAAGCCAGCTGGTGAAGCGCACCATCGGCCAAAGGATCGCGATGTAAATCAACGCGGCCAGCAAGAGGGGCGTTGGGTTCGCGAACAGCGCTTGTGCATCAGTTGCCTGCTTTAAAAGATCACCCATAGTCACGAATGACGCCAGCGAAGTATCTTTCATAATGGCGACACAATAAGATGCGAGCGGCGGGATCATCATTCGCAAAGCTTGTGGTAAAATCACTTTACGCATCATGGTGAAAAACGAGAGTCCAAGCGCTTCAGACGCCTCGAACTGGCCTTTAGGAACTGCTTCGATTCCAGCGCGTACAACCTCAGCCGTATAAGCAGCAAGAACCAGCGACAGCGCTATTGTTGCGGCGATAAACGGGGGGAAAACGATGCCAGCAAACGGCAAGGCATAATAGACGAGGATCAAGACGACCAAGACGGGAATAGCGCGCATAATGTCGACAAAAAGAACCGCGAGAAGCCGAAAAGGTTTGGGGGCATATAGGCGCACCAAGCAAACGAGCACCCCTAAAATACCGCCACATACAGAGGCTGCACTGCCTAAAAGCAAGGTATTTACAAGACCCCTCATCAAAATGGGGAAAGAACGCCTCATGACGTCGAGGTTGAAGAAAATATCGAGGATTTCCATGTGCTGCACTGCTGCCTTTCAAGCTGTCTTTGGTCGTATTTAACTGGTGTGGAAACCTCATTACGCCCCCACACCAGTGGTTCAGTTTGCCAAAGTCGGGATAGGAAGTGGCGTTACAGTCAGGCTGTCAGCAGCAGGTACAACACCAAACCATTGTTCATATATGGTCGCCATTGTCCCATCTGTTTTCATCGCAGAAAGCGCGTCATTAAACGCGCCGAGGTTTTCGGAATCCTTGGGCATCATGATTGCAAATCTGTCGCCTGTCGGAACCTCAATCACAACCTTAAGATTGCTAAGTTGTGGTTGTGTGAAAGCGTAGCGAAGCCCCAAAATCTCGTTCACAGCGACATCTATCCGACCATTGCGCAAATCTGTAAGCAAGTTCGCGGTACTGTCGTAGCTTCCGTAAGATGCATAACCAAGCTCCTCTTCGCGTTCTTTAAGCCAGCTTTCTGCGAAAGTGGTTGCGATTGAACCAACTTTTTTTCCGTCCAAGTCATCAAGGCTTTCGATGCCTGAATCATCTTTGGCACCAAAGCCAAGTGCGCCTAAGAAGTAGGGTTGCGTAAAGGATTGCGATTCAAGGCGCTCATTAGTGATTGTAAGAGATGAAATTACAGCGTCCGCACGGCCCGAAGCCGTTGCCACGAAAAGTGCGCGAAAATCAAGACCACTGATCTCGATGTCGGCATCAAGACGGGATGCGATTTCGGTTACGATATCAACTTCGAAACCTTGAAATTCGCCAGCTTCGTTTTTGAACTCCCAAGGCGGATTTGCGGGGTAAGAGCCGATTTTGAATGTCTCTGCAGCACTTGCGCTGAAGCCTGAGAAAACAGTCATAAGGGCTGCGGTAAAGCAGATAAGATGTCGTGATTTAAATGTCATGGTTTTGTCCCTGTTGTTGGGTGAGTGGCGTTATTCTAGATTCTACGCTCGCCTTCATGATAGGCATGCTCGTATACTAATTCAAACATTTTATTTAAACTTAAAGCTTTTTATTTGATGTTTTTGGCACAATTGATATTATCAACTCAATAATCGTATACGGATACAAAAGTATTTATGTCAGGTCCATCAAAGAGACGCATCAAAGACGTCATTTATGACGAATATCTCGGACGCATTCAGCGGGGGGAGCTGACGCATAACGACCGCCTCGTTGACACAGCGGTCGCCGCTGAATTCAGTGTGTCGCGGATGCCCGTGCGCGATGCGTTTATGCGACTTACCCACGAGGGGTATCTTGCAAGTTCGACGCGTGGGTTTACGTTACCTGAACTGGGGCATCGCCAAATTCTTGAAATTTTCGAACTGCGCAGATTGCTTGAGCCTCGCGCCGCAGCCCTTGCGAGCTTTCGGTTGACAGACGACGACTTAAAGAACTTGGAACGTGCTGTCGCGCTGTCCGAAAGCACGATCGAATCTGGAGATATCTCGCAGCTATTCAATGCTTCTGAAATCATCCGCCGCACCTGGATTATGGCCGTTCCTAATATCGAATTACGTGACACTATCTTGCGGTATATGGCGCAAATCCAAGCCGTTCGCATGGTGACTTTCCACGATGCTGTTTCGCAACGAACCCTTGTTACCTTTCACCGTCAGATGTTCACAGCCTTCAGTCGCCGCAACGGTATCGATGTAGAGCTGCTCGTCTTGCGTTTTGTACTCGCTGGCGAAGAAAGCTATCTGCGCGCTCGCGGTATAAATGTAGATTCAGCCTCCTAAACTTCAGCAAAGGACCCGCACATGACCAAACCGACCACGATTACCGCACGTGACGATGCAGCCATCCGCATCACGGATTTAAATAAATGGTACGGCACGTTTCACGTCCTTCGCGGTATCAATTTAACTGTAAACCAAGGCGAGAGGATTGTGATTGCGGGGCCGTCCGGGTCAGGAAAGTCCACATTTATACGATGCATCAATCGGCTTGAAATCCATCAAAAGGGCCAGATCGTCGTAGATGGCGTCGAGCTGACGTCCGATGTGAAAAACATCAGCAAGATCCGATCTGAAGTCGGGATGTGCTTTCAAAACTTCAACCTTTTTCCGCATATGAGCATCCTCGAAAACTGTATTCTCGCGCCAATGTCCGTGCGCGGACTTTCACGTAAAGAGGCAGAAGAAGTCGCGATGCATTTCCTTGAAAAGGTGCGGATCGGCGATCAGGCGACTAAATATCCAGGCCAACTCTCGGGCGGACAACAACAGCGCGTGGCAATCGCTCGCTCGCTTTGCATGAAGCCCCGTGCGATGCTATTCGACGAACCGACCTCTGCGCTTGATCCAGAAACGATTAAAGAGGTGCTCGACACCATGATCACATTGGCAGAAGACGGCATGACGATGATTTGCGTAACTCACGAAATGGGGTTTGCGCGCCAAGTTGCTGACCGTGTTATCTTTATGGATAAAGGCCGAATTGTCGAAGAGAACACACCAGAAGATTTCTTTAACAACCCACAACACGAGCGCACAAAGCTATTCCTCAGCCAGATTTTCGGCCACTAGAGCCATCATACGAATTGGGAATGCAAGTTACGATTGGCGGAGAATAACTCAATGAAGCTCTCTGACCTGAGCCCCTAAAATTCCTCCAGATTTGTGTAGAGTCCGCCCAACAAAAGGACGGACAAATGAAAGCACGATTTACGGATGAACAGATCATAGCGATGATCAAGGAACAGGAAGCTGGTGAGAAGACCGCTGATGTATGTCGGCGGCACGGGATCAGTTCGGCGACGTTTTACAAATACAAATCGAAGTATGGCGGCATGGAACCGTCTGACGCGAAGCGGCTGAGAGCCTTGGAAGACGAGAACGGTAAGTTGAAGAAGCTATTGGCGGAGCAGATGTTGGACAATGCCATGCTGCGAGACATCAATTCAAAAAAATGGTGACGCCCGTTGGGAAGCGGAAAGCTGTGGTGCATTTGATGGAAGTCCATCAGGTCAGCCAGCGACGGGCGTGTGATGTGCTACAGATTGATCGATCAACGGTGCGGTATCTGTCGCGCCGTGGCGATGATGCGAAGCTGCGAGCTGCAATCAAACGCGTGTCTCGTGAACAGCGGCGGTTTGGTTGCCGCCGTGTCCATGTGATGATTGCGCGGGATGGCTTTGAGGTGAACCACAAGAAAGTGAGGCGCATCTACCGTGAAGAGAAGCTTCAGGTGCGCCGTAGAGGCGGCAGGAAGCGTGCTTTGGGCACAAGGAAGCCAATGGTGCTGCCGGATGGCCCTAACCAGCGATGGAGCCTGGATTTCGTGTCGGATGCACTGACAGACGGTCGCCGTTTTCGCATTCTGGCCGTCGTCGATGACTTCAGCCGTGAGGATTTGGTATTGGTCGCGGATACATCATTGTCAGGTCAACGCGTTTCCAGAGAACTGGACCACATAATCTCTGAGCGTGGCATGCCAAAGACGATTGTGTCCGGCAATGGCACCGAGTTCACCAGCATGGCGATCCTTAAATGGGTTCAGGATACAGGCATTGACTGGCACTATATCGCGCCAGGAAAGCCCCAGCAGAACCGCTTTATCGAAAGCTTCAACGGCAAATTACGGGACGAATGCCTCAATGAAACGCTGTTTGGCACTGGTCTTGTCCCGGTTTAGTTCCGGTCTCTTTCGAGCAATGTTTGCTATGAAGGAGACAAGAAATGGCAACGAGATACACAGACGAGTTTCGACGTGATGCGGTACGCATCGCCACGACCAGCGGCTTAACACGCCCTCAGGTTTCATCTGATTTGGGTGTTGGGCTTTCGACCCTGAACAAATGGGTTCAGAAACACCAGCATGATGATTTGATGTCGGGTCCTCATGAAGATGTGGAGCGGGAGAACGAACGCCTTCGCAAGGAAGTCCGCGTGCTGCGAGAGGAGAGGGAAGTGTTAAAAAAAGCGGCGATCTTCTTTGCAGGCCAAAGTCGGTGAGGTTTGCCTTCATTGACGCCTGGAGAGAAGAATGGCCGGTTGAGTTTCTGTGCTGGGTTATGCAGGTCACATCACGTGGGTATCGTGCGTGGCGGGTCCGCCCAATGTGTCAGCGACAGCGTGATGATATGGTGATCTTAGCTCATATTCGTGCCCAACACCGTCTCAGCCTGCAAAGCTACGGCCGCCCCCGGATGACTGAAGAGTTACAGGAACTGGGGCTGGCGGTAGGCCACCGGCGTGTGGGGCGCTTGATGCGAGACAACAGCATAAAGATTGTCAGAACTCGTAAATTCAAGGCTACAACCGACAGCAATCACACCTTTAACATCGCCCCCAATCTGTTGGATCAGGATTTTTCTGCTGATGCCCCAAACCAGAAATGGGCAGGCGACATTTCATATATCTGGACCAGTGAAGGCTGGCTGTATCTGGCGGTCATTCTCGACCTATACTCCCGACGCGTCATCGGTTGGGCGGTCAGCAATCGTATGAAGAGGGACCTGGCAATCCGGGCATTGGATATGGCTGTCGCGCTGCGACAGCCGCCTAAGGGCTGCATTCATCATACGGATCGCGGGTCGCAATATTGTTCAGGCGACTATCAGAAGCGCCTGAACAAACGTGGCTTCGAAGTATCGATGAGCGGAAAAGGCAATTGTTACGACAATTCCATGGTTGAAACGTTCTTCAAATCCCTCAAGGCTGAGCTGATCTGGCGCAACCGTTGGGAAACCAGACGTCAAGCCGAAGGGGCGATATTTCAGTATATCAATGGGTTCTACAATCCACGACGCCGGCACTCGTCGTTAGGAGGTAAAAGCCCCTTGGCCTTCGAACGAAAGGCTGCCTAAATGAACTGAGAGACCGGAACGTAAACGCGACAAGACCAGTATGTTCGCCGCCTAATGCGCTCCCGCTTCAAAAGCTGGAAGAAGCTTTCTGCGACCGCGTTGTCATGACAATTCCCACGTGTGCTCATGCTGGCAACCAGATTGTGTTTGCTAAGGAACGACTGCCACTCTTTGCCAGTGAACTGTGAACCTTGGTCTGAATGGATCATGACTTTTTGCTTTGGTTTGCGCCGCCAAACAGCAGCCAACAAGGCTTGCAAGGCCAGGTCAGTTGTCATGCGAGATTGCATCGACCAACCAACGACACGTCGTGAAAACAGATCGATGACCACAGCGAGATATGACCAGCCTTCACGGGTTCTGATATAGGTAATGTCGGTCACCCAAGCCGCGTCAGGTGCCGCAACCTCAAACTGTCTGTCCAGCGTGTTGTCAGCGACAACAGCAGGTTTGCCGCCATAGTGACCAGGCCGACGCTTGTATCCGATCTGTGCTGTGATGCCCGCAAGGCTAGCCAATCGTGCCACACGGTTCTCGGAGCAGGTCTCGCCAGCATCACGTAGATTATCGGCCAGCTTCCGATAGCCATAGACCTTCCCGCTATCTGTCCATGCTTGGTGGATCAGCTCTGTCTGCCGCGCATCTTCAAGCGCGCGTACGCTTAACGGTTCTTTAAGCCATGCATAGAACCCGCTGAAATGCACAGCCAGCACACGACACATCGACCGCACCGAAAAATCCGCACGATGAGCCTCAATAAACGCGTACCTCACTGAGACTCTCGCGCGAAGTACGCGCGCGGCATTGTCCTCGGACCAATGGCGGACAATTTGCGCCCTTTTTTAAGATTGTGCGTTCCTCGGTGACGCGGGCCAGCTCTCGCTTCAACCGTCTGATCTCAGCAGCCTGCTCCGCAACCTCCGATCTGACACGTGGCGACTTCGCAAATTGCGCCTTCCAAGTGTACAGCGACTTGGTGCTTATCCCTAGCCGCTCGGCGACTTCGCTGACCGCATATCCACGCTCAACAACCTGCGCCACAGCGTCCTGTTTGAACTCGTCTGTAAACCGTATTCCTTTGGTCATATCCGTCTCTCCTTGGTTCCAAAATTACCAAGCAAAGCGTCTACAAATCTAGGGGCACCTCAGACCTGCAGAGAAAGACGATGGACAAAATGGCCGCCTGAGGTCACAGATTTAACCCCAAGGACTCCGCGCAAAGCTGGAGAGAACTTGGGGCTCAGGTCAATGGGAACGACTTATACGCAATTGAGTATCACGGAACTACGCAGAATAGGTCTCTGGAGACCTGCCGCTTGACGCACGTAGGTCCATCACTTTTGATAGTGGCTCGGATGGAAGACACCTGCGGAAATGTTTAAAGAAAAGATGCTGGCGAAAATGCGATGAGGCATCAACCCTTAGATCAACAAGAGCGCGGTTCATGTATCGCGCTCACACAGGTCTAGAAATTAGGGGCACCTCAAACATGCGGAATTACGCGAGTGGAAAAATAAGAACAGCTCTGAAGTCGTTAACATTCGTCAGCGTTGGTCCAGACACAATTTGAGATTCTAAGGCGCCGAAAAAGGAATGCGCATCGTTATTGGTGAGTGCCTCAATCGGGTCTAACCCGGATCTTTTCGCCAAATCCATTAAGTCTGGCCCTGCGTAAGCACCGGCAACTTCGGCGGCTCCATCGACGCCATCTGTGTCGCAAGCGAGGATGTGGATATTAGGTTGCCCGTTTAACGCAATCGCAGCCGATAGAACGAATTCCGCGTTCGGACCGCCAATTCCATCACCACGTCGCGTTACAGTACATTCCCCACCTGACAGCAGTATAATTGGCCTGTCGGACGTCGTCAGTGTCGATTGAAGCGACAGGGCTTGTTGGGCCTGTTGTGCTCCAAGATCGCGGGCTTCGCCCTCAATTGCATCGCCAAGGTTTCGGACATCGAAACCGGCGGCCTCTGCCACGACGGTCGCGGCAGCAATCGAATGAGACGGTGCCGCGATGATTTTCGTTTCGGCGCGTCTAAGGCGCGGGTCGCTTGGAGAAACAACAGAGGATCCGTCAGCAATCGCAACTCGAACGTGAGGGGGCACTGAGATCCCTCGCCTTTCAATGATGTCTAGAGCATCTTGTGGTGTGCTCGCGTCACCGACGGTTGGACCAGATGCAATTTGCGAAGGATCGTCCCCCGGCACATCCGATATCAATAAAGTAAGCAACTTCGCCGGATAGCATGCTGCCGCAAGCTGCCCGCCCTTCACGCGGCTGAGGTGCTTGCGAACGATATTCATTTCGCCAATTGGAGCACCGGACGCCAACAGCGACTGGTTGATTGTTATCTTATCGCCGAGGGTCAGCCCCTCGGTTGGGGCGCAAAGTAGGGCAGATCCGCCACCAGAAATCAGGGCAATAACAAAATCATTTTCCCCTAAATCTGAAACAAGATCGAGTATTTGTTTAGTTGCGGCCTCCCCAGCCGCATCTGGGACCGGGTGTGCAGCTTGGACAATCTTGATGCCTTGTGTCGGGCGCTCATACCCGTAACGGGTGACAACCAACCCTTCGCACGGACCATAATGGGCTTCGACCGCTTCGGCCATGCGCGCACTGGCTTTTCCCGCGCCAATGACGACAAGCCGGCCTGACGGTTGTGCAGGCAAATGCTTCGCGACGACCCGCATTGGGTCAGCGACAGCCACCGCTTCTTTAAAAAGGTCAGTGAGTAACTCGCGTGGGCTCGGTATAAAATTGATCATATTTGTTCCCGGTTTTTCCAGAAAATATAGAATTCGTTCGCCCGCAACCCAAAGAGTAGATATTTGGAGTGCGACGGATTTTTTCCGAACGGGTTCTTGAGCCACCGATTTTGAGATTGCAGGTTATTCGACGAAGATGAAACAGCTGATCTACGTTGTGCGTCCATTTCGATCACATCAGCAGGATGTAGGCGGCCCGTCAGGTGAAGGGCGAGTTTAGATATACTCAACAATATAGGAAAGCCGCGGAAAAGCGGATGGAGCACCCATTTTAGAGCAGGTCTCGTTACCGCCTTTCCAACGATGCTTAGCAAACTTGACGGCTCCGTTCTACCAGAGTGTTAAGTACGTGGTCCGGATCTTTGGTCCACCAATCCAAAGCAGAAAAAATTTCCACCTCGTTCAACCCGTCAAAACCTTCGGCTTCCACGGCAGCGCGAAGCCTTGCTATATCGATGACACCATCGCCCATCATGCCACGGTCCGTCAGCAAGTCCCGTGTCGGCACAAGCCAATCGCACATATGGAAAGCCATCAACCGGTCTTTGCCTGCGCGTTTGATTTGCGTATAAATGTCGGGGTCCCACCAGACATGATAAACATCAACGGCCGCGCCGATCCCGTCACCCAGTTGGTCGCAAATATCCAACGTCTGGCCCAGCGTATTCACGCAAGCCCGATCCGCAGCATACATTGGATGCAACGGTTCGATTGCAATTTTCATCCCGGACTGCCGAGCGTAATCCAGCGTTTTGGAAAGACCTTCGGTTACCATCTCCCTTGCGCCAGCAATGTCTTTGGAGCCTTCCGGCAATCCGCCGACAACCATCACAAGGCATGCCGCATCAATGGCGAGGGCTTCATCCACAGCACGGCGATTGTCATCCAGAACCGCATCAGTCAACGCGCCTTCGGCGGTGTACCAGCCACCCCGACATAACCCGCTAACACTAAGCCCTGCGTCGCGGATCATTTTGGCGGCGTCATCGACCCCCGTATCGTGCAAATTATTGCGCCAAGGCGCAATGCCGCCGATGCCGTGGCGTACACAGCCGTCAACACATTCACGCAAATTCCACTGTTCACGCACAGTTGCAGTGTTCAGGGATATCCGTTCTGGGGTTACCGGTTTCATCAGCACACTCCTCGTGCCGCAAAGACAGCGCTTGCGCGGGCTGCTGCCTGATCCGGATCAGTGAACAGGCGGGCGTCGTTTGCAAGGCGGACAATCTGCGCGAGGTGTTGCGTTGATCGTGTGCTTTCTTGTCCTTCGATCATAGTGAAATGATCCTGATGTCCGTTTAGATAGGCAAGGAACACCACTCCGGTTTTGTAGAACCGTGTCGGCGGACAAAAGATGTGACGCGACAGCGGAACCGTCGGATCGAATGTCGCGTTATAAGCGTCAAGATCGCCAGCGGCCAAAGATCCAAGTGCCTGCGCCGCGGCCCCCGCGATTGGGTCAAAGATGCCCAACAACGCGTGAGAATATCCATGATCGTCGCCTTGGATCAGTTCGGGATAGTTGAAATCATCACCCGTATACATCACCACGCCATCCGGTAGACGGCGCCGCATCGAGATTTCTTTTTCTGCGGAGAGAAGTGATATCTTGATACCGTCGATCTTGGCAGCGTTCGCGACCAGAATGTCTAAACAGGTGTCCATAGCGACCAAATGGTCCTTTGACCCCCAGTAGCCAGCCAATGCAGGGTCAAACATTTCACCCAGCCAATGCAGTATCGCGGGTTGCTGCAATCCACTGAGAACGCGCTCGTAAACGCGGGCGAAATCCTCGGGACCTTTTGCAACGACGCACAGGGCACGCGAAGCCATCAGGATGACGCGGCTGCCCGTTGCTTCAACCGCCTCGCATTGCATTTCATAGGCCGCGATGACATCGTCGATTGTTGTGTCAGGTGTGGCCACAAGATGATCGGTGCCAGCCCCGCTCGCAATCAGATGGCCACCGGATTTTGCCAATGCCGTGGACCGTTGGATCAGTTCGAGCGATTGCGACCAATCCAAGCCCATGCCACGTTGCGCAGTGTCCATGGCCTCGGCAACGCCGAACCCCAGTCCCCACAAGTGTTCGCGAAACGCCAGCGTGGTGTCCCAATCAATTGCCATATCAACCCATGGATCACAGACCGCGAGCGGGTCCGCAACAATGTGCGCTGCGGCATAGGCGGTTCGATTCCATGATCCGACAGATTGGGCTGCTGGCCCTGCAACAAGTGAATAAGAGCCAATCGAGCGATCCTCGTTTGGCAGTAGTAAATTCGCCATGCTCAAACCTCCAGATCAGGAATGTCGATCCAACGGCGTTCGGCGGAAGACTGATAACCAAGTTCGGCCAGCTGCACGCCTTTTGCGCCCTCCATCAGCGAATAGTGCCATTCACCGTCTTCTACGACATGGCGCAGGAATTGTTCCCACTGCACCTTGAAGCCGTTATCCATGACGGCATTGTCCGGCACTTCTTCCCAGTTTTTATAGAAATCGATAGTTTGCGGTTGATCAGGATTCCAGACGGGTTTGGGTGTGTTGACGCGCTGCTGGCTGTAGCAGCTGTGCAGGCCTGCAACTGCAGATCCCAATGTACCATCGATCTGAAACGTCACGAGATCGTCGCGGCGGACCCGTGTGCACCAGCTTGAATTGATGTGGGCAATGATGCCGCCCTCAAGTTCGAACGTCGCATAGGCCGCATCGTCCGCGGTGGCTTTGTATTCATCGCCGTTTTCGTCCCAGCGGGTCGGGATATGCGTTGCGGTCTTGCAGCTAACCGCGCGCACGGGAGCAACAACGTTGTCCAAAACATAGCGCCAATGGCACAGCATATCCGACACCATGCCGCCGCCGTCTTCTTTGCGGTAGTTCCAGCTTGGCCGTTGTGCAGGCATCCAGTCGCCTTCAAACACCCAGTAGCCAAATTCTCCCTTCACGGACAGAATTTCACCAAAGAACCCGCTGTCGCGCAGACGTTTCAGTTTCAACAGGCCCGGTAAATCCAGTTTATCATGCACAATCCCGTTTTTGACGCCCTTGGCTTTCGCGTATTTCGCAATATCAACGGCCTCTTCAAGGCTCTCCGAGATCGGCTTTTCACAGTACACATGTTTGCCTGCGTCAATCGCCTTGCGCAAAAGTCCGGGGCGCATTTGCGTGGATGAGGCATCGAAGAACAGGATGTCATCTGGATTGGCCAGAGCCGCGTCCAAATCGGTCGTCCAACGCTCAACATTATGGAGTTTCGCGAGCGCTTCGATCTTGCTCTCGTTGCGGCCGACAATGATGATATCGGGCATCAGAAATGCCCCATTCGCCAGCTCAAGCCCGCCTTGATCGCGGATAGCTAAAACCGACCGGATCAGGTGCTGATTCATACCCATACGACCCGTGACACCATGCATGATGATACCAATACGTTGCTGTTTCATTTCTGTTCCCTCTCGATTCACAAGCGATTATTTGCCCCATAAGCAGGCAAATCCACGACTTACTAACTAGTAGGTAATATGTTGAGTGTGGTCAAACAAATTTTATTCGTTCGTCCTTGGCGCAGTGAAATAGAGACCCTTAACAAGTTGTTGTGGCCAATGCAGCGTCCCGCCATGTGCCATTAATCAAGAGCTACGTATTTGGATGGTGAGTTATAAGATTCCCTTGCTCGATGAAATCAGTTGTATGCTTATTATGGGTTGATGCTCAGGTAGCGCACCATCATTTCAGATGCCTCCTCTGCGCGACGGTCCAACCAATCGGCGTCGATCTTGCAGCCAAAGGCACCCAATAAAGTGTGCGAGTTGGAAACCGGAAAATAGCAAAGCGAGGCGATGAAGATGTAGATTTCGGCGGCGTCCAGGCCAGGCCGGAACTGCCCGGTCTTCTCGCCTTTATCCAGTACGGACTTCAGCTCTCGGACTAAGGGCGACTGGATATCGCTGGCGCCTTCCATTTTTTTGATCGTCGTGCCGCCACGCAGGTTTTCTGTGTTCAGCATCGAAATGAACCACGGGTTGCGTCGAAAGTGGTTCATGGTGAAAACCACCAGTGTCCGGATCGCGTCTTTGGGGTCAAGACCTTCCATGTCGAGCTCTTCTTCGCCACGTCGGATTTGTACATATGCTTCGCGCAATGCTGCTGAGTACACGGCTTCTTTGTCGCCAAAATACTCATACATCAAAGGCTTACTTATGCCCGCGCGGCTTGCTATTTCATTCACGCGCGCACCGTCATAGCCTTTTGAGGCAAACTCGATAAGTGCCGACTGCAGGATTGAGGATTTCGACGCACTCGCGTCATTCACCCTCGGTCCCGTTCGGATTTTAGGTGAGGTCAGCGATGTTTTGTTCTCTGTCATGTGTGGACCTAAATAGTTATTAGCGGCGCCTGAAATCGATAAAGTATAGCGACAAGCGGCACTATACAGGTTCCTTGACGAAAGCAAGCAAGCGTAAAGTTTGGAGTTGCCGGAACCGTCGACATGATCTCCCCTTCGTTACTTACAAAACCGGTGTTGTGATCTCGTGTGCCCGAATGCCCATCAATTAGTAATCCAACATGCGAGGCAACTACATTACGATCCCCGAGAGCAACAGACATAAGGCTGGGCTTAAGGATTTTGATTAAGAGATTTTTCTTCTCAAATCATCAAATGAGAAGCTATTGACGAGCACCATTCAACCACCTAACCTACCAGTAGGTAACTCTGGGAGGAATAAATGCCTAATTTCAAAAAGACCGGCCTAATTGCTGGATTCGTTGCATTGAGCACCCCTGCCTTCGCGCAGGACTATAGCTGGCAACCGGATCGTCCGATCAACATTATTGTGCCGTGGGCCGCTGGTGGATCAACGGATCAAGTAACACGCGTTGTTGCACCTATTCTTTCGGAAGCGCTCGGCGTCGAAGTTGTTGTGGTCAACCAGCCCGGCGCATCTGGATCAATCGGGACACAGGCCGCCTTGGACGCACCGCGCGACGGCTATACATGGACCGCGAACGCGATTGCGAATAACGCAACCTACGCCATTACAGGTTTGCTGGAAAACACATCAATTGAAGATTACCACATTTATCTAAGTGTCGCTAACGTCCCTGTCGTCAGTGTGAACGCCGATTCCCCCTACATGACATTTGATGACCTGATCAAAGGTATGCAGACTGGCGACGTAACTGTCGGGACGGCTGGCATTAACAGCTCTGGCGGTATGGCTCTGGCTGCGATCAAAGAAGGCGTCGGCGACGAGTTGTCCGGCGCACGCATGATCACCTATGATGGCGGCAACCCCGCTGTTATCGCTGCTGCAAGCGGCGAAGTCGTGGCGACAACCCAGCTCGCCGTTGAGCAAGCTGAAATGATCCGCGCAAATCGCATTCGCGCGCTGACTGTGTTGTCGGATCGTGAACTCGTCATTGGTGATACGCCACCGATCCCTGCGATCACAGATTTCTACCCTGACTTCCACGTCGCTCCTGATTATTTCGGCGTGTTCATTCCGGTTGGCGCACCACAAGAAGTCTATGACACCGTCGATCAAATCTGGATGGAACATGTGATGGAAAGCGACGTTGTACGTGATTATGCCTCAGCAAACGGTGCAGTATTTGCCCCGTCCTATGGTGAGAGCGCACTCGAAGCATCCATGCCGGTTGTGATCGGCGAAGCCTGCGCACGGGCTTCTCGCAACGAAGCGGTTATTGATCCTTCCGAATTCGGCATCACTTGCCCATAATCTGAATGACGACCTGAATGGCGGGGGCAAATGTCCCTGCCATTTCACATAGAGCTCGCCAAACTTATAAAGCTCGACAAACTCAAGGAGACTAGTGTGACAATGTCCGCAGCTGACCGCGCCACTGCGGTTATTTTTTTCGCCCTCGGGATCGCCATGTTGATTGGCGGCTTCACGATGGAGCGTCTAGAATTCCGTCAAATTCACCCACTATCCATTCCCGGACTTGTACCGATGCTTTTGGGCGGCGCTTTGGCGTTTTGTGCCGTAATTTTATTGGTCCAATCCAGACAAGATAGTGAGACCGAAAATTTGGCGAGCGGATCCTTCGCACGACTTGGGCAGACCGTCGCATTGACGCTTGGATATGCCTTGATCCTCGTTGGGTGGTTGCCGTTTTATTGGGCCACAGCAATCTTCGTCGCCGCGTTCACATTGGTCTTTTCATGGGATGGCGCGATGGACCAACGCACCCGCGTTCTTACAGTTATAAAATCCATTGTTTATGGCGGCGTTGCTGGCTTTGCGATCGTCATGCTCTTTGAAAAAGCATTCTTGGTGAGATTGCCATGACCCAACTTGCAAATCTGGGAACCGCCCTTTGGGAATTGCTGACACCTGTGATGTTGTTCCATGTGGCATGGTCAATGTTGCTTGGCATCATCGTGGGCGCCCTGCCCGGTCTGACTGCGACGATGGGTGTCGCTTTGATGGTCACTCTGACCTATTCAATGGACACAACATCGGCCATTCTGGTGTTGATCTGTATGTATGTCGGCGCAATCTACGGCGGATCGCGCAGTGCGATTTTGCTCAACATTCCTGGCACACCTGCCAGCGCCGCAACTTCGCTGGACGGTTATCCACTGGCACGGGCCGGACTGGCTGGGCAGGCCATGGGCCTTGCAACGGCGGGTTCCATGATTGGTTCGCTGGTTGCAATTATTATCATGGTGCTTGTGTCACCCGCTCTCGCGGAACTTGCGCTGAAATTCGGCAGCTACGAGATGTTCTGGCTTGCCTTGTTCGGGGTTATAATATCCGGCCAATTGACCGTCGATACGGCCCCGATTAAAGGCTATATCGCCGGAATTTTGGGGCTGATGATAGCGATGGTCGGGTCCGAGGGACTGCACGCCTACGTTCGCTTTTCTCCTATTCAACCGATGAACGGCGGGATCGGCCTGATCCCTGCAATGGTCGGTGTATTCGGGATGGCCGAGATCATGACTGCAATGTGGAACCGCCAAGGTGTGCTTGCTGCGGTGCGCGATAAATCAGACAAGGTCATTCCGTCATTCCGCGAAGTCTGGCAGCATCGCAGAACCGTTTTGCGATCTGGCGTGATCGGCACGCTTGTCGGGGTCATTCCTGGTGTCGGCGAAGATATTGGCGCATGGGCCAGCTATGCCGCCGCCAAACGATTCAGCAAGGAGCCTGAAAAGTACGGGCACGGCAGCACTGAAGGGCTTATCGCCGCCGAAACAGGCAATAGCGCGGTTGTTCCGGGTTCCCTGATCCCTGCCCTCACGCTTGCCGTACCGGGATCCGCTTCAGCAGCAGTTCTTATTGCTGCGCTGTTCATCCACGGCATCCGTCCGGGTCCGATGATTATGATCGAACAGCCGCAGTTCATCTCGACCATGGGCGCGATCCTGATCCTGTCGGTTATTGCGATGGGGATTTATGGCCTGACAATGACCAAATTATTCGTGCAAGTGCTGCGCGTGCCCTATGCCTATCTGATGCCGCTGGTGTTTACGCTATGCGTTGTTGGCACCTACGCGCTGTCGCAACGGATGTTTGACGTTTATGTCATGATCGCCTTTGGCCTCGTCGGGTTCTTGCTGCGGCAAATGAAATATCCGATGGCGCCACTCGTTCTAGGCATTATCCTTGGGACCATGATGGACACCAATCTGCGCCGCGCCCTGACATTAGGTAACGGCGATCTATGGCCATTCTTTACCCGCCCGATTTCGGCGGTTTTCGTGGCAATCATCGTCATAGCAATTCTGCTCAACTTCGCCGCTGTGCGCAATTTACTGAGCCGCGCAAAGGCCAGGGTTTTCGGACGCCAAAATGCTTGACCTGACACTGTGCAACGAGCTTTTGGCCGATGAGGGTCTCAGCCTGAAAGAGCAATGCGACGTCGCACATGCGCTGGGATATATGGGGTTGGAACTTGCCCCCGCCACGCTTGGCCTTGCACCCCACCTGTTGGACGCCGCTACGCGGGCCGAAATTCGCACAACGGTTGAAAATGCGGGGTTGCGCGTGACGGGGCTACACTGGCTTTTGTCTGGCTATCCAAACCTGTCCATCACGGACCCTCATACACAGGCTGATACCCAAAAAATCCTGCTGGGACTGGTGCAACTATGCGCCGATCTGGGTGGTACTTTAATGGTGCATGGCTCACCTAAACAGCGGCTGCGGCCTGCTGACCTGTCTGACGATCAAGTTACCCAACTCCTTGCCGACTTCTTCTTGCCCATCGCGCAGGAGGCCGAAAAGCATGGGATCACCTATTGCATAGAACCGCTATCCAGTGAGGAAACCGACGTTATCACCACCGTGGCACAGGGTGTCACCCTTGTGGATGCTATCAAAAGCCCTGCATTCAAAACCATGATCGATATTTCCGCAGCAGGCCAAATGGAACCACCCGTCGCCGACCTGATCCGCAACTGGGTACCAAGCGGGAAAATCGGACATGTCCACGCCAACGATTCAAATCGTGGGGCACCCGGAATGGGCGATGACCCCTTTGCTGCCATTGTCGCAGCCCTGCAAGATGTCGCATGGTCCGCACCTGTCGGCGTCGAACCCTTCCGAACCCTTATTGATGCCCGTATCACTGCCGCCATAGGTGCAGCAACATTGCGGGCCTGTGAAACGGCAACACGATGATACCTTCCCTTGTCATAAAAGAAATCACCGTTACGGAACGCCCCGTGAAACTACGTCTGCCGTTCCAGTTCGGCAGCACTGAAGTTCGTGAAACCGCCGAAAAATATTGCACTCTCGTGGCCGAGATCGACGGCAAGCGGGCGCAAGGTTTCAGTGCCCAGCTTATGGTGCCACGCTGGTTTGACAAACGTGCGGGGCTGTCCAACGACGACACTATTGATGCCCTACGCGAAACGGTGGATGCGGCGGTCAATGTTGCCTTGAACGGCGGACATGCCGGTAGCGTCGCAAGCTTGTCTGCGACCATTCGTGGCACGGCCCCCGATCTGATGGCAGATGATATGCCTAAACTTGCTGCGGGTTTTGGTCCTGCACTCTTGGAAATGGCAATGATTGACGCGCTGTGCCGCAACGCCGGTTTGCCGTTCTGGAAAGCCGCAGCCGTTGATCTGTTTGGCATTGGTGCGCATTTGCCTGCCGGTCTTTCGGCCAGTGACTTTAGCTCTGCCCGTGCATTGATCAGCGCACCCACATCCGTGGCACTGCGCCACACCATCGGGTTTGATGCACCGCTAACAGACCGTCCCGCCGACGCGCCCTCTGACGAACTACCTGTTACGCTTACAGAAGTGATGGAAAGCACCAGCATCAAAGCTTGGAAAATCAAGTTAAAAGGTGACCCGGACGCCGACGCCGCCCGCCTTTTGGCGCTGCAGGCGGTGCTGCGTGGCAATATGGACGGTGGCATCACGCTTGATGCAAACGAGCAATATACACCTGATAATTTTCGCATATTGCTGGACCGCGTTGCGGCGCCCGATCTTGCGGAAATCGCCGGACGCATCCGCTTTTACGAACAGCCATTTGCGCGCGAAGTGGCACTAGAAACGCGCGCCGATTTCGGCGTGCCGATTGTGATTGATGAAAGCGACGACAGCGACAACGCCTTCCCCCGCGCCCTTGCGCTCGGATGGGCAGGAACGTCAATCAAAAGCTGCAAAGGCGTGCTGCGCGCGCAGGTCAATATGGCGCTCGCGAAAGCAAATGGCGCGATCCTCAGTGGCGAAGACCTCACCTGTCAACCGGGCCTCTGCTGGACCCAAGACACCGCCATGGCTGCAGCCTGTGGTGTGCAGGACATTGAACGTAACGGGCATCATTTCGCTGGCGGAATGCAAGGTGCACCGGCGGCCGAGCGCACAGCGATGCTTGCTTCCCACCCCGACATCTTCACCCAAGGTCCAAATGGTATTGCCTTGAATATCACCGACGGACAGGTCGCGATCGGGTCTCTTGATCAAACCGGTTTTGGCGCATCGGGTGCGATGAATATCTAGTCCAGAGTATCCGTCTTGATCAAGCGGTTTTTGGTGTCCATTTGCGATTAGCTTTGACAAGTGCATTTGCGATTTCGATTAGCTTCCGCATTATAGCGACGATTGCGACCTTGGCGGGTTTTCCCACGTCTCGTAGGTGTTCGTATTTTGCTTTGAGGTCTGGGTTCCAGCGCATGGCGACTAATGCGGGCATGTAAAGGGCATCGCGCAAGGGCTTGCGCCCGCTTCCGATGGACGCTTTGCCCTGCCATAATCCAGACTGGCGTGTGATGGGGGCGAGACCAGCCAGGCTGGCCACTTGTTTGCGATCTAGCGTGCCGAGTTCGGGCATCAGGGTCAATATTGCGGCAGCAGAAACAGCGCCGACACCGGGCATGGAACGCAAAATATCATGCGTACGTGCGGTGCTCTCCCGCGCCTGGATCAGCGCTGCTATCTCGGCGTCCAACTCAACGATCTGGCGTTCCACTAGCGTGAGACGCGCTTTGGTTTGGCGTTTCAGGAGAGATAACCCCTGAATTTGAGCACGGTTGCGCAATCTGGTGCGATCCTTGACCAACCCAGCCCGCGCAACATGCAAGTCTTTGAGGTCAATTGCTTCTTTCGGGAGAGGCACTTGTGGTTCAAGATTAAATGCCGCGCCCATAAGCGCCAACATTCGAGCATCGACTGCATCAGTCTTAGCTCTCGTACCATGGGCCTGCGCAAAACGGCGCGCCTGCAAAGGATTTACCTTGACCAATGGTAACACCTTCCCAAGTGTCGCTTCAAAGGCTTTGTGATACGATCCTGTCGGCTCGTAAACGACCCTCGCTACACGGGTCGCCTTGCCCAACCATCTGATAAGAGCACGGAAGCCTGTGATTGAATTATCGAAG
The DNA here is from genome assembly GCF_054439475.1 of Yoonia sp. MH D7. Classification (NCBI taxonomy): domain Bacteria; kingdom Pseudomonadati; phylum Pseudomonadota; class Alphaproteobacteria; order Rhodobacterales; family Paracoccaceae; genus Yoonia; species Yoonia sp. MH D7. Next base: position 89,776 of record NZ_JBTJCF010000003.1, read on the forward strand.
CGTTTAGCCATGTCGTCTTCCAATCGAAACACGTCCAGATGGGATTTAGAAATGTCCACGCCAATGTTATGATCTGTCATATTCTCCATATCCTATGCTTGTCATACGTGACTTGTTGCACGCGTATCCGTTCAGGCCTTTGGGGAAGACGGCGGTTGATCAAACTCTGGAGCGGTCCATCATGACCCAGCCATTTACGATCCAACCGCCGCCACTGCCTGTCACAAATGACGTGGCGGGCAGTGGCCCCATTATAAAGCAGGAGCCAAGTTCATTATAAGACAAGCCGTCCAGATCAAACGGCACGCCAAAAGTGAAGCGGTCCAGCAAATTCGGACAGCGTGCTAAGATGTATCCAACACGAATGAATGGGTGCGAGAATGCCAAAACGACGGAACTTTTCAGACCCGTTTAAATGCTACTGTGGCGCTTGAAGCGCTGCGTGGTGACAAGACGGTGCAAGAAATTGCTGCCAAGCGGCAGCTCGTCCCAACGCAGGTGAGCACATGGAAACGACAGGCGATCGAAGGCATGGCAGGTGTTCTCGCCGATAAGGTCAAAAAGGCTGAGAACAAAGACGGTGGGATCAAAGGTTTGCACGCCAAGATCGGCCAACTGGCGGTGGAGAATGATTTTTTGTCACAAGGGCTAAAGCGGTGAGCCCATCAAAACGCCGCGAGACCTGCTCCGAGAACCGTGTGGCACGATTGGCTAGCCTTGCGGGCATCACAGCACAGATCGGATACAAGCGTCGGCCTGGTCGCTATGGCGGCAAACCTGCTGTTGTCGCTGACAACACGCTGGACAGACAGTTTGAGGTTGCGGCACCTGACGCGGCTTGGGTGACCGACATTACCTATATCAGAACCCATGAAGGCTGGTCATATCTCGCTGTGGTCATCGATCTGTTTTCACGACGTGTCGTTGGTTGGTCGATGCAATCTCGCATGACAACTGACCTGGCCTTGCAAGCCTTGTTGGCTGCTGTTTGGCGGCGCAAACCAAAGCAAAAAGTCATGATCCATTCAGACCAAGGTTCACAGTTCACTGGTAACCGCTCCATTGCCACCGCCTGCCGAATTTCAACTTGTTGATCTAAGATACGTGTTTAACGGCGTCGTTAACGACGTGTCTTAGGTGGGATTTGGTATGCGTGGTGAAATTCTTGGGATGGAGCGGCGGCGCTTCTGGCATGATGACGACAAGCTCGAGATTGTCATGTCAGTTGGGGTTGATGGCGCGTCAGTTACACAGGTTGCACAGCGTCACGATGTGACGCGGCAGCAGGTCTATGCTTGGCGCCATGACCTAAAGAAGAAGGGGCTGTGGTCCCCGGATAATGGGGCGCTTTTTATCCCTTTGAATGTTTTGTCTGAACCCAGCGTTCCCACCCTCTCTGATCTGGTGTCCAGCCCATCGGAGTCCACGCCTGTCGAAGTGCGTTTACGTGGCGGGCGCAGCCTACGCTTTGATAGCAGCATGGATGCGGCGGCGCTGACGCAGCTGGTCCGAGCGGTAGAAGCGGCATGATCGGCCCAGGGACTGGCGTTCGGGTGTATCTTGCGTGTGGTGTCACGGACATGAGGAAGGGCATTGCTGGTTTGGTCTTGTCCCGGTTTAGTTCCGGTCTCTTTCGAGCAATGTTTGCTATGAAGGAGACAAGAAATGGCAACGAGATACACAGACGAGTTTCGACGTGATGCGGTACGCATCGCCACGACCAGCGGCTTAACACGCCCTCAGGTTTCATCTGATTTGGGTGTTGGGCTTTCGACCCTGAACAAATGGGTTCAGAAACACCAGCATGATGATTTGATGTCGGGTCCTCATGAAGATGTGGAGCGGGAGAACGAACGCCTTCGCAAGGAAGTCCGCGTGCTGCGAGAGGAGAGGGAAGTGTTAAAAAAAGCGGCGATCTTCTTTGCAGGCCAAAGTCGGTGAGGTTTGCCTTCATTGACGCCTGGAGAGAAGAATGGCCGGTTGAGTTTCTGTGCTGGGTTATGCAGGTCACATCACGTGGGTATCGTGCGTGGCGGGTCCGCCCAATGTGTCAGCGACAGCGTGATGATATGGTGATCTTAGCTCATATTCGTGCCCAACACCGTCTCAGCCTGCAAAGCTACGGCCGCCCCCGGATGACTGAAGAGTTACAGGAACTGGGGCTGGCGGTAGGCCACCGGCGTGTGGGGCGCTTGATGCGAGACAACAGCATAAAGATTGTCAGAACTCGTAAATTCAAGGCTACAACCGACAGCAATCACACCTTTAACATCGCCCCCAATCTGTTGGATCAGGATTTTTCTGCTGATGCCCCAAACCAGAAATGGGCAGGCGACATTTCATATATCTGGACCAGTGAAGGCTGGCTGTATCTGGCGGTCATTCTCGACCTATACTCCCGACGCGTCATCGGTTGGGCGGTCAGCAATCGTATGAAGAGGGACCTGGCAATCCGGGCATTGGATATGGCTGTCGCGCTGCGACAGCCGCCTAAGGGCTGCATTCATCATACGGATCGCGGGTCGCAATATTGTTCAGGCGACTATCAGAAGCGCCTGAACAAACGTGGCTTCGAAGTATCGATGAGCGGAAAAGGCAATTGTTACGACAATTCCATGGTTGAAACGTTCTTCAAATCCCTCAAGGCTGAGCTGATCTGGCGCAACCGTTGGGAAACCAGACGTCAAGCCGAAGGGGCGATATTTCAGTATATCAATGGGTTCTACAATCCACGACGCCGGCACTCGTCGTTAGGAGGTAAAAGCCCCTTGGCCTTCGAACGAAAGGCTGCCTAAATGAACTGAGAGACCGGAACGTAAACGCGACAAGACCATAGTTTTAATAGTCGCTGACGGGTGTCAGGATTAAGCTCGCCACCGACTGAGATATAAAGTGTATCAGATCTGTTTTCGGTCAAAATTAACGCCAACACATCAGCGCCCCACGCCAAAACAATGGCACGTGTGGTAACTGCAGGATCATCGACCACGTAGACCGTACTTCGTCCATCAGTGGCGATCTCACACTTAAAAATGCCATCCTCACTACAAAGTATGCGCTCAAAACCCACGATATTGTTGGCCACATCTCGATGCGCAAAGAGCATTGTCGAACTCGAAGCAAACTTCATAATTTGGCAATCACGGGACAAGTTTTCAACATCCACCACCTTTATCTGTGATTGGCTTGTTGAACCCTTGGCGCCACGTAAAGCCTTCATCGCACCCCACCAGCGTCGAGCTGCTGCATGGGTTACGACGTCATCTGCGGCCCAGCCCACAGGCGATTTTCCCGGAACCGTATTGCCAAGAATACGCTGCGCAAGACGAACCAAGTCATCTGCTTTTAACGCCGACGTCATCGCTGCTTGTCGTGTCACGAGGAACTGTTTGCGGTCTTTTTGACGCATCCGCAACGCACGGCGCTGGTCCGCATGATGCACCTTTAATCCTGCCCTAAGTGCTTGTTCGCGCAGCCCACGGCTCGATCCTATCAGAGCCCGCAATGCGTCGCGTTGCGTCTGTTGCCCGGCCGCCTGTTCAGACCGGGCCAACCTGTCAGCTGCCCGCCTAAGCGAAGTGTCTCGCCGCGCAGTCTCTGTGCAACTGCCTGCGCCGCTTGATCGCCAATCTTGGGGCGCAGTACGGGCGCGATGATCTCGTCTGCGGATACTTTACTCTCAGCGATACGCTTTTCACCTTTGAGGGTCAGCCCCGCACGCAATGCGGCAGCACCGAGAAACTTGACAAAATCACTTGTGCCTTTGACCGCAACTGTGATGCAGCCTTTCGCCATCGCAATTATCAAGCGGACCTGCGCCGCATAGCTCTTCGACACGGTCGTCTTAATACTGTTACCATCGTCCCTGATCACATCGCCACTCCGCAAGACCATTGTTGGTTGCGGGTGATACAGACTAAGTTTTTCAATCTCCCGTGCGGCATCTTCGTCGTTGGTGATCGCAATATAGGTCGTTGCCACGAGCCTCCGGGAAGACAACGGGGATCGCGCGCTCGAGGACAAGTTCAGTCCTGCTGTGCCAGACACTTCATTTGGCAGATCCAGCCAGGCTGTAGCCGCTGCATCAGCACCTTCAGGCGCGGCTGTTGTCCATTTATCAAAACGGCGATCCAGTGCTTTCCATGCATAGCGTTTTCCAAGTTGGGAGGGTGACAAATACTGATCAGACCCGCGTATCGCCAAACGGCCGCCTGATCCACTTTTAGAATATGCGAGACCCAGACCCATCAATGCCATATGCATAGTCTGCCAGCTAACGGCATCATCCATCGCTGATTTCACCCGCGCTTTCCACGGTTGTGAAAGCGCATCGATAAGCGGGATCATCCCCGTCTGGCGCTCATGATTGAGATCGCCCTGTGTGGCGCCACGCCCCTTTGCGCGACGGGCCTGCTTGGCGTCCCAATGCTCTTGCGGCTTGGGTCTCATTTCGATCTTAGGGCCATCAGGTGTCTCGATCATTACCGCATCGAACCTGCCCTGATCCTGTGACCAGCCGTGGCTCAACTCGATCTCGCGGCATGCCCTTTCCAGCTTTGCATAGTCATGTGACACACTTATAGCTTTGAAGGTGACCGGGTGTATCTTGTTAAGTGCGACATGAACGTGGGTATTTGCGCGATCCATATGGACAGCAATGACCGCCTGGTAATCGTCAGCGCCTAAAGCTGTAATGGCCCACTTTGCAGCTACAATTGCTTGAGCGGGCGTCGGGTGTTCTGTCTCAGGCCATGACAGTATAAAATGATGCGTCAACGTCGTGCAGTACCTGCTACCATTCGCAGTGGCCCACATCTGCCAGTCAGCATCCCGCCAATCCGCGAGAAGATTACGGGTTTCGACATCCACAGCTTTGATACAAAGATAGCCCACCAGTTTGCTTATATCGGCGAGCCTTGTTCTGAGTGCATCTCGCTGTCTATGTATGACTGTCGGAATCATGGCAGCGCGGTCGTGATCTGGCGCATCACATCGCGGATATCTTTGAGGGTTACCTGTAGATCGTTCTTGATCATAAGATCATCTTTATTGTCAGCATGTAGCGTCAGTTTATCAATGCGATTGCCAATTCTACCAAGGTCTCCTGACAGCCTGCGCAAAGTAATATCACTGACGTCTGATTAACCGATGGCACTCAAAACGGTAGTTCGCGCGTAGACGTTCGGTTCCAAACGATACGTGACCGTGTGCGTCATGCGCCGCTTGTCTGATTTAGATTTTCCGCTTGAAGCCATCGCGGGTGGCTCCTGTGTCAGTTGGGCTTTAATAACAGGGTGCGTGCTGTCATGGCGCGGGTCAATGGCCGCGTCATGAACGTGCCACGTTTGTGTCGGGAGCACAGTCATAATGTAGCCTCGTCCGATTTACCCTGATTGATAGCTGTTGGCGTCACAGTGCCATCGGCGATGTCTCTCATCAATCTATCGATAGACCCATATCCATCGTCTTCTTTATTCTCATGACTGCCGTTTAACTGGCGATGTTGGCTATCAGTAATACATGAGGTAGCTTCAACCTGTCTGGTTGGCGTTGGTACTTGAGGTGTCGAAATTGTCGGAGGCTCCGCGACGGTACTTTGCGTGCTTGAAGTTCGCGGTTCATAGTCTCGCATTATCGTTGGCGTTATGGATGCCACTACAGTCTCGTCTGACATCTGTGCTGTGTTGGTGGGCTCGCTTGTTTCATTCTTCGTTTCGATAGTCTCAACGCTTACCGTGGATTGTGTGGTGATCGCTGTCTTGTTCGATGTCTTTCGCTTTGGTTTTTGGTTGCTTGCCGCCTTTAAGTACGTGCGAAATGTTGCTGTACTTAAAGTGGTTTCCGTACCCTCATTAAACATAGCGCATACATCCGCGAGCGAATGCCCGTTTTTAAGCGCGACATTAATTTCCTTTATCATGTCAGCCACAGCGGCTTTTGCTGAAATTTCCTCAGGCGCTTTATACGGCAGCGATGCGAACTGCGTCTTCATTTTTTGAATATCGCGCGTTTTAATTTTCTTATTCATTGTTTTATCTCACTAAAATTTACTTGATGTTTTGAACTTAGTATATTTTCGTGAAAAATCCTAATGTGATTCGTGAAATTAATCAGCTTTATACGATTTAGCTGTGGAAAACTCTTTGCGGATGAGTGTCATATTTGGCGAAAGGTCATCGTTTATTTGGTGATTATGCATCTCGGACGTGTCGGCATGATCATCACATATTTGTAAGGATGGTCATGCCGTCTAAGCTAATCTTTTGGATAGCAGGGTATGCAGACGGTAAACCGCCAACGCGGACAAGGTCGCGCATAGGGCAGTTCTATTGTAGCACTTTGCCCAGCCAATCAATTTTGTGGCCGTGTGTGCGTGTCAGCTGGGCACATCCAATGATGTCCGTCGTCATATAAAATGGGACATCAGAGCGGCTTGAGCATTGGAGGTTCTGGCTCGTCTGTGTGATTGATTATGCGGCTTGTTTTTGATGTTGCAAGCGGCGTTGTTGGATTGCCCGTTTCTTGATCCTTTAACCACGTGGCCTGATCGCCAGAGATGTAGCATGAGCCGTTGTCACTGAGCAGGCGTGGCTTGTGGCGGACGACCGCCTTGTCGCAACCGGACGCCGTCAACGCCAATTCGACCGTGTCCATTACGTCCTCGGCTCGCATGTTGGTGCAAAGCTTCCAAGCGATGATGTAGCGGCTGTAATCATCCAAAATTGTGCTGAGATAATACCAGCCCCACCCGATGATCTTGAAGTAAGTGAAGTCAGTCTGCCACATCTCGTTGATGGCGGTGGTCTTATCCGTGAACTCGTCGGCCGCTTTGATCACAACATAATCAGGCGCAGTGATCAGGTCAGCTGCTTTGAGAATACGATAAGATGATGATTCAGATATAAAGTTGGAGGGATCAGGAAAGGCCCCAGTGGGGCGCTTCCCCCGAACAACGCTTCTCATCAGTGTATTTGATGGCCAGTTCACGTGTGGACAACGCCTCGTGCTCCAGCGCGAACTCGATCAGGTCATCGCGTCTGGCGTTTGGGATGCGGTTCCAGACTGACCTCGGGCGCGGCGAGATGTCAGCCAGCGCATCAAACCCACCGTCGACATAGAGGTCATACCATCGAAAAAAAATGCTGCGTGGAATGCTCAACATGTCGAGAGTCTGTTTGACTGCCAAATGCGATCCCTCAACGGTGCGGATGATCTCAAGCTTCTCAGATGCAGGATATCTCACTCCTCGTATACCCCAGTCCCTGTCATGCTTTTTTTGAGCAGACGGTTCTCAAGCGTCAGGTCAGCCACGCATTCTTTCAGGGCCAATGACTCAGAACGCAAATCTTTCACCTCAGGCGACGTCGCTTGACGCGCGGTGTCCCCAGACAGGCGCCGCTTGCCTGCCTCCAGAAACTCTTTCGACCAGCTATAATACAAACTTTCAGCGATCTCTTCACGGCGGCACAGCACTGAGATGCTTTCCTCACCACGGAGGCCCGCCAAAACAATGCGGATCTTTTCCTCAGCTGAATAGGTTTGCCGCGTCCTACGGCGGATGTTCTTGACCACCTTCTCGGCGGCCTCTTTCGATGTTTGTGGCTTCTTCGTCATCTCGATCTCCTAATCGATAAGATGAACCAGAAATCCTCCGCTATTCAAATCCTCAAATCTGTCCCACGGGTGCTGACGTCAAACATGTTAGCGCTGGCTCACCAAGATCGGCAAATGCGTGAACAACTGGAATTTTTGTCCAGCATTCCTAGAATTGGGATGACGACGGCACTCATGATCCTCGTGGATATGCAGAGATCGGCGGGCTGGAAGGCAATCAAGTCGCAAGCCTTGCTGGCCTTCCACCTATGTCACAAAGCTCGGGAAAATGGCAGGGAAAGGCACGTATTCAAGGCGGCCACCGAAATCTACGACACGCTACCTTCATGCCTGTGCTGGTCGCGATCCGGCACAACGCGGATATGAAAGCCGCCACTACAGCAGTCATGCGTAAACTGCTTGTCCTCGCAAATGCCTTACTGCGCCATCAACGGAAATGGGTAGAAAATATGGCTTGACCAAAACGGAACCTTGGGAGTTTTGCAGCTAACAGCTCGAATGAGACCAGAAGGCTGGGTGCTACATAATGTATGAATTGCCATTATCACGGGAGAGCTAAAAGCCTTCAACAACCACATGGGGTTTGTGGCGGCTGAAAATCGGGAGTTTTGAGCCTGTTCCACAAGCGAGGGTTTGTAGCATTTGTTTATAAGCTCGAAATGCATTGACCCTCAATCAGCGATACGGCATCTTGCAGATAGATGGTTTCCGGAAAGCGAAAAGCGGCCCGGGATGAAAAGGGAATACGGTGAGGATGAGCCAACCGGCGCTGAATCCGTGACTGCCCCCGCAACTGTGAGCGGCGAGCGACCCCGAGAATGCCACTGGACCTAACAGCTGGTCCGGGAAGGTTCGGGAAAGCGACGACCCGCAAGTCAGGAGACCTGCCATCGCAGGCGTCACATGACGCCGTTGGTGCCCCCGGGTATCAAAGTAACTCGACCCGGGCGGGGTGTCCGGAAATGGAGGCCACGATGGCTAGACTGGCTAATGCCGCAACGACCTATCTGTCCCGATTTTACTCCCCGCGTCTGCGCGGAGGCATCGATGGACAGAACCGATAAACACATCATCACAATCGGCACCTCGTGCAGGCACCAGGAACAGGAGTGCCACTTAGGCCATGACCTGATCCTTAAGCTCCGCGCCGCACTGAACACTGCGGTGGAAGTGACGACTGGCGCATTCGAGGTCGAAGAATTTGCGTACCTCGCGGCCTGTAACCAGCCCTGCACGGTAGCGTATCGCGCAACGGCCAAGGCCGCCTGGCTGTTCGGCGATGTCGATCCGGACGCAGATATCAACCACCTGGTCTCCTTTGCGGCGCAATACGCTGCGCCCGAGGAAGGCTGGTTCAAATCAATTGACCGTCCTGTGAAGCTGCGCCGGACGGCATTGGCCGGCGTCCCGTCGCTGGTGATCCGGTCGGATTGGGAGCGGCTGCAATGATCGCCGCCGCCCTGTCGGCGCGCGATATCGGCTGGTCCCCTCCAGGCGGTGCGCCGATCCTGACCGGCATCGGGTTCGATCTCGCACCCGGCCGGATGCTCGGCATCGTCGGAGCGAACGGTGCGGGCAAGTCCACGCTGTTGCGAATGCTCTACCGGTTCCATCGCCCACAGAACGGGACCGTTACACTCGACGGCACCGACATCTGGCAGATGTCAGCTCGCGATACCGCGCGCCGTATTGCCGTCGTCCTTCAGGAACAACCGACCGACTTTGCCCTTACCGTGCGGGAGATCGTCGCTCTGGGCCGCACACCACACAGGCGTGGCTTTGCAGGGGACGGCGCGCACGACGAAGATGTCGTCACACGGGCGCTCGACCGGCTGTACCTGTCGGCAATGTCCGGTCGTGCCCTCGGAACCCTGTCGGGAGGAGAGAAACAACGTGTGATGGTGGCCCGCGCCCTGGCACAGGAGCCGGGCTTGCTGATCCTCGACGAGCCGACGAACCACCTCGACATCCGCCACCAGCTCGAAGTGCTAGCCCTCGTGAGAGGGCTCGGCGTCACTGTCGTCACTAGTCTACACGACCTGAACCTCGCCACCGGCCTGTGCGACGACGTTCTGGTACTATCGGGCGGTCGCGCGCTCGCCTTCGGCCCGCCCGGTGACGTTCTGACCGAAGACCTCGTTGCCCACGCCTTTTCCGTCATCGCCCGACGTGAATATCTCCAGCTCAGCGGCAAGCCGCATTTCACCTTCCATCTCACTGACCCCGAAAGGACCTGATCCATGTCCCGCCTTCTTGCGTTTCCAATTGCCCTGCTGGCCACCCACGCAGTGGCGCAGGATTATCCCGTCACCGTGCAAAGCTGCGACCGCGAAGTGACGTTCGATGCCGCCCCCGAACGCGCCGTTTCCAACGACGTCAACCTGACCGAGATGATGATTGTCCTTGGCCTGACCGACCGCATGGTCGGGTTCACCGGGATCAGCGGATGGAACAAGCTCGATGAAGGCATGCGCGCGGGCGTTGCCGAGCTGCCCGAACTTGCCGAACAACACCCAAGCCGTGAGGTGCTGGTCGGTGCAGACGCCGATTTCTACTTCGCCGGATGGAATTACGGGATGCGCGTGGGGGGTGAACTGACGCCGGACACGCTCGCCCCGTTCGGGATCGCGGTCTACGAGCTGACCGAGAGTTGTGCCCACATCATGGAAAAGCCTGCGGCAAGCCTCGAGGATATGTATGTCGACATCCTCAATCTCGGGCTGATCTTTGGTGTGTCCGACCGGGCACAAGCGCTGGTCGATGGCTGGCGCGCTGAAGTAGCCGAGATCACGGTGGACGTTACGCCCGGCTACAGCCCGCGCGTGTTCGTCTATGACAGCGGCGAGGATACGCCCTTCACCGTCGGGAAATACGCGATGCCTACCGCACTGATTGAGGCGGCGGGCGGAACCAACATCATGGACACATTCGAGAAAAGCTGGGCGACGGTCGGCTGGGAAGAGGTCATCGCCCACGACCCGCAATTGATCGTCATCGTCAACTACGGCGATGTGACTGCCGAACAGAAACGGGAGTTCATTATGACGAACCCGGCCTTCGCGGACATGTCAGCTGTGCAGAACGACAATTTTGTCACCCTCGAATATGTCGCCGCGACGCCAGGGCCACGCAATATTGAAGCCGTCCGCACACTCGCCGCCGCCTTTGCCAAAGCAGGTAACGACCAGTGAGCGATACGGCGATTGCACTCCGGACCAAGGCAGCGCGGCACAAGCGCGCTTTTCCATTGGCCATGGCCCTGTCGGCGATGGTGCTGATCGTATCGTTGTCGGCGGCGATCAGCGTGGGTGCGGTCGCGGTTCCGACAGGCACAGTCTGGAGCGTGATCGCAAACCGTCTGTTCCCCGGCGTGCTCACCCCTGACTGGTCAAGTGGCCAGGAGGCCATCGTCTGGGAACTGCGTCTGCCGCGTGCGATTTTGGCAGCAATTGTCGGCGCAGGCCTTGCGATGGTCGGTGCGACCTTACAGGCCGTGACCCGCAACCCCTTGGCCGATCCGCACCTTCTGGGCATCTCTTCCGGCGGGGCGTTCGGTGCCATCGTGGCGTTGCTGCATACGGGGCTGATCCTCGGCGCTGCGACGGTGCCGGTCTTCGCATTCCTCGGGGCACTCGGGGCCATGGCCCTCGTCCTGGGCGTGGCGCAGGTGGCGCGGGCCTCATCGGCGGATCGTCTGGTCCTCGTGGGCGTCGCGGTGTCGTTCATCGTCATGGCAGCGGCGAACGTTATGATCTTTCTCGGCGATCCGCGCGCAACCCATACTGTTATTTTTTGGATGCTCGGCGGCCTCGGCCTCGCACAATGGTCCCACCTACTTTACCCGCTCGGAGTGCTGGTGATCTGTGGGGCGTGGTTTCGCCTTCGCGCCCACGATCTGGATGCCATGACCGTCGGCGATGAGACCGCTGCGACACTTGGCATTGCGGTGGGCCGGTTCCGTCTGGAGGTTTTCATCGCGGGCGCACTGATCACCGGAGTGATGGTCGCATTTTCCGGCGTGATTGGATTCGTCGGCCTGATGATCCCTCATATTGTCCGCATGGCAGTCGGTGGCAGCTATGCGCGCGTGCTCCCGGTCTCGGCCTTGTTCGGTGCAGTGTTCCTCGTATGGTGCGACATCCTTGCAAGAACCATCATGGCTCCAGAGGATATGCCCATTGGTATCGTCACAGGACTGGTCGGCGGTGTATTCTTCGTCTGGTTGCTGCGGCGGAGAGCTTAACTAAATTTAAGTTGGATCAAGACGTCCTAAAATCGCCGTTTTTTTAACATTCACAAATCCCACATCTGCAAGGTAGAAGTGTCACACTTCGCTGTTGATAAAGCAGGATTGAAGTACTGAGCCAAGTGACACGAGGCGCCCTGACGGCCGTGACCGCGGCCAATGTGTTGGGACCGAGCCGACGACAATTTCAGAGGCTGCTGAAGGATCTCCTGGCCAAAGGCCCGGCAGCGATCCGGCACAAAGCACGCAGGCGCGGTCGAACAACCGGATTGATCCTGCGGTACCCGAACAGATTGCGGCCGGTCTGAAGCATGAAGGTAGTACGACCACTGTGAGTTATGAAACAATTTATGCTTATGTCTTTAGCCCGAATAGCCAGTCACAGGCGCTTGCACGATATTTTCCAGACCGCCGCAAGAAGCGAAAACCGCGCTACGCGACGACAGCGCGCGATATGATTTTCCCAGTGGATCACTCAATTCACAACCGCCCCAATCACATCGAAGACCGCGCAATCTTTGGCGATTGGGAGGGCGATTTGATGATCTTTCGGCGCGAGTACGGCAAGACAAATGTAGCATCGCTGGTCGAGCGTAAGACGCGTTACGCCGTGCTGTCCCGCAATAACGACAGCAACTCGAACCACTTTATAAACCGGCTGATGAGTGTCATGGGGCCCCTGCCCCAAACCGCACGTCAATCGATTACCTTTGACCGCACGATCCAATTCTCTGGCTGGCAAAAGCTAAAATATGGGATCGGGACCGAAGCTTGGTTTTGTGCCCCTCAAGCTCCCTCGCGAAAAAGGGCCGTTGAAAACCTATACAAGCGAGCGAGACGGTATCTTCGGAGAGGCATGCCGATCTCAACCTTCTCAGATCGTGATATGACAGCGATTTGTGAACACCTCTGCGGAGCACCGAGAAAGCGCTTGGGCTGGAAAGCGCCAACCGGGGCATTCGCCGAAGAACTCAGAAAATTAGGATAGAGAAATGTCGCAACCTAACTTGAGTTTAAAAGACACGCTAAAGTCCCTGTTGATGAGATGGCGCGGGTTATTAAGCGCTGCAGGTCAACCACCCGCTGTGATCTATTGGCAAAGAAATGAAGCAACCCAACCCGATCAGCATGAGGTGCCCCTAACTTCCTAGACGCCTGCCTCGTTCATTTTCTGCTGTTTCATTTCATAGTCAACCGGTGACAGCATGCCGTTGTTCGTGTGCTTGCGTGTAGGGTTGTAAAACATCTCGATGTAATCGAACACATCCTGCCTTGCGGCGTCGCGTGTGAGGTATGTTCGCCGCCTAATGCGCTCCCGCTTCAAAAGCTGGAAGAAGCTTTCTGCGACCGCGTTGTCATGACAATTCCCACGTGTGCTCATGCTGGCAACCAGATTGTGTTTGCTAAGGAACGACTGCCACTCTTTGCCAGTGAACTGTGAACCTTGGTCTGAATGGATCATGACTTTTTGCTTTGGTTTGCGCCGCCAAACAGCAGCCAACAAGGCTTGCAAGGCCAGGTCAGTTGTCATGCGAGATTGCATCGACCAACCAACGACACGTCGTGAAAACAGATCGATGACCACAGCGAGATATGACCAGCCTTCACGGGTTCTGATATAGGTAATGTCGGTCACCCAAGCCGCGTCAGGTGCCGCAACCTCAAACTGTCTGTCCAGCGTGTTGTCAGCGACAACAGCAGGTTTGCCGCCATAGCGACCAGGCCGACGCTTGTATCCGATCTGTGCTGTGATGCCCGCAAGGCTAGCCAATCGTGCCACACGGTTCTCGGAGCAGGTCTCGCCAGCATCACGTAGATCATCGGCCAGCTTCCGATAGCCATAGACCTTCTCGCTATCTGTCCATGCTTGGTGGATCAGCTCTGTCTGCCGCGCATCTTCAAGCGCGCGTACGCTTAACGGTTCTTTAAGCCATGCATAGAACCCGCTGAAATGCACAGCCAGCACACGACACATCGACCGCACCGAAAACTCCGCACGATGAGCCTCAATAAACGCGTACCTCACTGAGACTCTCGCGCGAAGTACGCGCGCGGCATTGTCCTCGGACCAATGGCGGACAATTTGCGCCCTTTTTTAAGATTGTGCGTTCCTCGGTGACGCGGGCCAGCTCTCGCTTCAACCGTCTGATCTCAGCAGCCTGCTCCGCAACCTCCGATCTGACAGGTGGCGACTTCGCAAATTGCGCCTTCCAAGTGTACAGAGACTTGGTGCTTATCCCTAGCCGCTCGGCGACTTCGCTGACCGCATATCCACGCTCAACAACCTGCGCCACAGCGTCCTGTTTGAACTCGTCTGTAAACCGTATTCCTTTGGTCATATCCGTCTCTCCTTGGTTCCAAAATTACCAAGCAAAGCGTCTACAAATCTAGGGGCACCTCAGCAGGTGCAACGCGTATCTAATTTATACCAGATATTGTCCAACAATTGGAAAGTAGCTCAGTGAGAGCTGGTTACCGATCCATTACGCGGCCAGTGCGGGTGATAATCGTCTATGATGAAGGAATGGCTGTGCGAGTGTCCGTTTTGAATATGGGGATGGTCCGCTGGGAGGTCGTCGTGGGAATGTTCGAGAGTTTCTGCGCCACCGCGCGGCCAGAGGATAATGCCTCCTGCAAGCCCAGCAGCTGCCAGCAGCGCTAATGATGTCAGCGCCGTTGTTGCCCCAAATTCAGTGATGAGCCAACCAGCCAAGGGGTATGAGACCAGCCAACAGGCATGGGACAGGGCAAACTGGGCTGCGTAAACGGCGGGCCTGTCTTCGGCATGTGCCGAGCGTTTGAGCAGTCGTCCTGATGGGGTGAGGACTGTCGAATAGCCTACCCCGATCACCAGCCATCCTGCCAAAAGGGGATACCATCCAAGATCATTGTTCACTGTTACCGTGGCAAGTCCAAGAAGAGTGACGACCAGCACGGCAGCGCCGACGATCATTACGGGGCGGTCCGGTCGGCTGTCGAGAAGCCGTGGTAATATGAGGGCCGCAAGCATGGAACCGCCCCCGAACGCAGCGAGGGCGAGGGCCACATGTGTGTCGCCAAACCCTAGATCAGAGCGCACCAATACGACGGTATTGACCAGCACCATCGCCCCTGCCGCCGCTGCCGCAAGGTTCAGGGACAAAAGCCCGCGCAGGCGCGGGGTGGCGAGGTAGATGCGCAGCCCACGCGTTGTGCGGTCGTAAATCCCGCGCCGCACCGTTTCCTTTGGGCTGGGCAGTACCACGGAAACCACCAGCAGGGCTGACCCGATAAACCCGATGACAGTTCCGAAGAACAAAGCTTGATAGCTTACAAAGGCCAGAAAGATTGCGGCCAGTGTCGGGCTGATGATGTTTTCCAGATCATAGGCCAGCCGCGACAGGGAAAGGGCGCGGGTGTAGCGGTCTTCCTCGGGCAAAATATCAGGTATTGTTGCCTGAAACGTCGGGGTAAAGGCGGCGGAGGCGGATTGCAGTACGAAGATTAGCACATAGATTTGCCACACCTCGCTGACAAACGGCAGACAGAGGGCCACAGCGGCGCGCACTAAATCGAGGCTGACCAGCATGGTGCGACGCGGCCAGCGGTTGGCAAACGCACCGGCAATGGGCGCTATGCCGACGTAAGCCACCATCTTGATCGTAAAGACTGTTCCCAAAACGAGAGCCGCGCGCTCCTCGGCCAAATCAAAGGCAAGCAATCCGAGCGCCACAGTCGCCAGACCCGTTCCCAGTAGGGCCGTGATCTGGGCCAGAAAGAGGTGGCGGTAGGTGCGGTCAGCAAGAATAGATAGCATGGTGAAACCTCAGAGATACTTGGTGATGGCTTTAAATTCTGCCGTTGCACGCATTTCGTCATTGCCCAGACCAGCTGTGGCCACATCAAGACAATGATCAATATGATCTTGAATAAGCGTGCGTTTGGCTTGGGTGATCGCCTTTTCAACGGCATGGAGTTGTTGCGCAATATCGTTGCAGGGGCGTTCTGCCTCAATCATCGCAATCACACTCAGGAGATGCCCGTTGGCACGTTTCAGTCGCTTGATAATCGCGGGGTGGGTTGCATGGTGGGTGTGTGTGCTCATCCAACATTCGTATCCCCCTAGGGGGGATATAGCAAGTGGGCCAAAATCTGATCGACGCCATTTTTTCCTATGCTTTATCTGAGAATTGAGCGATGTGGGGGCCGCAGCGCGTTTGAAGTGCGCATTCGTGATCAGCGTGAAAACCGCGATGCTCCAGAAATCCAAGAGCTAGGCGTGGCGGGTTTAGCGTAAACTGAGCGGGCGATTTTCTAAAATCATTTCCATGGCGAACAGGCCAGTTACGGTTTCTAGATCGACCTTGGAGATAAGGTTTTGGTAAACCTGATCATAGCCCGCCATCGATGTTGTGACGACCTTTATCAGGTAGTCCCAGTCGCCACCGATCCGGTACACATCCACGATCTCGGGGATGGTGGCTACATGCGCGCGGAACTCTCGCATCCAACCTTCACTATGCTGACGCGTACGTATCATCATGAAAACGGTCAAGTCCAAGCCGATCAGCGCCGCGTTGAGACGGGCATGCGTTCCTTCGATCACGCCGAGTTCAGTTAGCCGCTTGATTCGTCGCCAACACGCATTTTGCGATAGTCCAACGTCTTCGGCGACGTCACGCTGCGAAAGTGATCCGTTCTTTTGCAGGACGGTAAGGATTTTGCGGTCAATGCTATCAAGTTCGATCATATGACCAAATACTATGCCTTTTAATGCAAAATCAAGAGATCTTTTTTGTTTAGATTGGACGTATAAACTACGTGACATCAAAAGGATTCAGTATAATGACCTCGACGCCCTCCCAGTCCCCGTTTGACCGCTTTCGTGCGAGTCTTGTGACCGAAGACATCGTTGGGGATCTGGCGCATGGTTTAATCGGACATCAGGCATTAATTGACGGGCCGTTAGGGAAAAAGCCGTTGATTTATGCTGATTACGTGGCCTCTGGCCGTGCGCTGCGCCAGATTGAGGATTTTGTTCTGACCGAACTACTGCCCTTTTATGCGAACAGCCACACCGAGGCATCATATGTCGGTGGTTTTATGACCCGCCTACGCCGCGAGGCTCGCGATATTATCCGCGCCGAATGCCATGCCTCAAACGATCATGCGGTGATCTTTACCGGATCGGGCGCGACCTCTGGCATCAATCGCCTTGTGCATCTGCTTGGGGTCTCTGAGATGGTCACCCAAGGCAAATCGCCGGTGGTTCTAATCGGCCCTTACGAGCACCATTCAAATATCCTTCCTTGGCGCGAAAGTGGTGCCGAAGTGATCGAGGTGCCAGAGGCCGCAAATGGCGGTCCTTGCATGGCGGCGCTCGCGACCATTTTGGCTAGCGTGGAGGGTCGCCCTGTCATAGGCGCATTTTCCGCGGCGTCCAATGTTACGGGGATCGTAACCGATCTACTCGCCGTGACCCGTGTCTTAAAAAAAGCGGGTGCAACCGTGGTTTGGGACTGTGCGGGCGGGGCACCCTATCTTTCTGTTGATATGTGCCCTGCCCCCGACGCCTTGATTGATGCGATTGTTTTATCGCCTCATAAATTCGTCGGCGGTCCGCAGGCGTCGGGTGTCATGATTGTGCGCCGTGATGTCGTGAAGTCTGACAAACCGACATTGCCAGGGGGGGGTACTGTGCGCTTTGTATCGCCAACCAGCCATGACTATTCCGGCAATGTGGAAGCCCGTGAAGAGGCTGGCACGCCAAACGTTATCGGTGATCTGCGGGCCGCACTTTGTTTTCTGGTTAAGGCCGCGATCACGCAGGACTATATTACCAAGCGTAACCTTGAGAATTGTAAGAGAGCGATGCAGGCTTGGGGCAGTCATCCCAACATCGAATTGCTTGGCAATGTCACCTGCGACAGGCTGCCGATTTTTTCGTTTCGGCTGCGCGACGGCAAAGACGGTTATGTGCATCAGCAACTTGTGACCCGCCTACTGTCGGATTGCTATGGCGTTCAAGCCCGTGGTGGCTGTGCGTGTGCCGGTCCCTATGTGCACAGGGTGTTGGGTATCGACGACGTCCACTCAGAAAAACTACGCGGCGAGATCCTTGCCGGACATGAGGTCAAAAAGCCCGGATTTGTACGTCTTAATTTCAGCTATCTGGCGACTGATGCAGAGATTAATACAATTCTGAAATCGGTTCTTGAACTGGCAGACAGCGCCACCGAACAGGCCGCCAATTACATATGTGATCCTGCAACTGCAATTTTTACGCCTGCGTAACTTTCACATATCATAATGCTAATTGGCATTTAATTTATGCCAAATACAGGTTTCTACTTTTAGAATTGCGGTTTAACCTTACATCTATGGATACATCCGACGCCATTCTTTCGCTCTTGCCTACCCGCCTGAAACAGGCGCGGCGGACCCAAGGCTTGTCGCTCGATGCAGTGGCACGGCTGTCGGGCGTTTCGCGCAGTATGGTCAGCCAGATCGAGCGCGGGGAATCCTCACCCACTGTGGCTACGCTGTGGAATTTGACCCGCGCCTTGCAGGTGGATTTCGCCGGCCTACTTGAGAACAAACTGAAAAATCAGATTGAAGTTCTGCGCGACGATGAGGTGCCGACCATTGAGAACCGTGGCTCTGGCTGTACGATCCGTATCCTGTCGCCGCCCGAAGATGCGGGCCGTCACGAGGTTTATGAATTGCGGTTTGCCGATGGCGGGCGGTTGGACAGCGAGCCACATGCCCGCGGCACACAGGAACATTTGACTGTATTCCAAGGCTCACTACGTGTCGTTAGCGGCGAGACTGAGGAGCGGTTGGCGACAGGCGAAACCGCGCGTTATGCGGCTGATGTCGCGCATACTCTCTACGCCGAGGGTCTGACGCGGGCGTTTTTGGTGGTCAAAGGTCCGCCCTAGAGGATGTAATTCCGTTATTGTGGATTTTTGTCCTTTATGTTAGATATTCCATCAAAGCAGTTGGAGTATATTTATGTCTGCCGCCTTTCTGACCCATATCCGCGAAGCTCTGTCCGGCATTGAGGCCGACGGCCTGACTAAGAGTGAGCACCTTATCACCTCGCCTCAGGGCGTCACTGTTTCGGTGGATGGGCGCGAGGTGCTTAACCTATGCGCCAATAATTATCTGGGCCTTGCTAACCACCCTGATCTGATTAAGGCCGCACGCAACGCAATGGATGACCGTGGATTTGGCATGGCATCGGTGCGGTTCATCTGCGGGACGCAGGATATGCACCGTGAGCTTGAGAAGCGTATCGCCCGGTTTCTTGGCAAGGACGATGCTATTTTGTATGCTGCCTGCTTCGATGCCAATGGCGGTCTGTTCGAGCCTTTGCTGGGACCCGATGATGCCATCATATCGGACAGCCTTAATCATGCGTCGATCATTGACGGCGTGCGGTTGTGCAAGGCGCGGCGGTTTCGTTACGCAAACAACGACATGACCGATCTGCGGGCCCAGTTGGAAAAGGCCCGCGATGGCGGCGCGCAGCATATAATGATCGCCACCGATGGTGTGTTTTCAATGGATGGTTATCTGGCGAACCTACCCGAAATTACCCGCCTCGCACGTGAGTTCGATGCGTTAGTAATGGTTGACGATTGTCACGCCACGGGCTTCATGGGGCAAAACGGAGCTGGTACGCCGGACCACTTTGGCGTCGATGTGGATATTATAACCGGCACGCTCGGCAAGGCTTTAGGGGGCGCTCTGGGGGGGTATACTGCTGGACCTCAGCCCGTGATCGATATGCTGCGCCAACGGTCGCGACCCTATCTGTTTTCCAATGCGTTGCCGCCTGCCATCGTGGCTGCGGGGATCGAGGCGATCCGTCTGGTCGAAGAGTGCGCGGACCTGCGCCAACGCTTGCGCGACAATACCGCCCATTGGCGCAAGGGATTGGACGAGTTGGGCTTTGATCTGTTGCCGGGGGATCATCCTATTGTTCCTGTGATGCTGGGCGAGGCGCCATTGGCGCAGAAAATGGCTCAGAGCCTTTTTGAGCAGGGCGTTTATGTCTCGGGGTTCTTCTATCCGGTCGTCCCGCACGGCCAAGCGCGCATTCGCACGCAGATGAATGCGGCACTATCGCGCGCACAAATCGATCGTGCGCTGGATGCCTTCGGCACCGTGGGTCGCAATTTGGGAGTGATATCATGATTTTGCCTAACACTATGGCAGCATTGGAAAAATCGCATCCGCGTGAAGGATTGTGGAAAGTACAAGCGCCGGTGCCTGAAATCGGGCCGGATGATGTGCTAATCCGCGTCAACAAGACCGGTATTTGCGGTACAGATATTCACATCTGGAACTGGGATGCATGGGCTGCTGGCACTGTGCCGGTGCCGCTTATCACGGGACACGAATTCGCCGGTGAAATCGTCGAGATTGGGCGCAATGTTACCGGGTTAAATATCGGACAACGCTGTTCAGGCGAAGGTCATGTTGTGCGTAATGACAGCCGCCAAAGTCGCTCAGGACGGTTCCATCTCGACCCCGGTACGCGAGGCATCGGGGTGAATGTGCAGGGTGCATTCGCGGAATATTTGCAGCTTCCCGCGTTCAACGTAGTGCCCTTGCCCGACGACATTCCCGACGAGATTGGCGCCATACTCGACCCGCTTGGCAATGCTGTGCACACTGCACTGAGTTTTGATCTGCTGGGCGAGGACGTTCTGATCACTGGCGCCGGACCCATTGGAATCATGGCCGCGGCGGTCGCCCGTCATGCGGGCGCGCGGCACGTCGTTATTACCGACGTTATCCCGGCGCGGCTGGAGCTTGCGCAAAAAGTCTGTCGCAACTTGCGCACCGTCGATGTCAGTCGCGAGGATCTGCGCGACGTCATTGATGAATTGGGCATGAAACAAGGGTTCGATGTAGGCTTGGAAATGTCTGGCAACCAACAGGCTCTTGACCAGATGGTCGACGCGCTCGTTATGGGCGGCAAGATCGCACTATTGGGTATCCCGCCAGGGAAATCACCTGTGGATTGGTCGCGCATCGTGTTCAAGGCAATCACGATCAAAGGCGTCTATGGTCGCGAGATGTTCGAGACATGGTACAAGATGATTGCAATGTTGCAAAACGGTCTGGATGTAAGTCGCGTTATCACCCACCGTTTTTCCGTCGATGATTTCGATAAAGGGTTTGCCGCGATGAAATCTGGCCAGTCGGGCAAGGTTGTACTGGACTGGCGCTGAAGAAAGCTTAGGTCACTGATTTAACGCAGCGGGATCAGGCGCTATTCAGCGATCACGCATTTATGGTCCAGTCACGTCCTGCCTAACTCTGTGCCATGATTTTGCGAAGATAAGTGTATGCGCTGCTGAGGCGTAATAAACCCATGCGTTCGTAAATGGCCGAGGTTTGCCACAGCCAATCCGCTGATTCGTGCCAACGCATTAGCCTCTTTCGGGGGTTCACGGTTAAAATGGTCAAGAATTAGATAATCTAGATCGAATGACCCAAAAAAAGAAACTTTATGGCAAATATATGTGAGGATTATTCCATTTATTGCGTCATAGTATAGTTAACTCATCTGGGATTTAACATGCTGCTTCCTTTAGACCTCAAGCTGCTCCATGAAGCGTCGACGGAGCCACTAGGCGGAATAATGGCGCCGCCGCACGCGGAAGCATTTTGGCCTCACTATCTGCAATATGCGCCACATTTTTCAATCCGCCGCGCTGGGGCTCGCACATCCCGAACTGACATTTGACCATTCACATTTGTACGGCACTCTTCCGCACGATATGTCGCGCCATCGGCACGCCCATGCCTTCCATATCGACGAACTTCACCTTAAGCGAGACGTACCCAGTCTAACGCACAGAACAGACCGACAGGATAATGCAATGCCACATGATGCCACCTCGAACATAGACGCCCAAGGATTGCCTGCACTCGAGACGCGTGTGCACGAGGACCTCAAATTTCTGTGCTTTCCTGGCAAAAACTGGGTCGCTCAATCTGACGGTGTAAGTGATGTCGTCATCATTGGCGGCGGCATGTGCGGCATGGTTGCGTGGCTCGCACTGAAAACTGCGGGCATCCAAAATACGCGCATCCTTGACCGCAGCCCCGAGGGATTAGAAGGGCCATGGCTGAATTATGCCCGGATGGAGACGCTGCGCTCGCCGAAGGAGTTGATCGGTCCGGCATACGGACACGGTGCGCTTACCTTTCAGGCGTGGTATCGTGCTCAGCACGGAGCAGAAGCTTGGGACAAGTTGGGCAAGATCCCGCGCCCGATGTGGATGGAGTATTTGAAATGGTATCGCCGGACGCTGCAGATCCCAACAGAGAATGGCATCTCGGTCGAGCGTGTCGAACCTGAAGGTAAATTGCTGCGCCTGCACCTGTCGGACACGGACAGCATCCTGACCCGCAAACTGATTTTTGCCACTGGGCGTGACGGCACTGGACAGCCTAACATTCCGAGCTTTGTCGAGGGTCTACCACAGCATTACTGGGCGCATAGCGCCGATGATATCGATTTCGCCTTGCTAAAAGGCAAGCGCATTGCAGTTGTGGGCGTCGGGGCCTCGGCCGTGGACAACTCTGCCGAGGCGCTAGAGCATGGCGCCGCAGAAGTCCGCCATCTGATCCGCCGCAAAGAAATGCCTAGAATCAACAAGATGATGGGTATCGGGAGTTTCGGCTTTACCGCCGGCTTTGCCAGCTTACCTGACGCATGGCGCTGGCGGTTCATGCAATATTCATTCAAGACCCAAACCCCGCCGCCGCATGGCTCGACCAACCGGGTCAGCCGGCACCCCAACGCTTATTTCCATTTTGGCAAGGCCGTGGCCAACACCACAGAAAAGGACGGCCAGATTGAGGTCGGCTTTGCCGATGGAACCACATGGTGCACCGATTTCATGATCTTGGGGACCGGTTTCACTATCGATCCCATGTCGCGCACCGAATTCGGCGACGCTGCTGGTGACATCTTGCTTTGGCGCGATGTCTACACCCCTCCCGAGGACGAACAGTCGCGCGATCTGGGCAGCTTTCCTTATCTCAACACCGATTTTACGTTCCGCGAGAAACATGAGGGTGCCGCGCCGTGGCTGGGCAACGTCTATTGCTTCAATTACGGAGCGTCGGCCAGTCTAGGCAAAGTCAGTGGAGACATTCCGGGTATTTCCGAAGGTGCAAACTGGTTGGCCCGCGCCTTGGCAGCGGCGCTTTATTCGGAAGACGTGACGACGCATTGGCAAAACATACTGGATTATGACACGCCGGAATTGGATGGCAGCGAATGGACACCGTCGGAACTGCAAACCAAAACAGAAAAGGTAAGTTAACCTGATGACAATGAATACCACGATTAATGCAGCCAACTTGACGGTCGACAGCCCGACCGCGCAGGCAGTCCAGAACCGCGACAATATCTTTCGCATGACCCAGGACGCCGAGAACGCTGTGCTACGCCCGGTCAATACGGGTGCGTGGCCGCATGAGCTGCGCGCTGCATTGGCCGCACGCATCGCGCATCTGAACAACCATGAAGATTTGGCTGCAAAGTATGTCGCGGATGCGGGCGATTACCTGACCTTGGCCGACGTTGAAAGCGATGGCGCGGCGCAGGGTCTTGCAGCGGTGCTGGCTTTTATGGACAAGGTGAGTGTGGACACGCGTAACGTCGCCGCTGCCGATATCACGGAACTGAAGTCCGCAGGCGTTGCCGACCCTGACATCGTGCGGCTTTGCGAATTGAACGCCTTTCTTGCGTATCAAATCCGCGTCATCGCTGGACTACGTCTTATGCAGGAGGTGTCAGCATGAGCCATATAATTACAAAATTTACGCGCAATGTTCCGATCTGGAAGCCTCGCGTTGTGCCAGTCGACCTACAACAGGCGACTGAGGAGCAGCTCACTGCATTGCAGGTGACACCGTCCAACACAAAAGTCTCAGAATATGTTCTGACGTTGGCCCATGACGTGGAAAGCCTCAAAGTACGCTCGCCGCTATTCAACGCGATCATGTATGATAAAGGCGGGATGAGCCGCGCCGAGCGTGAATTGGGCGCGCTTGCGGCGTCGATGGTTAACAAATGCATCTATTGCGCTGCCGTACATGCCGCGCGTCACGCACAGTTGGAGAAATCCAAAGAGGTGACCGACCGGCTATTTCATGATGGCGCGCAAGCTGACCTGTCGCCGCGCAATCGGGCAATCTTTGATTTTGCCGTGGCACTGTCGCAAAGTCCGCTGACCTCCGACACTCTCCATATGCGCGCGTTACATGATGCTGGACTGGACGAGGCAGAGATCCTGGATTTGGTCCTGTCGACTGCGCTTTTTGGCTGGGCAAATCGCCTAATGCATGTTTTGGGCGATCCCGTCCGCGAAGAGTCTGAGTGACTTATCTAATTTAACGGATTTTTATCCGCTATGTTGACGGATGCACAATGAGGCCCTAACGTCGTCTCATTACAATACCAAACAACGGGAGTATTTAGGTTTGCGTAAGAAAATCGGATTGGCAGGCGCAGGCTCTGTCGCGTTTGGTACGGCGGCATTGCTGCACGATGCGGGACATGATCCCATGCTGTGGTCGCCCTCGGGTGAGAGCACAACCGAACTGGCGCAGGGTGCGGCACTGACCGCGACTGGTGCGCTTGAAGCTACATTCAAGCCACGCATCGCAGCCGATGCTGCCGAACTGGCACGCCAAAACGACGTCCTGATGATCGTCCTGCCCGGCTATGGGCATAAGGTCGTACTGGACGCGCTGGCCAACCATATTGAATCCCGTCACCAAATCATCATCTCGTCGCATGCCTCGTTGGGTGCCGTCTATCTGGCGCAATTGCTAGCCGCACGCGGCATCACTGTGCCTATTACTGCATGGGGCACCACTATTTGCACCGGCCGCCGCCAATCGGGAACTGAAGTTCTCGTCAACACGATCCGCAGCATGGTCGATCTGTGCACGGTCCCCCAAGATCGTACAGACGAAGCGCTAGCACTGTGTTGCGATCTGTTTGGTGATCGGTTCCAATCGCGCGACGGACTACTGGCAATTTCATTGTCGAACCTGAATCCGCAGAACCACATGGGTATCGCTCTGGGCAATATCACAAGGATGGAGCGCGGCGAAAGCTGGAGCCAAGGCCAAAACGTCACTCCCGCCGTGGGCCGTCTGCTCGAAGAGCTGGACGCCGAGCGGCAGGCCATCGCGCAGGCGCTGGGGCTTGAGGTCAGAACGATTTTCGAGCATTTCCACCTATCCTTTCATGTGCCGATTGCGTCAATCTCGGAAATGAACCAGCAAATGCATGAGCAGGGCAACGGCGGCACCGGCCCGGCCACGAGCGACAGTCGCTATGTCACCGAGGACGTGCCCTACGGGCTGGTCCTGACTGCGGCGCTGGGGCGGTTGGCGGGCCACCGGGCTGTCCTGCACGAGGCAGGTATCAGCATTTTCTCGGCCATGTACGGGCGGGATTTCGAGCAGGAAAATGAATTACTCAAAGCGCTTGACCTCAAACGCTATAGTCTTGACGATCTAAAGCAGGCCGCCTGCACTGGACTGCTTTTTGACCCGCAGAACGCCTGACATCTACCCAAGGACCAACAAAAACAAAAAGATAAAAACTGACAAGGAGAGAAAAGATGACTAAATCAAATTTCGACCGCCGCCGTTTTCTGGGGACCGCTGCGGCCAGTGGCGCGCTACTAGCTTCGCCCGTCTATTTGCGCCGTAGCGCCGCCCAGACGGGTGGAGAAGTCAACATCTGGACGTATAATGATTTTGTCCCCGAGGATTTCCGCGTACAATTCGAGAAAGATACCGGAATCAAGGTCAACGTCCGTCTGGTCGACGACCAAGGTAAGCAGTTCAACCTGCTGTCCGCCGAGCAGCCGAACCCAACCGTGGACATCATAACAGTCGCAGGCCACCGCTTCCTTCAGTTTATTGAAAACGATATGCTGGCACCGCTAGACACTGGCCGATTGACCAACTGGGATCGTATCAACCCTGCCTTCTCGGAATCCGACTGGTCGACGATCAATGACAACAAGTGGGGCGCGCCAATCGTATCGGGCATGAATGTGCTGTCGTATAACACCGACTATGTTACCGAAGATGAAGCCCAGACTTGGGACACGCTGTTCAGCGAAAAGTTCCGCGGTCAGACCGCGTATATTATTCAGGACATGCTTTCCATTGTTATGCTTATGAAAGGCTATGACGCCAACTTCATCGAATATGGCGACGATCACGCGCGCGCCGCCGAAATTATGGCCGAAGTACAGCAGTTCATGATCGATAATAAACCGCTGGTACGTAAATACTACGACGGTAGCGCCGAATTCCAGCAGATGATGGTGAACCAAGACATCGTTCTAGGTCATTCGTGGAACGGCCCGGCTGCGGCTTTGATCAATGACGGTTTCCCGTTGGCGATGAGTATCCCGCAAGAAGGCTCTTACGGGTTTGTCTATACGTTAAACGTCGCCAACAATGCGCCGAACGCCGACAATGCCTATACTTTCCTCGATGCCATTTTGTCCTCGCCTGAAATTGGCGCGGCCATGAGCAGAAAGTCGGGCTTCATCTCGACCTACAAGGACGCTTCGCAATATCTGACCGATCTCGAGAAGAAATCGACCAGCTTTCCTGATGAGCAGTTGGCCACCATGCGTTTCCTTCGCACCGAGGAAAACGATTTGAAGTTTGGCCTGATGGACCCCGCAGTTGAGGCCATCAAGGCGGCCTGACCTGCAACGCACGGAACCTGCTCTGCCGTTCGCGGAGCAGGGCAACCAGCGATCCGAGAAAGATAACCATATGAAAAACGACTTATCAGCGGCGGAAGATCCGTCAGACATGACGAGCGAGGCGTCCAATCGAACATTTTGGGGCGGGTTGGCTAATTGGGGACCGTATCAGTCATTAATGGCGCTGGTCACGGCGTCACCCCGGCGACAATTTCTGTTTCTTGCGATTTTTCCGCTCCTCTGGGTCCTGTCCCAGCATCTGGGGCCAATGTTGCAGATGCTCAGGGTATCACTTACCGACGCATATCCGGTTGCACCGGGAGTGGAACAGCATTTCACGCTGGACAACTATATTCGTTTCTTCGGAGATAGCATCTTCTGGATGCCGTTCTTCCGTACGCTGGCCTTTGCTGGGGTTTTCACCTTTTGCACACTGATCATTACCTATCCGGTGGCTTATTTTCTGGCACGCCATGTCAGTCGCAGCAATCAGATGTTGTTTTTACTACTGCTTTTGATTCCGTTTTGGGTGGGTGAAATCGTACGAACCTACGCGATCATGATCCTGCTGGGCAATACCGGCGCGGTGAACATGCTGCTCAAGTTCCTTGGCCTGATTGAACGGCCGATCCCCTTCATGTACACTAGTTTTTCCATGGGTATTGGCATCGTCTACCTGACCGCGCTCTACATGCTGCTGCCGCTTTATTCGGCTTTGGAGAAGTTGCCCAAGAGCATGAACGAGGCCGCTGCCGATCTGGGTGCGGGGCCGTGGACCCGGTTTCGACGGATATCTTTACCAATGACAATCGAGGGGATTTCCTCGGGCTGCACACTGGTTTTCTTGATTTCTACTGGATTTTACGCCACGCCCGTTTTGCTGGGTGGGCCGTCGACTACGGTGTTTTCCGAAACTATTGCGGGCTTCTTCCACGTAGCGGGGAATGAGTGGCCTACCGGAGCGGCCTTTGCGACGGTAATGTTCTTGGCCGCCCTAATCATAACCGCGACGTTCCAGAAGTTAATGAACTCACTCCGCAAGGGAGATCGCAAATGAACAATCGTGTCGAAATGTTCCGCGGCAATCGGATACTCTTGGCCTGCATCTACTGGGTCTTCGTTCTTTATATTTTTGTACCGCTGATCCTGATGATCGTGATGGGCTTTAAGGACAGCAACTTTATCGGGTTTCCGATCCAGTCATGGACGTTAGGCTGGTATACGGGCATCTTTGCCGATGCGCAGATCTTGTCCACTTTTGGCTACTCAGTGGCTATTGCTGTGCTCTCAACGCTAATTTCGATCTTTGTAGGTACCTGGATCGCAGTATTGCTGGAGGGGCGCCGCTTCATCGGCCGTATGGCGGTCTTCGGATTAGCCGTTCTACCAGCGCTGGTACCGGGAATCATCTCTGCAATCGCGTTCCGCATCTACGCCCGCTATCTTGGCATCGAGCCAGGCATGGGTGCCATCGTCTGGGCACACGCGGTGCACAACGTGCCATTCGTCGTGCTCGTGGTCATGGCGCGCCTGTCGACCATGCCAAAAAGCCAGATTGATGCAGCGCGCGACCTTGGTGCCGACCCGCTGATCACCTTCGTCCGGATCACACTACCTTATCTGATACCCGCGATCGTCGGTGCGTCTATCTTCTGTCTGTTGCTGTCATTCGACGATTTTGTCCGCTCATTCTTCTTGGGTGGCTATGAGCCGACACTGCCAGTGCTGATTTTTTCCAAACTACGTTCGGGTATGAGTCCGGAAATTAACGCCATCGCAACAGTTGCGCTATTTATGACTGCCGCCATCGGCATCTGGGCCGAACGCTTTACCCGCCGCATGAACAAGGAATCCTGAGCTATGAACAACCAGACACCGCTTGTCCGCATCGAAGGGCTATCCAAGCACTTCGGCAAGACCGTTGCATTGGAAAACCTGTCGCTGGACATCGCACAAGGCGAGTTTGTGACCTTTCTCGGACCTTCGGGTTGCGGCAAATCCACGACACTACGCATCCTCGGCGGATTCGAGCGCCCATCCGCTGGCCGGGTGATCCTAAACGGCGAGGATGTGACCAATCAGCCACCAGAAAAACGCCATGTAAATATGGTGTTTCAGGATTATGCGCTATTCCCGCACATGACCGTTGCGCAGAACGTATCTTTCGGACTGGAGCTGAAGGGCATGAGCAAGGCAAATATCAAACGCCGCTCGGAAGAGATTATGTCCTTTCTTGAACTTATCGCTTTTGGCGACCGCTATCCCGCGCAACTCTCAGGCGGACAGCGGCAGCGTGTGGCGCTGGCACGTGCACTAGCCCCCGATCCGGCGCTCTTGCTGCTGGACGAACCCTTGGGCGCCCTTGATGCAAAACTGCGCGGCCAAGTCCAGCAGGAGTTAAAGTCGATCCAACGGCGCACCAACAAGACCTTCTTTTTCGTGACCCACGACCAAGAAGAGGCGCTGACCATGTCCGACCGGATCGTGGTCATGAATAAAGGCCGGATCGAACAGGACGGTACCCCCGAAGACTTGTATTTCCGTCCCGCTACCCGTTTCGTTGCCGAGTTCATCGGCGAAACCAACCTATTGTCAGGCGTGATGCGTGGCACCGAGGGCGACAAAGTGGTGATGGACTGGGAAGGCATAACTCTTCTGGGCAAAGCGCCTGTGGGTCTTCCTGTCGCTGGACAGCCAATCACCGCGTCAGTGCGGTTAGAGAAACTGAGCATCAGCGTTGAACGGCCGCAGACAGCCAATGCGGTGCAGGGACGCGTCGTTGGCAGAACCTTCCTAGGCTCTCGCATGGCGATTCAGATCGCAGTCGGCGAGAAAGGGGCGCTACTCAAAGCTTATGTGGATGCTGAAACCGGCCAGTCGATCGGCAGCGATACTATTTGGGTCAGCTGGGAGGCGGACAACATGGCCTTGCTAACGGACTGAGCCGGAATCAAAACACGGCTCTTGGACAAACCACTATGACTGCCATTGGGTGTGCGGCGTTATTCAAGGATGAGGCTGCCGCCTCAATGGAAGTTAGTGCATTCACTGATTATGCAAATGCTAGAATGGTATATAACTCGCCTTCAATCTGCGGGCCCTAATAGCTTGTGTGCTTACTCTTGATGAATTTGTTTCGTCACATTTTTATTGATATGAGTAGCGTTATAAAGCCAAGGATTATGATGCTTATGCATCGTCCTCGCACTTCGTTGAATTGGACACAAATTTCTACACCGACCGCAAAAGCATTGGACTTGTCGCGGTTTGATGCCGCTTCTTTGATAATACTTACTGCAACAAAGGAGATGGACTGTGGGACAGAAATGAACAGACGAATTTAGGCAAGATGCGGTGCGGATTGCGCTAACCAGTGGATGGAATGTGAAGCAATCCCCGAAGGGATCTTCGCAAGCCAAAAGCCTTGAGGTTTACGTTCATCTACTGCCCGGCAGCCAAAACGCAATTTAGGTAAGAGTGGGGATGGTGATTTGACGCTTTTTAAGCAGAAGCTTGAGCTGGAAGACACCTGCAGCAGTGTTCTAATAAAGGATGCTGGAGACAATATGATGAGGCATCTAATCTAAATTCAACAAGAGCAGTGGATCTTTTAGCGTGCCACTATTTAGCCATTGAACACCATCATTGACATTTGCGTAATTATGCCATCAGACTCCCCGCTGAGAGCTAAGAGAGCCAACATCCGATGTATCTCTTTCGAGAAAGCTGCATGCAATGTTCATGCGCCATCTTTGGATTGAATGTCGCATGACAAAAACAGCCCAGTTATTAATCAGGGCAATGATGTCGAAAATTGAAATAAGAAGGGATTAGATCCATGAATAGACGGACCATCTGGGGCATTCTGGCAGGAACAGTGGTTTCCTTCGGAGCACAGGCAAGCGCACAGGAATTGACTTTAGGGCAAGCTATCGAAAGCCTTAATCTAAGCGAACTTGCTGCAACGTATAGTGTCGAAAAAACTGAAGCCGCCACACACGGCAAAAGCACATCACAAGGCGATGCGCTACTGATTGATATGGGCGTTCTCATGGTTGGGGATCTGGCCGATCCTGCAACAGTTTCGATGAAATTGGACCACTTCGTTACCGATCAACTCGATCTGTCTGAACACTACCTAGGCAACGTGTCGGATCGCAACATCGTTGAGCGTATAATGATGGAGTGGGAAGAGTCGACGGTCATTCAGGACGAGGATGTATTGGCGACACTCAACGGCCTCATTTTAAGCGGATATACGACAGGGTATAATGTTCTTAATACCGACGACCTGTCCAAATTTGATCCTAATTTGATGCTGCGTTACGGGCATAGCAGTATCGAACATGCAGTTCAGCTGCTTTATCTGATGAAAAGTGAAGGGTTTGATCCAAAAGTTCAGTTCATACCAAAATCCTCTGCGTTCATATTTCTGCCAGAGTGGGGCGAACCACCTTCCAGTGTTGTCACATTTGAAAACGGCCTGATGATAAATGTCATGGTCGAGTATAATATCGACTTTCAGTTTGAGACAACCGAGCGTCGGCAAGCGTTTATGGATTTGATTGACACATTTGCGAAAAAGGATTCCGCAGATGAGCCAGGGCTGATTATCGATTCTTGGTGGCAGCCTTTCTATCGCTCATACACTGCGATGGACCGATATGAGCCGATCAGTGAAAACATTCTGACCATTGGTGAGTATCAAGCAGACTTGGCGGCATTGACCGAGACCGCCGCGGAAAGGGCGACACAATTTCGATCCGTGTCCGAGATCGACTCTGTTGAAACCGTTGAGGTTTGGGTGAACCCCGCCTTCTTCCGTTACATGAACGGCGACTTTAAATAGCAGCGAACAATTGGAGCCTTCTTTTTCAATCCTGCTTCTATGCCCGCCCCTCGATCAAACAATATTGCCACAGGGGCGGGCTCAAACCAAATAACCTATCTCGGGTATTCCGAACATCATTAGACCTATTTGATTAAACGCTTTGTGACAATCTTGACGCCTTACGCAGTTTTACAAGACACGTATGGGCGGTCGGGCCCTGTGCAAGTTTTGACGTGCCTTTGTCCAGTGTTAAAACATTCGGATTTCCATTCAAACACATCCCCGCCACTTCAGTAGATGGTTTGAACCACGCGCCGGTACTGATTTGCACAACGCCACGGCGCAGGGCATCGTCGACCACAGCACTGCAAAGGCAAGCACCACGCCCATTATAGACCTCCAAAGTGTTGCCAGTTTCAATGCGGCGATCGGAGGCATCCAGCGGGTTCAGGCGCAACGGCTCAAAGCCGTTCACCTTGTCATTTTGGCTAAAGGGACCGTGGTCAAGCTGCGAATGTAGCTTGTTTCCGGGTTGGTTCGAGATGAGATGCAGCTCGCCTGAAACAGCGTCGCCAAGCCATTCAAACGGTTCCATCCACGTCGGATGTGGTGGGCAGTCGTCGTAATTATAAGTGGCAATATCCGCGCACCAAATCTCAATTTTACCGCTTTTCGTGGGAATCGGGTGCGCCTCTGGGTCGGCACGAAATTGGTCAAACATGACATTTGGAACGTGGGGGGTGTCTACCTTATGCCAGCGTTGGCTGCGCAATTGGTCGAAATCGGGCAACGCGACCCCAACCTCTGCTGCAATTTTCCGGCTTTTAGTGTAAAGATGCCTCTGCCATTCATCGGCGCTGCGCCCTTCGGTAAACGCTTGTTCTTGCCCCAATTTGCGCGCAAGTTCGCGGAATATTTCGAAGTCATCTTTCGCAAGCGCGGGCGCTTCAGACACAACCTCCATTGCAATCACATAAGGGTCGCGGCCCCCCATGCTGATATCCTGCCGCTCAAGTGGATTGGTCGAGGGCAGCACAATGTCGGCGTGCATAGCAGTCGCGGTCCAACACCAGTCGTTCACAATCACAGTGCTTGGCTTCTTCCATGCTTCGCGGAAGCGGTTCAAATCCTGGTGGTGGTGAAACGGGTTACCACCCGTCCACCAAATCATCTCGATGTCGGGGTACACTAACGTTTGACCGTTGTAGTCAACCTGCCCTCCCGGACTCTCTAGCATGTCGCAAATACGCGCAACAGGAATGAAGGTTTTGATCGGATTTTTGCCTTGCGGCATTGCAGCATAATTTAAGCTGTTGTTCTCCAAGCCCATTGAATTGACAGCAGAATACCCCAAGCCAAAACCGCCGCCCGGTAAACCAATCTGACCCAGCATGGCCGCGAGCGTGATCGTCGCCCAAAACGGTTGTTCGCCGTGGTCTTGCCGCGTGAGTGACCAGCTTGCAGAAATCATAGTGCGGCTTTTGTGCATTCGTCGGGCAAGATCAATTATGGTCTGTTCATCGATATCACATATCTCTGCGGCCCAAGCGGCAGTTTTGGGGACCCCGTCCGAGATCCCCGATAGATAGTCGGCAAAGCGGTCAAACCCGACAGTATAGCGCTCCAAAAACACCGCATCGTGCAGACCCTCGTTCAATAAGCAATGACACAGTGCAAGGATCATCGCCACATCGGTCGAAGGTCTGGGCGCGATCCACTCTGCCTCAATTTCACTGATAGCATCATCACGCAAAGGCGATACATTCACAAATGTGACCCCTTTGGCATGGGCGTCTCGCATTGCTTCGCGTTGGCGGTGACGGCCAACACCGCCCTGCGCGATCTGCCCGTTTTTGGCAGGTAGTCCACCAAATGCAACAAATAATTCCGTGTTATCAATAATACTTTGCCAATCGGTCGTATCGGCGGCAGCGACCCAAAACCCACCTATAACATGACCTGAAATCACCTCTCCTGCAGCAAGACTGTAGGTATTCAACGAACTGGTATAACCGCCGTTGATATTCAGAAACCTGCGCATGTGACCCTGTGCATGATGAAAACGGCCTGCGCTGGACCAACCGTAGGAGCCGGCATAAATCGCCTCATTGCCATGCTCTGATGTCACTCGGGTCAACTCATCCGCGATAAGCGTGCACACCTCACCCCATGAAACAGGGATAAACTCGTCCGAACCACGCTTTCCACGGCTGCGGCCCTTCGGGTCTTCCAGCCACCCTTTTCGGACCATGGGCGACGTGATGCGCGTGGGTCCATCCAGCACACCGAAATACCCCTGACCGATCCCAGACGGGTCACTATCTTCTTCAAACGGATGCAACGCACGCAGCGTTTTACCATCTGTTTCAGCACGGTACGTGCCCCAATGCATTGCGGTGAGAGGCCATGACGATTTTTTCAAGCTAGAAAGGCCTTTGTTCTTTTGATACTAATCATCCGCGAGCAGCGCCGCTGCGATAGCGGAGCAAGTTGCTAGGTGGGTTGTGAACCCAGCTTTAATCGCAGCGCGTGTTGCATCGGTTTTATCTGCGCCCGAAGCGGCAAGAAGGCCCAGTTCTTTTCCCTGTAGCTCGGCTATAGTTGTACCGATGATACGGTCGTCGATCTCTCCTGGAATTGGGTTTCCATCGCGATCAATAAAACGGCCACAAATCACAGCAGCAGCCCCATTTTTGATGTATGCCGCCAAAGTTTTCTGGCTAACTACGCCACTTTTAACAACATGACTGTTCATGCTGACGGACCCCGCCGCAAAGATAATTTTGTTGCACTCGCGCACTGCGCGTAGCTGTTCCGCAATGACCGGCTCCTGCCGCAACATTGCCGCCAATTCACGGCTTTCAAGCAAAAGCGGCGCATGTAAGTTGATGCAATTTGCCGAGAATTTTTCCGCAAGGTTTGCCGAACAAATTTCAGCTGCAAAGCCTAACGGCGTTGCACGCGACCCAACCAGTTGCACGACATCCAAATCCGGTATCATCACTTTTTCAACTGCCGTCGAAATCTGATAGACAGTCTCGCCCCAAGAAACACCAAGTCTATCCCCCGGCTCCAAGAGTTCAGGAAGCCAGTCGGCAGCAACACGCGCCACCCGTCTGAGATTTGCGGCTGCACTGTCGGCCACGCTTGGCACCACAAGAACATCAACCAATCCGAATTTGGCCTTGAGGTCTTCCGCAATTTTGCGGTCCCGAAAAACGTCCGTTTGTAAGGAAACGCGCACATAGCCATTCGCACGGGCCTGCGCCAAATAATTGACAACGGTACTGCGTGACAGCCCAAGGTGGCTCGCAATCTCTGCTTGGCTCATGTCGTCGTGGAAATAACACCATGCCGCTTCGATAACTTGCTGCTCTATACGCGATTGCGCTACGCTGGGGGACTTGGCAATATTAGCTTGCATGCTGGGATGCCCTGCTCTTGAACACGAGCATTAATACGACGATTGCCAGAACATAGGGCAAGCTCTCGGTCAATTGTTGGGGTAAACCAAGGCCTTGCATACGAAAGCCCAAGGCATCTACAAAACCGAACAAAATGGCCGTCGGCAAAATCCATGGCAATCTTGCGCTACACATCATCACAATCACCAAAGCGATCCAGCCACGCCCCGCGCTCATGCCTTCGGTATAAAGCGTCACATTCGAGATCGAAAGTTGTGCGCCACCCAAAGCACAAAGTATCCCGCAAGCGATCAATGCAGACATTTTCATCATATTGGGCGACACGCCAACTGTGCGCATCGCCACTGCATTCTGCCCCGCCGCACGAAGCCGCAGCCCGTACTTATGGTTCTTCAAGAACCAATGGACCGCAAAAACCATGAATACCGCGAACCAAACAAGGATCGACTGCCCCGAAAAGAAATCACCGATGATCGGGATATCCGCGATCGGTCCAAGGTCGATACGCGGCAGTTGCACAATACGCGGATCGTCAAACTGACCTGACACGCCGAAAATTTGTCCGATTAAAAATGCCGTCAACCCGATCGCCAGCACGTTAAACCCGATACTGACGATAATATGATCCCCGCCACGGGTTACGCCGAAATACGAAAAAACGAGCCCTGAGAGGGCACCCGCGACTATCGCCAAGCCGAGCCCGCCCATCGCACTCCCCGTATAATAAGTCCCGACCACGGCCGCAAACGCGCCAATCAACATCATGCCCTCAAGCGCAATGTTGAATACGTTCGCCCGTTCGCAAAGTGCACTGCCAATCGCGGCTAGCAGGACTGGGGTCACGAGCCGCGGAATTGATTCAATAATCGCACTATCAAAAAATATCATGATTTTCCTCCCCTGCCGCTTCCAGAGAGCATTTTACCCGCAACGCCTGATAAATAGAGAACGATG
The DNA here is from genome assembly GCF_054439475.1 of Yoonia sp. MH D7. Lineage (NCBI taxonomy): Bacteria > Pseudomonadati > Pseudomonadota > Alphaproteobacteria > Rhodobacterales > Paracoccaceae > Yoonia > Yoonia sp. MH D7. Next base: position 125,605 of record NZ_JBTJCF010000003.1, read on the forward strand.
ACGGCTTGGATGATTTGGCCAACTTCGCGTGGGATACCAACGGACCGCTCCATGCCAATTGCGCCAGTAGCGAGTGCGGCAAAGAAAAAAGCGGTCAGCGGCGTGACCCAAGGAATGATCGCAGCCATCAGCACCGCAGCAATCCCTGTCCATGCATAAAGCGGCGCCGTGAGCATGCCATCGATGTACCGCTGGTTCAAACCAAACACCGCAACAAACCCCGTCATCCCTGCAATCGCGCCACTTATCATCAATGTCCGGTAATAGAGTTTCGCAGTCGGAAATCCGGAGGCTTGCGCGAATTGAAAGCTATAACCCTGCATTCGCACCCGGTAGCCAAAAACAGAGGTCCGTTCTAGGACAATGACCAGCAATGCGGTGCCACCGATTAACAGGATACCGTAGTCCAAAATTGTGCCCGTAAACCGTGGCAACGCCGCCTCGCCCATGATCCGGAACGATTGCGTTGCCCCACTGTTCACGTCACGAAACGGATGCGACACAAAATATGACGCAATATATGACGCGGGATAGTTCAGCAAAAGCGACCCGATCAATAGCGGCACATGGGTCGTTCGCTGGATCAAACCTGCAAGAACGGCCCAACTTGCCGCGACGGTCATCGCCGCAAGCAACGCGGCAATTGCCACAACCAATGGCGGCGCCGGCAAGTAAACTCCAACAAGCGCCGCAGTTAGTCCACCAAGCACAAGTTGGCCCTCTGCCCCGATGTTCAAAAGACCCGCGCGGAATGAAACAAGCACCGACATCGCCAAGCCAAGCAAAATAGAAAAGCGGCTTAGGGTTGAATACAAGTTAAAGTTATTGCGGCCACCAAACGCTCCGTTCACAAAGGCCAAAACGGCTTCGCGCGTAGGTCCAAAGGCAAGCAAGATCAGGATCCCGAAAGTCACAAACCCAAGCGGCACGAGGAAAAGGCGGAGCGATTTGCTCATTGCACACGGTCCTTGTGTTGTCCCGACATCGCAGCCCCTACGGCGATTGAATCAAGCTCATTGCGTTCAAAAATGGTCGTCAGCTTACCGTCGAAAACAACGCCAACCCGATCGCTCAAAGCAAAAAGCTCTTCAAGGTCGTTACTGATCAGCACAATTGCGCAGCCATCTTTCGCGAGCTGTAAAATCTGTTTGTGGATAAACGTGATCGCCCCAACATCAACCCCCCAACACGGGTTTTCAACAACGAGAAATTTGGGCGTTGCCGACAACTCGCGCGCGACAACAATCTTTTGCTGGTTTCCACCTGAAAGATTGCCCGCTGTTTGGGTTGCAGACGGAGTGCGGATATCAAAGCGCTCAATCAATGCGCGACTGAATTCGCGTATATTTTGTTTCTTCAGGATACCCTTGCCAGAAAATTCCTCGGTGCCTTCTCGTCCTGAAATCAGGTTTTCAGAGACGGTGCCGTGCAAAGCCAGCCCCATAGCCATACGGTCTTCCGCCATGTAACCTAGACCAGCTTTGCGCCGCTCAGATACATCAAGGCCCGATATGTCACGCCCTTTAAACATGATCTGACCACGCGCCGGTTCCAAGCCGACCAAGGCATTTGCAAGCTCCTTTTGTCCGTTTCCAGACACGCCCGCGACGCCAAAAATCTCTCCGACCCTGACATCAAATGATACACCTGACAGTGCGGGTTTTCCCTGCCGACGGGTCACAGTCAGGTCTTTCACACTGACGGAAATTTCAGGTGTCATGACATTGCGCTTGGCAATCACATCGATTTTATCACCAACCATAAGCTCGGCCAATTCGGTCTTATTTGTGGCGTTGCAATCGCGCTCCGCGATAAGCTTCCCGCGGCGCATCACCAAAATACGATCCGCATTTTGCATCACTTCATCCAGCTTATGCGTAATCAAAACAATTGAAGTCCCCTGCGCGCGCAATCGGGCCAGCATTTTATACAGTGCAATGCTTTCTTGTGGTGTCAGGACTGCCGTAGGTTCATCCAAAATAACCACTGACGCCCCACGATACAGCAGCTTCACAATCTCGAGTTGTTGGCGTGCATCAACGGGCAATTCTGAAACTTTGCGATCAAGGTTTAACGCAAAATCAAATTCGCCAATGATTTTTTCCGCTCGCGCCCTGTGATCATTCAAAGGGATAAGCCCGCTTACACCCGTATCCTCTTGACCAACAATAATATTTTCTAAAACGGTGAGGTCCGGATAAAGCATAAAATGCTGATGAACCATACCAAATCCGGCTGCAATCGCATCACGAGCAGACCGCATTTTCTGTGGTTTGCCTGCGATTTCAATACTCCCTGCGTCAGGGTCCAAAAGGCCGAACAGAATGCTCATCGTCGTGGTTTTACCGGCGCCATTTTCGCCGATAAGCGCCAGAAACTCACCCTGTCGTACCTCGAATGAAACATCTTGCAGGGCCTTTGTTGACCCAAATGACTTGGATATGCCAATCAGCCGACAAACCGGCGGCCCTGATGCTTTATTCGTTTCCAAACTTTTCCCCTAACGCAGCGACTACTCAACAATGCTCGCTTAGTTTGCCATCAACGGGTCATCAACCACAATTTCACCAGAGATGATCTGCTCAGATAATGCTAGAATTTGCGCAGTGAGCTCGGCATCTTCAGCAATGAGGCAGCCGCTGTCGGCAAGCGCATCACCACCAAGAACGGCCATTGCACTCATGCCACCTTCAGCCAAACCATATGATGCGAAACTTGCCTCCGCGCCGCCTTCAATTGCCGCTACGGATTGTAAAATTGCCTGATCGACGCGCTTTAACGCAACATCATACATCGTACCAGGCGCGATTTCACACAGGTTGGTATCGACGCTCATTGTCTTAAAGCCGCTCTCGGCCGCCGCTTCAAATACGCCAAACGATCCTCCCGCTGCTGCTGAATAAATGATGTCGGCACCAGCTGCATTTAGCGTCAGGGCCTGCTCTTTTGCGCGGACCGGATCGGAGAAAGGGTTCTGGCCACCGACCCAGCGCGTTTCCACCTTAATATCCGCATTGGTATGGTTAACGCCCGCAGCAAATCCATCGGTAAAACGGTGCATAAAAGGAATGTCGATCGGACCGATAACTCCGACAGTACCCGTCTGTGTCTTCAAGGCAGCGATTGCGCCCATTAGGAACGAAGACTCGTGCTCGCGAAATACTGCACAATGGATGTTTGCAGCGCGGTCACCTTCTGGACAGGCATCAACTAACAGAAATTGTGTGTCTGGCGCCGTTGGCGCGACTTCCATAACGCCATCAACAGCCGAAAAGCTGATTGCGATGACAATGTCAGCACCTTCACTGGCGGCAGCGTACAAGTTTTCCAACACCGCTTGAGGTGCATCACTTTCATAGGTGGCAACAGAGGCACCGATTGCCTCGCCTGCAGCCTCAGCACCATCGCGACCCATAACAAGAAAAGGGTTATTTCCGATTGGATTAGGCGTGACATAAACAATCGACTTGTCCTGCGCCGACACTGTCGAGCCTGCGGCTATAAGCGCAACCGCTATCCCTGAGACGAGTGCATTTCTTGAAATCTTTGCCATTTTGCGTGGCTCCCTGTGTTGATCGCTTCTGAGTTTAGTCCAAAATTCTGTACCCAAAGCAGTATGTCCTTTTTTATACAGGCGACAAGCGGTCGTCATTGAAGCCCACCTATACGGCTGCTTTTCGTCATTTAGTGTCCAAAAGTCAACAGCAATGTCATTTGCACTTTTTCTTGCAATCATGCATTCCGTACTGCTATGACCATACGAGAATCGCACAACCCCAAGAGGGCCGACATGCTTAAAAATCAAATTTCAGAATCCGTTCAGGCCATCCGCGACCTGACCGACTGCACACCCGAAATCGCCCTTACATTAGGGTCGGGCCTCGGCCCATTAGCTGATCAAATTGACGGTGTCTCGATTCCTTACTCCGAAATACCAAACTTTCCAGTATCCACGGTCACGGGTCATGACGGCAAATTACTGGTCGGGACGCTCTTTGGTCGGACTTGCGTGGCCATGCGAGGCCGTGTGCACATGTACGAAGGGTATTCAGCCCAAGAGGTGTCCTTCCCAATGCGGGTCATGGCGTCACTTGGCGCGCATACGGCGATCATCACAAATGCGGCGGGCGGTATGCGCGCGGATATGAAAGTCGGCGATCTGGTCGCCATTGAAGACCATCTATCCCTTGCCACGGCATGTGGACACGATCCATTGCGCGGCGAAAACGATCCTGAACTTGGCGAACGGTTTGTCTCGATGAACCAAGCATATGACCCCGCACTTATCGACCTTGCGCAGTCCCTTGCACCGGACATTTTGCGCGGCGTGTACGGCCACGCAATCGGGCCAAGCTTTGAGCCCCCCGCGCTTATTCGCCTGATGCAATTGGCGGGCATTGATCTTGTCGGCATGTCGACCGTGCCAGAGGTAATTGTTGCGCGCCATATGGGGCTTAAGGTTTTTGCACTCTCGGCAGTAACAAATATCGCCGTGAGCAGCGTCTCGGACGCCCATATCACCAACGAAGCCGAGGTCTGGGATTCGATCAAAATCATTGAGCCCAAGCTATTAGCCCTGATGAAATCCCTCATCCCCGCCTTACCAGTCAAACCCAGCTAACCGATGCAAGTTGATACACTCATCAAAAACGGCACCGTTTTGACGATGGATGACACTTATACCTGCCATGAAGCAGGTTTTGTCACCATTAAAAACGGGTTGATCACACAGGTCAGCAGTGGTCCGGTGGACGACGACATTGTCGCGGACACAGTAATCGATGCGCAAGGCGGGATAATTCTACCGGGGTTCATTAACACCCATTGTCACGCCGCAATGACCCTGTTTCGCGGGCTTGCTGATAACACAAATCTCGACCAGTTCCTGCAAACCGTCTGGGGCGCAGAGGCGGCACATATCGATCCGGCTTCCGTTGAAACCGGATCGACGTTGGGCATCGCGGAAATGGCGTTGGGCGGCATAACGCACTTTCTCGACATGTATTGGTACCCCGACGCGACCATTAACGCGGCCAAACACATTGGCGTTGGGATCACCTCTGGACCGCCCATGATCAACGTTGAAGGCATTGACGGGCTGTCATGGGACGATCGGATTACATTTACTAAATCATTTTTGGCACGCTATGCGGATGATGAAGCGGTACAGCCCATGCTGGTGCCGCACGGTTGCTACACGTTGGATGCCGATAAACTGGCGCAGATCGCAGAACTTGCGCAAAACGCAGATTGCGGCTTGCATATCCACGCAGCCGAGGCCGCATGGGAAATGGACCTGGTTCAAAACGCCTACGGTACTACGCCAATCCGCGCTTTAGAGGCCGCAGGTCTCCTCAAACAACCTATGCTCTTAGCCCATGCGGTGCACCTAGATGACGCTGAAATCGCAATACTGCGTGACGCAAACACTGCCATCTCGCATTGCCCGCTTTCAAACGCAAAACTTGCGTCTGGTATGGCGCGCATCAGTGATCTGGTCGCGCAGGGTGTAACCGTATCTTTGGGCACCGACGGCGCAGCAAGCGGCAATGATCTCGACATGTTTAAAACCATGCGCATGACCAGCTATTTGCATAATTTGCGCACGGGGACTTCCAACACATTGGCCGCGCGTGACATCGTAAAAATGGCCACTTCTAACGGCGCCAAGGCGCTTGGGCTCTCAAATCGTACGGGGTCGTTGACCGTAGGCAAACAAGCTGACGTCACTGTGGTCGCCATATCGGCACTGCACAACCTTCCCGCATACGACCCCTATTCAACCCTCGTTTACAGCGCAGGACGCGAAGACGTGTCACACGTTTTTGCGCGCGGCACAGCCATTGTTTTAGACGGACACCTGACGGCACCGATACATGCACTCGCCGACGACATTAAGCAGCTGGCAAAAAATATCAAAGAAGGAAACCAAGATGGCATTTCGCGCAATTGAATGGCTGAATGACACACATACACTGCGGCTGATCGACCAGAAAATATTACCGCACGACGTGCAGTATATCGACCTGAAAACGCCTACCGAGATTGCACAGGCAATTTTTGACATGACCGTGCGGGGTGCTCCGGCCATCGGCGTTGCGGCCGCATTCGGGATCTTGCAAGCGGCACGCACACTTAAAGATGCGACAGCCGACAGCATGCAAAAAACCTTGCAACAGGCCGATACCGTCCTGCGTGCATCGCGTCCGACAGCGGTCAACCTGTTTTGGGCGCTCGACCGTATGCAACGGGTCTGGAAAAACGCAACCGACACCAACGCGCTAATTGCCGCATTGGGCGTAGAAGCTTTCGCAATCGAGCAAGAAGACATCGCCGTGAACCGCGCAATTTCAAAACATGCGCTGGAAATCCTGCCGCAAAAGGTGACGTTCTTCCATCACTGCAACACAGGCTCGCTGGCAACTGTTGATCTTGGGACCGCCCTTGGCATCATCCGCAGCGCGCACGAAGCAGGTCACGAAGTTTTCGCATACCTCGACGAAACACGGCCACGGCTTCAGGGCTCGAAACTGTCCTCTTTTGAATTGATGCAATTTGGTGTGCCACACGCGATTGTCGTCGACGGCGCGTCCGCACACATCATGCGCACTAAAAACGTGGATATCGCAGTGGTCGGCTGTGATCGCGTTGCCGCAAATGGTGACACGGCCAATAAAATAGGCACGTATAATCTCGCACTTGCGGCTGCCGACAACAACGTGCCCTTCTATGTGGCCGCGCCGATGTCGACCATCGATTTCACCACACTGTCAGGCGACGACATTGAGATTGAAGAACGCGGCGACAGCGAGATCACCCAGATCAACGGACAGGCCATTGCACCGTTGAATGCGCCTGCGTTCAATCCCGCTTTTGACGTGACCCCCAACCGTCATATCGCAGGGATCATCACCGAATGGGGCATTGCCCGCCCGCCTTTTACACAAAGCCTGCTGGCCATGAAAAACCTGCAAGAAAATGCTCTTAAGGAAGTCGTATGAAAAACGAAAAGTCGACAGCAGACATCGCACTCGGCATCCGCCGACGGGTATTTGAACACGCCATGCGCAACAATGGCGGCTATCTTTCACAGGCCTGCTCGTCAGCCGAACAACTTGCGTGGCTTTACAACGAAGAACTCAACTTGGGCGAACCAACACTGCCCATGATCCCCAAACCATTCGAAGGGGTGCCACACGCAAACAACCCTAACTATCATACCGGCGCAGGTTATAACGGACCGTTTGAACCCAACTTTGATCGGCTCTTCATTGCGCCCGCACACTACGCGCTGGTGGCCTATGCCACCTTGATCGAAACTGGACGCATGGCTGCCGAAGGCCTTGAGATGTTCAACAAAGACGGCTCTTCGGTCGAAATGATCGGTGCAGAACATAGCCCTGGCATGGAAGTACATAACGGGACACTTGGCATCGGACTATCCACCGCAGCGGGCCTCGCGTGGGGGCGCAAAAAGCGCGGCGAAAAAGGACGCGTCTGGGTTTATATGTCCGACGGCGAAGTGCAAGAAGGCCAGACATGGGAAGCCATCCAATGCTGCGCCCACCACCGGATCGACAACGTCAAAGCGATCATGGACGTGAACAATCAGCAATGCGATGGCGCGATGGATAGCGTCATGGAAGTTGGCGATCTCAAATCCAAAATGGAAAGCTTTGGCGCAGTGGTCGTCGAAGTAGATGCGCATAATATCGACGATATCCGTGAGGCGGCAAAGACCAAACACGATGGAAAACCATTAATTATATTGGCAAAATCCAACCCCTTCCACGCGATGCCAATTCTCGAGGAACGGTTCCCACGTCTACATTACGTGCGCTTCAAATCTGAAGATGAACGCGCCCGCATGAATATCTCAATTGCAGAATCGCTGGGCGTTGATCCCATCGATTACGCACACTGATCAGGAGTTAGAATAATGGTAGAAATGGTAAGCCGTCCCTACGAGCGGGCGTTTGAGAAACATGCCTTGGCCAACCCTGATGTCTTGTGCATATCGGCGGATCTGACCTCGTCCTGCGAGATCGATAAATTCCGTGACAACCACCCTGACCAATTTTTGTCCATGGGCATGGCAGAGCAAAACATGATGAGCTTTTGCGGCGGACTTGGGCTTGCGGGATATCGTCCTTTTATTCACACATTTGGCGTTTTCACCTACCGCCGCCCCTACGATCAATTGATGGCGTCCATCGCCTATCCGCGCCGCAAAGTGCGGATCATGGGTTTCCTTCCCGGCATCACGACGCCCGGCGGGATGACACACCAAGCGATTGAAGACATCAGCGTCATGCGCTCGATGCCGAACATGACCATCCTAGAAGCGGGCGATGCGACCGAGGTCGAAAGCATCTGTGAAGCCGCCGACAGCATCGACGGACCAGTCTATTGCCGCGTTCTGCGCGGGTCGGTGCCGCGCCTGTTTGACACACCTATTGTGGTCGGTCAGATGCGTGAAATCAGCCTTGGAAATGATATCCTTGTCGTCACAGCGGGCATCACCACCGAAGAAGCCCTTCGCGCTACCAAAGCACTCGAAGCGTCCGGCGTTTCCGTACGCCACCTGCACCTGAACACGATCAAACCGTTCGACGACAAGGCTCTCCTCGACCATATCATGTCCGTCAAAGGCGGCGTGATTACCTTGGAAAACCACCTGACCGAAGGCGGCATCGGGTCCCTCGTGGCCGAAATAATGGCGGACAACGGCGTCGGTAAAAAACTTCGCCGCTTGGGCTTAAAAGACACCTATGCCCACGGCGGTAGCCGTGCTTATCTGATGCGTTACTACGGGTTGGACGCGCTGGCATTAACCCAAGGCGTCGAAGACCTGCTGGGCCAAAAACTGAACATCACTGAACAAGATCTGACCGAAGCACGGGTCGATGCGGTGCATTCATTGGTCAAGGCAGAAGGTCTGTGATGGACCGCTTTGTCGTGACCTACCGTATTGTGGCCGACCACGGCGATGATGCGGTAGCGCGCGCCGAGGCGATTGCGCTCGAAGACACCGTCGAAATTCCACGCAATGTGGTCCCGAAAGGCTATGTAGAAGATACCATCCTTGGCAAAGTGATCGACGTCAGCGCCCAAGGCGGCAACGTCTGGACCGCGCAAATTGGCTACCATGTAGATTGCGTGGGCCACGACTTGCCGCAACTGTTGAACGTGGTGCTGGGCAATGCCTCTATTTTGCGCGGCGTGAAAGCCATAGATCTAGCCGCCAACGCGGCACTCACGGCGCGCTTCCCCGGCGCACGGTTCGGCGCGACTGGCGTTCGCAAATTAACGGGACGCACCGCGGGTGGTTTCGTGTGCCCTGTGATCAAACCGCAAGGTAGCTCAATTGAGACGCTAGCAGAGCTCTGCTATCAAACAGCCCTCGCTGGGGCCGACATCGTAAAAGAGGACCACGGCCTTGCAAATCAGGACGCCGCTCCGTTCAAAGATCGTGTCGCAGCTTGTGCCGATGCGGTGGCCCGCGCCAACCAAGAACGCAGTGATAAAGGTGACAGCAGCCAAGCGCTATATTTTCCAAACATCAGCGGACCTGCCGATAAAATCCGCGAAAATGCCTATTATGCCAAAGCGTGCGGCGCGCATGGGATCCTGCTAATTCCCGGCCTCTATGGGTTCGACACAATCAACCAGTTGGCGCAAGACGCTGACTTTAATCTGCCAATCATGGCCCACCCCAGCCATCTGGGCCCCTATGTTCTGTCGCCGGATCATGGCTACGGGCACGGAATGCTCTTTGGGCAATTGATGCGTCTGGCTGGGGCGGACATCTCTGTATTTCCAAACCATGGCGGTCGTTTCGGGTTCACAAAGGATGAGTGCAACGAGATTGTTGCCCATTGCCGCTACAAAAACGGCATGGGATCAGCGATCCTGCCAAGCCCGGGCGGCGGTATGTCGGTCGACCGTCTCGGCGACATGATGGCGCAATATGGCGAAGATTGCGTATACCTTCTGGGTGGAAGCCTACTGCGTGACGGCGATAGAATTGGCGATACAATCAAAGCTATGCGCGAAGCATTATCTGCATAAAAACGTTACAGTTTCGAACGATATAGAGCGTTGCGCCAAACAACAGCGATTGGCACGGACAAAGCGCCGATCTATTGGAGCGTTGCTCGAGGGATAAACTACCAATAAAGTCCGTATTTTGATACATCGCTCATATCGAAACAAATCGCGTCGAGAAAGATCACGCAGCCCTAAAACGTTTGCTCGGTTAACAACAAAGTTTCCTATCGTAGAAGTGCGCAACAATCCCACAACTTCTGTGTCATTATTTAGACTTTATAGTTGCAGGCAGTGCGGCGTTTGGTTTTGTGCAAGGCGCCCGCCTTACGTTTTCATTTAAGGCGGGCGATTGTGGGTTAGAAGCTGATCTTACCTTGTCGGCCCATATCGGGTTTTTCATCGGTGAGATTTGCTTTTGCAATCTCATAAAAGAATTTTGCGCCGCTGGTTGATGTGATTGATGCGTCAGCGCTCACTGGTGTGAAGCAAAGCAAGCGGACATCGGGGTCGTTTTTGCCGTCTTCGAACCATGCATCAGCGACAAAACTCCAAACTTCTTCCAGTTCGTCTCGGTCAGTCGACTGCACCAAGCGCCCCAAAACGTCAGCATAGAGCCCCTGTTTGTCATCGGATACGACCATGCGCGCGTCTATCGGGCCAGTCGCAACAGCATTTGCAAGGTCGGTTCCTTTTGCGGTGATGAACCAGACTTTGCCAGGCTTATCGTCGTCAACCTGCGGGGACATAGCGACCAGCGGTCCGTCAGTCGTGCCAAGCATACACGAGCGTACATCTTCGAAGCGGTCCCAGAATTCTTTGCGTAGATTTTCCATGTCATATTCCCATCGGTTTGATTTCTCTCCAAAAACCCTTTGCGGTGAAAATAGTTCCAACGCATCACAGTTATGGGTTAACCAAGCGAGCCTTTGAAATAGAATTGTAGCCCTTCAGGCGGGAATGTGATTTCTGACGTGCCGCCAAACTCCATTGCGAGCATATCTTCAAGCATGGTCGAGCCGAAGCCCCGTTTTACGGGTGGAGTGACTGTCGGGCCGCCAGTTTCGACCCACGATATCGACAGGTCCTTGTTGTCCGCACCACCAAGATCCCAGCGCACCACGACCTTGCCCTGCCCGTCCGAAAGTGCGCCGTATTTTAGCGCATTGGTCATCAGTTCGTGTAGCGCCATCGAGACACCTTTGAACTGGCTGGACGATAGCAGCAGCTTGGGCCCGTGATATTCAAAGCGGCTTTGGCCGGTCACCTGTGCGGCGAGCGGCGCCATAAGGTGTGATATGTCAACGTCTTGCCAATAGTTAGCGGTCAGAATACTGTGGGATGCCGCGACGCTTTGCAGGCGGTCCATCAGTTTTTCACGGTCGGCGTGAAGGGCGGGATCACGCAGAGATTGCCGCACCAGCGCAGAGACAATGGCAAAGGTGTTTTTCACGCGATGGTTCAATTCCTGCACCATGGCGGTGAGCCGTTTGTCGTTCTGGATGCGTCCGGTAATATCGCGCAAGATGATCGAATAGTCGGACTGCGCAAACGGATCGTGGGTATTGGCAATCTCGGCAACAGATATGTTTAGAAACACCCCCTGCACGTTTGCGGTCTCGAAATGGTAATCACCGTCTTGCGCGACACGGTCTTTTGCCGCGGCAAACCAGCCGCTGTTAATGCTCGCGAGGTCGAGGGTTTCCTCGATATGGGTGCCTTCCGCTGGTGGGGTCGGGCCGCTGAAAAGCTGCTCGGCCGTAGGGTTCCAGCGCTTGAGTTTCCCGTCGCTGTCGATCCGCACGATGCCGATGGTCGCACTTTTAACAATAGCGGCGAGCTCCTCGGATTCCGAACGCGCGCTGCGCAGGGTTTTTTCGAATTGTTGCCGCTCTGTGGCATCAAAGAACACAAAATCGATCCGCTCCACGGTGCCATTTGCTGTTTCGCGCAGCTTGGCCGTCATCATGACCGGACGGTTCCCGTCGCCGGTGTGCCGCGCGAGCTGACAGGAAATCTCGCTAACGAATTTTTGGATGTGTAGCATTGGCGCAATCTGTGCATCATAATACATGCTGCTGGGTTTGTTGAAAACATCCTGGATGACCAGACCAACTGGCAGACGTCCGTCGTCGTATCCTAGCCAGCGCGCAAGTGTCTCATTGCCATAAACTACTTCGCCCCCTGCGTTCGTGCTAAGAATTCCGCAGGGCGCGTCTTTTATAAGTTCCTGGCTGAATGTGGCTATGGGCATCGGGTCACGCCAGCTGCGTCAGAAATGCGCGGATCTGTGCCGTTGTCGCGGCTGGTTCCGACAGGTGCGGACAATGCCCTGTTGCGTCAATGATATTCAACGCGGCGTCTGGCATATTGTCTGCAAGCCATTGACCAACGGCGACCGGTGCAAGACTGTCGTTAGAACATTGAACAATCGTTGTTTTCGTAGCGACCATTTTCATGTCGTTGCGGTGGTCGGACAAAAATGTGACGCGGCCAAAGTGTTTGGCGATGTCGGGCGAGGTCCGACAAAAACTAACTGTGAGCTCGTTTGCGATACTGGTGTTGCTGCCGATCAGCGGGGCAACTTGGCTGGTCCAGCCGTGAAAATTCTGGTCCATAAGATCCACTAACCCGTCGAGCGTTTCGCGGTCAAATCCCCCTGTGTAGTTACCATCGTTCATAAAAAACGGCGACGGTGAAATCAGTGCGAGGCCGGAAATCCGTTCGGGACAGATCAACGACGCAAGACTGGCAATCGTTGCGCCGACCGAGTGGCCGATCAGCACACAGTTCGTTACGTCAAGCGCCTGCAGGATTTCGGCCAAATCTTCCGCGTGACGGTTCAGGCGGCGATAAGTCGCAAAATCATACGCGTTTACGTCGGATTTCCCCATACCGGTAAGGTCGTAATGCACAATCTGATGGTCGTCTTGGAATTGCGGTGCCACAAAGCGCCACATATTCTGATCGCAGCCATATCCATGAACAAACACCAGAGGACGCGCGCCCTGCCCGTCGGCTGTGAGCCCGACAGTTTTAACATTGTTTCGCTGTAGGATATCCATCGTCGTTGTCATCTTGAACGCCCTAATTGAATTCTCACAACTTACCAGTGTCTTGCAATTTGGCGCAAGTCTGAACACGGCACAACCCTCAGCCGAATATGGAACTATTTTGGCTATGCACCGTTGGTAGCGAACGACTTGATCCGCATAACAAAGGAATTAACCCCATGAACAACAAGAAATTTTCGTTTGATGACGCGTTGCTTGACCCCAGCAAATATTACGGTACCCCTAAAGATGCAGCAAGGGACGCGCAATTTTCGGTGACGCAGCGACGCGAGATTTTGCAGGCGTGGCAAGAGGATGAAGAGGCGCTGATCCGGGCTTCGGATGAAGGGTTGGACGGCGGCGAGCGGCCACACCTGCGGCAGGTGATCGAAGAGTTAAATACCCTATCCTGATACGTCAAAGATTTGAGCAAGGGCGTCTTGCAGTAACGCGGTGTAGACCGGTTTCTTAATCAGCGCATCGTGCGGTTGAATATAAGAGATCTGGGCGCGGTCGTAGGCGGTGATGAACACCAGAGGCACATTTCTTGCACGCAGAATTTCTGCAACAGATTGCAATGTTGTGCCTCTGCCGAGGTTGACGTCGAGCAACGCTACGTCGATTTCGGCAATTTTAGCTTTTGCTTTGGCGTCTTCCAGACGCAGGCTGGGACCTAGCACAACATAGCCTAAATCGCGCAGGGTTTGTGCCATTTCGATCGCCACAAGGACTTCATCCTCTACGAGGAAAACCCTTCGCGGTGTGGCGCTTTCATCCGTCACGCGCGATCCAGTTGCAGCACAAAGTCCCAAGTGTAGCCCGCAGGATTATACGCCATCGTGACCTCGCCGCCGGTTTCCATTGTAAGGGCGGTGTCGATGATAAACGAGCCGAAACCCGGTTCGCTCGGCATTGCCACTTTGGGACCGTCATATTCGGTCCAATTGATTGCAAGGCGTACCTGTCCATCCTGTGGCGTTAAGGTCCATGACACAACAATGCGGCCGTTGCTGTTAGAAAGCGCGCCGTATTTCACCGCATTTGTTGATAACTCGTAAAGCGCCATCGACAGCGCCAATGCTTCGCGCGAAGGCAGATTTACTGCGGGGCCATCAAAGATGATCCGCTCTGCGCCGATATTACCTGCGACATCTTGAATAATCTGACCCAGGTCGGCCTGTTCCCACTGCGAACCGACCAATTTGGCATGGGCTTTGGCGTAGGCGTCAAGGCGCGCCTCGATAGTCTCACGCACTGATTTGGGCAGGCCTTCTTTGCGCATGGACATGCTGACGATGGATTTCACCACACTAAAGGCGTTTTTGACGCGGTGGTTCAGCTCGCCGATCAGGATTTTTTGTTGTTCTGCAAGCTGGTGTTCGCGATCAACATCGATCAATGCAACAACTGCGCCGATCCGTTCGCCTTGATTTCCTATCACAGGTTGCCCGATGATCCGCAGCCAAAATTTGCTGGCATCGCCACGTTGATAATTGACGTCGATTTCGGCGTAATCGTGGTTTTCACTAACGACTTTGGCCAGCGGATATTCATGGCTTTCAACGCGGCGGCCGTCGGCGTGAAACGAAATCCAATCGCCGTAGGCTGCGGGGTTTTCAGAATTCATCACCTGATGGCGCAGCATCTTTTCGACATTAGAATTACCCAGAACGATCTGGCCTTTCTCATCGGCAAGCACAACACCAACTGGAATAATTTCCAACATTGCTTCAAGTAAATTAAGCCTATTAGACGCCCGCTCGGCGCGGTCTGCGTCTTTTTGTTTTTCGGCCAAGGTCTCGGATAACTGGTCTTGCAGTCGCGTAATTTCCAGACGCAGTTCTGCATTCATCTGTTCAGGCATTTCCACTTTCCACAATTGTGTGACGATGTCACTGACCTATGCGGTATTGTTCGAAAAGTGATGGGAAAAGCAAGGCTTAACGCGGGGTGAGACGTAGAAAAGCCGCCCCGCGATGGGACGGCTTTTGATGTTTCAGGTGAAAATCGCGATCAGGATGATGATCCAGATAGGAATTCCTAGTAGCCATAGTGCAATCGATCTCATGGGGTATCCTTTCTATTCTATGTCCAGCGACCAAAACGGCCAAATGCACGGCCTTCGTCACGGTGTTGACCACCAACCCCAGCGGCCCAATATGCGCCCGCACCGGCAATCAGTAAGGATGCGGCAAGTGCAAAGGCAGAAAGAATTGCAGCTTTACGAGCGGTGTCTGCCGCTGCTTTGATCTCGGCCTCGTTCGCGGCGACTGCATTTGCAGCGTCCTGAACTGCTCCGTCGGCTGCGACGGCAGCTTGGGTTGTACCATCGGCTGCAATTGCAACTGTTGACGACAAATCAGCAGTTGCATTCACCACTGTGTCGGCCCCCGAAGTAAGCAAAACAGCGCCGATCAATACCGCAACAGCCCAGACGGTCAGTCCGTGGATACCATCACGGACATGCACTTCATCCTCTGTCGCCTGATCGATGCGCCGACGCATACGACCGGTGATATAGCCACCTGTCATGAAGCTGGAAATCGTAGTCCAGAGCATCCAAAGCCCGACAGCCAGCGCCGCTGCAAACGCCGAGCCCTCGCCATCGTAAGGCGACGCAAAAGACAGCCCGATTGCCGCACCAAATGTGGAGAAGACAAATGCGATGCTGGTGGCAACGGCAGCACCCGCAAGAATGGCCGCCCAATCGACATAGCTGCCCTCAGGGGCATACGCCGGAACTGCGTTTTGTGTTAACGTTTCTGTTCGATCTATCATTTCAACGTCCTTTCAAATTATGTGTAAAGCTTTTTAGCCAAGGCCGAGGAAAGACAGGATTGCCAAGACAACGACAACCAAACCAACGAGGTATATTATTCCGTGCATTTCAAATCTCCGTTTCGTTTTATAATTAGCGCGCCGTTTGCTGGCGCACTTTCTTATGAAAACAACCTGTTAGACGGAAGAAAGTTCCTGTGATCACCAACAATTTATAAAGATTTACTACGTTTAATTGAGCCTGAACGCAGACTGGCAGCCCGCGAGGGCTGCCAGTTGTTGTAGTCTAAAAGCGGTCGAATTACTCTTGGTATTCTGGCTGAGCTTCGAGGGCTTCTTTCGAGCTGTCGATGTAAACGCGGACATCATCACCAGCGTCAGACCGCACGATTTGTAGCTCGTTCATTGCAACCGACACCGGACGTTCGCCCATTCCAAGGAAACCACCAACGTCGATGACTGCGCGGTCCAACTGACCATCGTCTGAAAGCAAGAGCAGACCAATTTCGCCCACATCTTCATCGGCTGCGCCGTAAACGCGCGCCCCAGTCAGCATTTCTGTTGTCAGATCAGCAGTTTCGACTGTTGTGTAGCCGTCACGCTCAATCGGCGCGCCCATGGTGTCAGTGGCCTCGGTTGTAGCCATTCCCGTATCAGCAACAGCTTCATTGTCCACGTCGGCCGCAACAACATCGTTGTTCATTGCGGGTTCAGTGTCCATCGCTGAACGTTCGTAGGCTGTCGCTTCGGTAAGGCCTGCTGCATTGGCGTTGATTACAACAAAGTAGTCGTCAGCATTTTCACCGTCAGAGATAAAGCGAAGATCGCCCATGTTCACGGAGACATCTTTCTCACCGAGACCAAGGAAACCGCCCACGCCGACGATCACAGATTGGGCCTGGCCGTCGCGTGTCAGGATGATTTCATTGATTTCACCAATGTCGTCCCACTCGGTTGCATCTGCGGCTGTCATCGACATTGTAGGATCGATGTCGACTTCGGTTGCATAGAGGCGGGCGCCCAACAAATCAGATGCGTTCAGGTTGATTGACATGTCAAACGGCGCGTCCGAGAACGTCGTGTTGTTTGTTTGCGCCATTGCGGACGTGCCAAGAACGATTGCGATTGCTGTAGTTGTTAGAAAGCGTTTCATGTTGTTCTCCTAAGTATCATTTATTGATGTAGTAAGAACGCCGTCATACAAAAATAGTTCCAGCTAAGTGTAAGAAATATTTGAGTTTAAATTGGAAATGAAACAGAAAATCCGCGAGCTGAGGGGACAGCCTCACCTCGCGGTTACTGGTTAACTATTTGGGCGCATGACTATGAAGTAGCTGTCATTTGCCTCGTGAGATTAACCGGACATAAATGAAATCGTTCCGATGTTTTCATAAAAAAATGCTCCGGTCACAAGGACCGGAGCGAGGGTTAGGGAAGGGTCGTTCAGTGGTAGGATTGCAGTGTCGTGCCGGTGTCTGACATGCGGCAGGCCTGATGGCCCAAGGATTTGCGCACGGCTGACATCTCCATATCGAGCGGTCCGGCAACGGTGCAGGGATAACGATACATCCGGCCGTCGCGTTCGATGTCGACGCGCGCTTCAAAAGCACCGGACTGAGCGTTGTAGCGAATATCATTGATCTTCATTTTGTTCACCATGATCTGTTGTGTCTCTTGCAAGATGAACCGACACCGCCGCAAAAGGTTCCCGCCCTTGCACGCTTTGATAAAATGGCAGGCGCTATGTCATAGATTGCACCAAACACAGACCCCTGATGTTACGTGGTAAGACTGCAAGGGGTGCATTATGCCAAAAACAATACAGAATTATTTAATTGTCGGATTAAAGGGCCTGGTGTTGGTTGATGTTATTGGCATCATCGAGGACGCATTCCCGGGGTTAGGCGCGATTACTGTGCAAACGGCGCAAGAAGCTGCGGAGCTGGTGACGACATTAAAATCCGTGCGGTTCGCTTTTTTAAATGTTGATCCTGACGATTTCATCCAGACTGAACTCGCGGGCATATTGTCGGATCTTGGCACGCGAATTGTCCTGATGGGTAAAGCCGCAGAGGAAAAAGCGGGCGCCTTGCCCTATGATGTGCTGGATCGTCCCTTTGCTGGGCCTGACGTCATTCGCATTTTGAAAAAAGAACGCTAGAATAAATCAAATGTGCGCTGACAACGGCTGTGTGACAGTCCACAATGGCGCAGCAGTTGAGTTAAGGAAGCGTGATGATAAGTTCCGGTGCGGCAGTTTCATTTTGGCGGCGACATTTTGATAGTCTAGGCGTGCGATTTGTAGCCCTGCTAGCGATTGCATTACTGCCGCTACTGATCGTATCAATTGTCCGCTCGCAAAGCGTGTTGAGCGAAGCAGTTGCGCGATCGCAGGCCGCACTTGTCGGCGAAGCCCTGCGCGTTGTGCGCGACGAGGTGACGATGATCGAGGGCGCGATGGCGGTCTCACGCTCTTTAAGCCAGACGATTATCCCCTTGCTCGATGACCTCGATACCTGCAATCAGGTCATGAAGGCGCAATTGACTGATACGCCTTATTCATTCGCCGGATTTTACGACATCAAGGGGTTTTCTGCTTGTTCTAGTGCAGACGGTCCCGTTGATTTTGAGATGGCACCCGAGTTCACCGAACTGCTTGTTAATCCGCGACCTGTATTATTGGTCAGCGACGCTGCGCCTATTTCGGAATCGTCGGTGATTTATGCATCGTTTCCTGTCTATGCTGCGCCGGGTGAATTGATCGGCTTTACCTCGATTTCTTTGCCGCATGACAGGTTGTACCGCGGAGACGAAGCCGCATCGCAAGCTATTGTAATGACAGTTGGCGCGTCTGGTCAGATTTTGACCGCGCCGGAATCCTTAGAGAACGCCGAGCGATTTTTACCTGCACTTGTGAAAGGCGAGGACCTGATGTCATCGCCCACCAGTTTTCTGGATACCGGTCTCGACGGGGTAAGACGGATTTATGCCTTTGTGCCGATTGTCGAGAACGAGCTTTATGCGCTGGCGACATGGCCCGAGGGCAATGATATCAACGGTGCGTTCTATCTAAAAAACCCGTCGATATTTCCCATTCTGATGTGGTTTGCCAGTTTGATTGTGGCGTGGTTTGCGACGTCATTGTTTGTATCAAAACATGTGATCAGATTGCGCAAGTCCATGCTGACGTTTGCCGATACCCGCCGTGTGCCAAACGAAGCTGTGTTCTGGGACGCGCCGATTGAACTGCGCGATGTATCCGATTCATTTATCGGGATGACCGACCAAATTTTGCATGACGAAGCGCGCATCGAAGAAACACTTCGCCAAAAGGATATTTTGCTACGCGAGGTGCATCACCGTGTGAAAAACAACCTGCAATTGATTGCGTCGATCATGAGCATGCAAATGCGCAAGTCTCGTTCTGCCGAGGTGAAGGGCCTGCTAAAAAGCTTACATGACCGCGTGAATAGCTTGGCCACGATCCACCGCAATCTGTATCAAACATCGGGTCAGGCTGATGTGACGATGCAGGAACATCTGGACGAAATCGTGCGGCAGGTGACCCGTATGGGTGCGCGGGCTGATCGCGAAATTTCCTTGTCGACCGATTTTGCCGAATTGACGTTAAACACTGATCAAGCCGTGCCCTTGTCGTTGTTTGTAACAGAGGCGATCACCAACGCGCTGAAATACATCGGCGCGTCTGCCGGCGAGAAAAACTGGTTGCGGGTGCGTTTGCTGCGGCCGGAACCGGGTGTGGCGGTTGTCGAGATCGAAAATAGCCTGCCTGTGCGGGTGCTTGCGCCGGATAGCGCAACCTCTTCGGGGTTGGGATCAGAATTGATGGACGCATTTTCGATGCAGCTGGAGGGCGAAATGACGCGCACCCAAACTGATAGCACCTTCAAAATTGTGCTGCGGTTCCCCATTGATCCGCTGACAGTGAAATCAGGCGGTGAGACGTGACAGATGCCATTCGTCAGGATCTGTCTTGCAGATCCTGCGCGTTCAGCTTTGCGATCAGTGCAATTAATTCGGGCGGCAAATCTTTTGCGGCTTGCTCGTCAAACGCGCGCTGCAAGTTGGATTTGATCAATGCTGCATTCCGCGTTTCATTTTGCTGGTCCTGATCCATGTTCGTATCACTTCCATTGTTTGTTATGTCATATCAATGGTAATTTAGTTTAACATCAGCTGAACGGAACGAAAAATATCTCGTTTTGTTAAAGAAAACCTTAAAAGGGACTCCAATGTCACAGACTCCATCACCCAAAAACATCTCTCTTGTGGTCGCTGAGCTGCTGCCGTTCTTGCGCCGCTACGCCAGATCGCTGACGGGATCGCAGACATCTGGCGACCGTTATGCCGCCATGACATTGGAAGCACTGCTGGAAGATCGCACGATTTTTGACAATGCGTCCAGTGACCGCGTGGCCTTGTTTGGCGCGTTCCACCAGATCTGGTCGAGCCTCGGCGCACCTGTTGCCGTGGACGATACCGGTCTTGGCGCACAGGCGCAGGTACATCTCGCGGGGCTGACGGCCAACACGCGCGAGGCGCTATTGCTAAATACTGTCGAAGAATTCAACGTGAGCCAAGTCGCCGAGATCATGGGTTTTGATGAGGAAGAGGTTGCGCATTTGCTCAAGGTCGCCGCGACCGAAATAGAGAAATCGAGCCGTGGCCGCATCATGATTATCGAAGACGAGGCGATTATCGCACTGCATGTAAAACAGATCGTAACCGAGCTGGGCCATTCAGTGACGGGTATCGCGCGCAAACATGTGGATGCGGTGAAACTTGCGGCAAAAGAGCGTCCCGATTTGATTCTGTCGGATATTCAGTTGGCTGACGGCTCGTCGGGTGTCGAGGCTGTAAACGAAATACTTGCCGTTGCGGGCGATATTCCTGTCATCTTCATCACCGCATTCCCCGAGCGCTTGCTAACCGGCGAACGTCCAGAGCCTGCGTTCTTGATTACCAAGCCCTACACAGAAGAACAGATCAGTTCTGCGGTCAGCCAAGCGATGTTCTTTGCTTCATCAGCTGTGATTAAAATATAGTAAAAACTGCGGCTGGCGGGATGATCCGCCAGCCGGTGTCTTTACCCTGAATCTTTATGCTGCCAGAGCGCGCAGCATCCATGCCGCTTTTTCGTGGAATGCCGAGCGGCCGGTGGCAAGATCTTCGGTAACAGGGTCGTTTGCATCGCCCGCGATCTCGATCACCTCGTGAAGCCGCTTGGCCACCGCCATGTGATCTGTTGCCAAACTTTCACACAGGCTAACCGCGTCATGCGGCGATTTCACATCCTCCACAACGCTGTCTTTTAATAGCGCGCTTGGCGACATTGCGGTTAACTGGCCCAAGGCGCGAATACGTTCTGCAATCACATCCGTGGCTGCAAAAAGGTCATTATACTGTGCTTCTGTAAGGTTATGAACAGCGTAAAATAGTGGTCCTTCGACGTTCCAATGCACCGCGTGAGTTTTGATAAGCAAACTATACGTATCTGCCAAAATGCCTGACAGCGCCTCGGCTACTTTCTTTGGCGCATCAACGCCCGTCTTGACGGAAACCGCTGCGGGTTTGGGATGGGATGTCATTGCCATGATGGTTCTCCTTTTGTTAGAGAACCAACGAGGTGTCGCGGCAATGGTTCCAACCTGTTTATTCACCAGTATAAAGCGGCACAGTCGAGATCGCCATTTTCGCAGAGCCGTCTTGCAACTGGTTAGCATGCGTCAGGTAAATCAGCGTGTTATTCTCCGCGTCGAAAATGCGCGTCACTTTCAGCGATTTCCAGATAATCGAGCGCCGCTCTGAAAATACGCTTTCGCCGGTTTTTGATTTGTCAATATCGCCCAATTCGACAGGTCCCGTCTGACGGCATGAAATAGATGAGTTTGACGGGTCCTCAAACCAGTTGCCATTCTTGAGACGGTCAATCAACCCGCGATCAAAATAGGCCACATGGCAGGTGACACCTTTCACTTCGGGGTCGGTAAAGGCCTCCACGATTATGTCATTACCTAGCCAGTCAACGCCCACTTCGCCCACTTGGTCGGCAAAAACGGGGGTGGCCATCAGGCTGAACAGGATTGGGATGTATTTATATTTCATGCGTCTTCCTCTGTTTTTCCAACACCATCCGATGTGCCTAAAAAGTTGGCGATATTTTCCAAGCCTTCAAAATTCTCACAGACAACCTTGAAGACCACAAGAAACGGCACCGCAACCAATGCGCCAGGAATTCCCCATAGCCAACCCCAGAGAACGACCGTCAAAAACACCGAGACCGCGTTCATTTCCAAGCGCCTACCGACGAGCAATGGCGTGATTACCTGCCCCTCAACGCCAGTCAGAATCTGATAGGCCAGCGGCACCAACAGCGCGTAGGAAAGGCTATCAAAATACACAATCGAATAGGCGCCGATCAGGACAGTGCCGATCAACCCTCCCAAGAACGGCACAAAGTTCAGCAAAAATGCCCCAATGCCCCAGATATAGGCATAGTCCAACCCCAAGGCGCCGACGGTCAGCGCGACTGCTGCCCCTAAACCTGCGTTTATCAGCGTGATGGTAAACAGATAGCGCGAGACCTTTCGCTCGATATCGTAAACGGCGGTCAGGGCGCGTTTCTTGCCTGACATGGTTTTGACCGACTGCACGATTTTAATGTAAAACAGATCGCCCGAAGCCAGCAGGAACGTCGCCAATGCCAACGCCACAGCAATTGTTGCGGCAAGACCAGATAGAGTGCTCAGAGCATTATCCAGCAAGGTCGGTTGTTTGATGATCACCTCCGGCGCACTTGCCGGCTCGCCTTCGCTTGTAATGTCTTCAACCTCTTTCGACGCATCACGCACGACTTCTATCTGCTTTGACACCCCGGACAGTTTTTCGCGCAGGTCACGCCCAAGCGCAGGCGCGTCATCCATCCAGCTGTTCACAGTTGTTGCCGAAAATATGACGACCGTCGAGATAGACACAGCGGTGACAAAGATCAGCAAAAACGCGGCAAGAAAATGCGGCAAGCCGAGCTTAACCAAAAACCGCGAGACAGGGCTAAGCGTCAGCGCTAAAAGCACGCCAAATAGCACTGGCATCACCAAATCTTTGGCAAAATAAAACGTCGTCAGCACGGAGATGGTCGCTAAAACCACCAGACTGCGGCGAATGCTATGAAATACGGGGTGAATATCGTCTACGGAAGCCTGCGGGCCTTGCGTCATGCTCAATTGGCTCCCTCGGAAGTTTTTCTTGCGCCTCTAACATCAGCGCATGCGAGATAACTATGCAGACGGCACATGGTTCCCGTCAACATCAACAAAATCCCGAATAGTTTTTTACCGACATCTGGGAACGATTTGGGCGGCCGTCCGTTCTCACATCACAAGGCCAGACGCACAGAAACGAAGCGATCCGGCGCAACATAGATAGGAGAACCGTTATGAACTGGGATCAAGTTGAAGGTAAGTGGAAAGAAATGACCGGCAACATCAAAGCCAAGTGGGGCGATTTGACGGACGACGAACTGACAGAAGTGGCGGGTAACCGCGAAGCGCTGGAAGGTAAAATCCAATCCAAGTACGGCAAGTCGAAAGAACAGGCAAAAGACGAAGTTGACCAGTTTTTGAACGACCATTAATTTCTGAACTGCCACCACTAAACGCGCGGGCTGCATAGATTGTGCAGCCCGCTTGCGTTTGGAGACGAAATTTTAACACGCATTTGGAAAAAGCGCACTAAATCACGTAAGTGTCACGATCAGACTTAACGGCGTAACGTCATCGCAATTGAAGGTTTCGGACACGCATTAACCTCCTTTTTCCCAGAGCCATTCGCAGACCTTTGTGGATGACGCAGCGAACGGCAGCCATGAGCCCTCTTAACCGCGTTTCTGCACTGCGGCTAATGTCTGCTATCGCCGCAGAGCCAAAAACGTTCAACAATCACTTTGGGTGTGGACGAGGTTCGGGGAAGCATAAAACAATAATTTTCACGAGCACGCCAAAAAGGAGAGTTATTGACAACCATCTTGTGAAATTAACTAGGGCTTTTTTCTCGCTTTGCTGGGAACTGCTACAATCTTCGCATCGTGCGTTTCAGCCTCGCTCTCAAAGCGGACTTTGCGAAGATGTGCTGCCTTCTGATGGCGTACATCAGCTTCATCTTCGTTTATGCGCCTCACAATACGTGTGGTCTTATCCAGCGGCGTCTCCTTTTCGGGGCTGGCAAATGTGAAATCAGTCGTCTTAGACAGTTTGGCCATTAATAGTCTCCTAAACATATTTGGTGATTAATTACTGTTAGATGGAGCGGGCTACACTGGTTCTGGTATGACCAAAACAGGACAGAGGGCCGATCGTGTAACTTGGCGGGCAAAGGACGTGTCAAGCAGTGCCTCAAGCCATGATCTGCTTGGGGAGCCGACGATGATAAGATCAGCGTCACATTCACCGGCATAGGCGACGATGACCTCCTCGATCTGACCGCTGCAAACCTCTATTTCAGTTTCAGCATTTGATCCGCACGCGGACTTTAGTTCTTCAAGCTGCTCTCGGCGGTCTTCGATGATTTGAGCATCGTCGGTCGCGACGTGAGGGCCAGCAGTGACCATTGGTCCTGCTGCTGCCAGTCCTGCCCCATCGAATGCCGTTGGGACAACGCTAAGCAAGAAGACCTTGCCGCCTGCGTTTTCGGCCATATCAAAGGCGACACCAGCAACTTCACAGTTAAGATGTTGATCAACGGTCGTTACGACCACGATGCGTTGAAACTGGGCAGCTTTGACATTTGTGACCTCGCCCCCCTCAACATCTTTGACATTTTCGAGTTGTACCAGGGCGGATTGTAGTTCCTTGGCGTTGTATGATGGATTTGATCCAGCCATTCCCTCAGACGTTGCCTCCAGCTTTTGATCCGCGTCGACAGCCATTGATTTTAATATTTTGACTTTGTCAGCGTGGCCCAGCTTAACGTCGCTCAAGACATGATCTGGTGTATCAAAATAGCGCGAAGGGTTTGATATTCTTGCTTGTGCATAAATTGTCATGGCACTCTTTCTTCACTGCGATTGAAAATCAATCGGTAGCAACTGTCTGAATGATGTGGATTTTGACCGTCCTATTGGGATCAGTCTGTTTGGAACCTGCGGGCAGCTTGGACATCATGTTCCAGCGCACGCTTCACACCCAGCTATCACGCGGGTGTTCTTGCTCCGTCTACCTAGACATAAGGGAAGCAAAGGGAAAATTCAATGTCAGGTTCCATTAGCCGTCTCGTTCGCGCTGCGCCATCTGCGTTGAACGCCCTACAGGCAACCGTTTGTTGAACGGCGCGACAAACCGGACATGACCCAACTGCCGCGATGGTGGCATTGCTGACATCGGCGCATACCGCCGGGAAGGTCCGCTGCCGCCTAGTAGTAATTCGGCAGTCGCGAATTTACTGCCCCCACCGATACAAAGTTCGGTCAAGCAATAACGAAGTTACTGCGAGATGTGCGGCCAATCCGCGACGTGGGCCGCAAAAAATGAAACCATCAGAGTTGGAATGCAAACTCTAGTGGTATTGATTTTAAATGAATACATTCGATATCCGTAAAATCAGTGGGCACAACTCTTGTGTTTGATGAAAACAAACACCCTAAAATGGATATTGAATGCGGTTTATTTCAACTGCTCAAAAACCGCACATCGAATATCGTTCTCAATTTTTATTTTCCGAAAAATAGTTCCATCTAATTTATTGCGAAGATGCCATTAAGAACATAAAGTGAACATATGGCAAAACAAACATTGGATCAAAAGCTCGCGATTCTCAGCGATGCGGCAAAATACGACGCATCTTGCGCCTCCTCAGGGTCGACAAAACGTGATTCTCGCGATGGAAAAGGGCTCGGCTCGAACGAGGGCAGCGGCATTTGCCACGCCTATGCGCCCGACGGACGCTGCATCAGTCTGCTTAAAATTCTCATGACAAACTTTTGTATCTACGACTGTAGTTACTGCATCAATCGTGTGTCCTCCAACGTCGATCGTGCGCGGTTTAGCGTCGACGAAGTCGTGAAACTCACCGTCGAATTCTATCGCCGCAATTATATCGAAGGGCTATTCTTGTCCTCGGGCGTGATACGCTCGCCTGATGCCACCATGTCCGATATGGTGCAAATCGCGCGCAAACTACGGCTTGAGGAACATTTTCGCGGCTACATTCACCTCAAAACAATCCCCGACGCTGCGCCCGAATTAATTGCAGAGGCAGGGCTTTATGCCGACCGCTTATCAATCAACGTCGAGTTGCCGACCGATGCCGCCGTCGCCCAATTTGCCCCCGAGAAAAAGCCGGCGCAAATCCGCAAAGCCATGGCTGATTTCACACTGCGCAAAGCCGAGAGCAAAGACGTATCGCACGGCGGAAAACGCCCCCCGCGCTTTGCGCCCGCAGGACAATCGACGCAGATGATCATCGGCGCCGATGGCTCGAATGATGCCGCCGTTTTAGGGCAATCAACGCGGCTGTATTCCAGCTACAAACTTAAGCGCGTCTACTACTCCGCCTTCTCACCTATCCCCGATAGCAGCTCAAAACTGCCGTTGATCCGGCCTCCCTTGGCGCGCGAACATAGACTCTATCAAGCGGATTGGCTCCTACGGTTTTACGATTTTCAGCTCGACGAAATTACGTCGGTCACCGCTGACGGCAACCTTGATCTCGACATCGATCCCAAACTTGCGTGGGCCTTGGCGCACCGCGAGGCGTTCCCCCTCGACGTCAACATCGCCAGCCGCGAAATGCTCCTGCGTGTGCCAGGCTTTGGCGTCAAAACCGTGACCCGCATTCTGACCACACGCAGACATCGCACACTCCGCTACGAGGACCTCATGCGCATGGGGGCTTCGATGAAAAAGGCACAGGCATTTATCACCGCCGCCGGCTGGTCGCCGCGCAACTCAACGGATAGCGCGGGTTTGCGCGCAAAATTCATGCCGCCGCCAATACAGCTCTCGCTATTTTGATGTACCGCACGACGCTTCCCACGATTGGCACGGCAAACGCATGGCGCGACGCGGCGCGACAGTACCTTTCCGCGGGCATCCCCCCCGAACAAATTTTATGGAATGATCAACACGCAGCACCCGATCTCTTCGCAGCAGGCGACATGCAGCCGCAAAACAGCACCGCTACTGTGCCAAAAAGCTTCATAAGCATGGCGCACACCGTATCATGGCATAGCGACCCCGAACGCTTCGCACGCCTGTACGCTTTCCTCTGGCGCTTGCGAAAAACCCCCAGCCTCATGTCGGATCGCGGCGACGCCGATC
Source organism: Yoonia sp. MH D7 (assembly GCF_054439475.1). Lineage (NCBI taxonomy): Bacteria > Pseudomonadati > Pseudomonadota > Alphaproteobacteria > Rhodobacterales > Paracoccaceae > Yoonia > Yoonia sp. MH D7. The sequence goes on from NZ_JBTJCF010000003.1 coordinate 152,816, forward strand.
TGGCACGCCTACGCCTGATGGAAAAGAATGTTCACCGCTGCCAGCACAAAATGAAGGCCTTTGTCAGGTTTCGCGAGATCACCCAATCAGGAGCCAATAGGCGCAGTTTTGCCGCGTGGTTCGAGCCGACACATCACACGATAGAACCTACCGCCGACTTCTTCGTGCGACGATTTAGCGACATGGACTGGCGCATTCTCACTCCCGAGGTGAGCGCGATTTTCGACGGCGATGGGCTGCGGTTCGAGACGGGTCACACTAAACCCGACCTGCCCGACGATGCTAGCGAACAGCTCTGGATCACCTATTTCCAAAACATCTTTAACCCCGCGCGGCTTAAAGTGAAGGCGATGCAATCCGAGATGCCAAAAAAATATTGGAAAAATATGCCCGAAGCCGCCTATATCCCCGCGATGATCGCGTCAGCCACGGCGCGCGCACAGGCCATGGCTGACGCCGCGCCCACATTGCCACCGTTGCGGATGGGGCGCGTTCAGGCGCAATTATCCGACTGCACATCGGCGTGGGATGGCCCGCAGGGCACCCTACCAGCCGCGATATCCGCCTGCACGCGCTGTCCTTTACACCGCAACGCGACTCAAGCCGTACCGGGCCAAGGCCCGCAAAACGCCAACCTGATGATCGTTGGCGAACAACCCGGTGATATTGAGGACTTGGCCGGCAAGCCCTTTATCGGTCCAGCAGGACAGTTGTTTGATACACTCGCAGGCGAAGTCGGGCTTGATCGCAAGGGCGCCTACATTACGAACGCGGTCAAGCATTTCAAGTTCACGCCGAAGGGCCGCAAGCGGCTTCATCAACGGCCAAACACCTCTGAAATTGAACACTGCCGCTGGTGGCTAGACGCGGAAATAACGGCCGTGAAACCCACGCTGATCCTTGCGATGGGCGCGACCGCCACGCAGGCGTTGACAGGTAATGGCGATGGTATTCTTGCGCGCCAAGGCACGATTGAAACAGGGATTTCGGGTCACAGCGTGCTGATCACATCGCACCCTTCTTACCTGTTACGCCGCCCCGATGCGCAAGCGCAGGCCAATTTTCAACGCGACCTCAAAGCCGCCGCTAGCCATATAGCGCGAGCATCTCTTTAAGGTCATCAAGCGTATTCGCCTCCGCCAATGGCTTGTCCTTGCGCCACCGCAACATGCGCGGGAACCGCAACGCAACGCCCGACTTATGACGCGTTGACGCTTGTATCCCCTCGAACGCGATTTCAAAAACATGCTGCGGCGTGACCTGACGCACAGGGCCGAATTTCTGCATCGTATTCTTGCGCACCCACGCGGTGACTTGGCCAAACTCAGTGTCTGTTAAGCCTGAATACGCCTTGGTAAAGGGGGTCAACACATCGCCATCCCAGACTGCAAAAGTATAATCAGTGAAAAGATTTGCCCGTCTGCCATGCCCCGCCTGCGCGTAAATTAACACAGCATCAATGGTCAGCGGATCAACTTTCCATTTCCACCAATCCCCCCTCTTACGGCCAATCAAATAGGGACTCTCTCGGCGCTTGATCATCAGCCCCTCAGCCCCGAATTCACGCGACTGCGCACGGGCAGCACCTAGATCATCCCACGTTACGAACGTCACTTCTGGCGAAAGGCGGATCGGGGCATCGGCAGGCAAACCCCTCAGCAAGCCGGCTAAAATCGCACGCCGCGCATCAAACGGCATCTGCCTTAAATCGGCACCTTCATGCTCTAACAAATCATAGGCCATCAGGATTACAGGTGCCTCGGTCAACACCTTTTTGGGAACCGTCTTGCGCCCAATCCGGGTCTGCAAAGAATTAAAACTTAACGGCGCACCCGCCGCATACCCCAGAATCTCCCCGTCAATCACCGTGCCATCCGGCAAGTAATCCTGCAAACGTGCAAATTCAGGAAAGCGGTCGGTCATCAACTCTTCGCCGCGCGACCACACAAAATACTCAGCCCCCCGCAAAACCACCTGCCCGCGAATGCCGTCCCACTTGCGCTCGGCATGCCACAGCTCGGGCGCGCCCAAATCCTCGGGAACGTCCACTGGATGCGCGAGATAAAATGGATAGGGTCGCGACAGGTCAGCGCGCGGGTCCTCAGCCACAATCACGCTATCCCACGTTGCGGTGTCAGGTGACCATTGCCCCATCAATTTGTGGGCCAAAGTGGCCTCATTCTGGCCTGTCGCAGCTGACAGTGCGCGGGTCATCAGTTTGGCTCCGACCCCGACACGAAAACCGCCGGTAAGCAGTTTGTTAAACAAAAATCTCTGATCCGGCGCAAGTTGATCCCATGCGGCAATAATCGCCGTCTTCCGATCGCTTTCTTCCTCCGCGCCCAGTGACTTTAACCATGTGATCCAATGTGTCAGACTTTGCTCTGACACGCGGCTTGGCGGCGGCAAAACAAGGCTGATCGTCTCGGCCAGATCACCGACAACATGATAACTCTCGTCAAATAGCCAATCCTCCAGACCTGCCACCTCAGCGGCCCACAGGCGCAACTTTGTTGTGGTTATCACGCGCTTTGGTCGGCGGCCCGTGAACAACGCAATCGCCCAGAGTCGGTCGTCGGCGGGTGCTGTGCGCAGATAATCGGATAAAGCTGCGACCTTGGAATTGGTCTTTGTGCTTTCATCGATGCGAGCGAAAAGGGCGGTAAATTGCCTCATGCCGCACCTTCTGCCTCGTCGCCAGAATATTGGGTGGCGACAACTTGAGCATCTAATCCCTGCGCTGATAAATGTCGCGCGAATTGGCTGGTATAGCCGTGGGTCACAAAAATCCGCGAGGCACCTGTAGCTTGTACAGCGGCATTCAGCCCCTGCCAGTCGGCGTGATCGGATACGATAAAACCGCGATCCGCGCCGCGTCGCCGCCTGACTCCGCGCAGCGCCATCCAGCCCGAGGCAAAGGCAGTGACAGCGTTCGGAAACCGCTTGGCCCACGCTTGGATGGTGCTACCCGGTGTCGCAATAATCAATGCGTTAGGATGGGTTTTGTACGATACGCTTTCGGTGATTTGCACAGTATCGGGCAGAGAAATGCCCTGCCCGCGCAACACCTGATTTGTGTTTTCTACGGCTGTTACTGTCAGAATCGGCCCGATACTGGCGTTAACGGTGCGCATCAATCGCTGGGCTTTTCCTAGCGCATAAGCACCTAAAATCGAAGGTCGTCCCGCTGCCGCGTTAGCCGCCCACCAGCCGTTCAGATCCTCGGCCAGAATATTCTGCGTGGTCCAGCGGAATACCGGCAGACCAAATGTACTTTCCGTAATAAACGCGTGACATATGACCGGTTCAAACGGTTCGGACAGACCGTCATCGACCGTCTTATAATCTCCGGAGGCGACCCAAACCTCGCCTTTCACCGCCACGCGGATCTGCGCAGAGCCGGGCACATGGCCTGCAGGGTGAAATGACACGGTCGCATCGCCGATCCGGCGCTCTTCACCGTAAGCAATGTTCGCAATTTTTGCGGTAGGTCCAAGGCGGTGTTGCATGACGGGGACAGCAGCTGTGGTAGCAAGGTAGTCACCCATGTCGGCATAAGAGTGATCAGCATGGCCGTGGGTGATCAAGGCGCGCGGCACAGGTAGCCAAGGGTCGATATAAAAATCACCCGCAGGACAGTAAATCCCGCGATCCGTAAAGGTCAGAACCTCAGTCATAGAAATATGGCGCGCGCACGGTCATTCAGAATTTTTATCCAGAATGTCGCGTAATACGTCCATGATCTCGTGGCTTGAAACGGGTTTGCGCAGCAAGCGATCTTTGTCAGTCACAAAATCGATTTGAGAGCGGTCATAAGCGGTGATGTAAACAAACGGAATGCCGCGTTTGCGCAGGATCTCGGCAACAGGTTCGGACGTTTTTCCGCGCCCCAAGTTCACATCCAGAAACGCAATGTCAATGTCAGAGGTCGCAGCGCGGGTTTTGGCGTCAGCAAGGTGAACGCTCGGACCGACGACCGTGAAGCCCATATCATTCAAGGTATCGCTCATCTCGAAGGCAACCAATACCTCGTCCTCGACGATAAAAACCCGCTGCTCATTCACCGTCATTTTCTGCTCCTGTCTGTTCATCAAGCGGGACACATAACTGCCACGCCAACCCTTGGGTGGCATATGAAAGTGTCACTTCGCCTGCCGTTTCCATCGACACAGCCCGATCAATAATAAACGATCCAAAGCCGGTCCTTGCAGTGTTAACGACTGGCGGGCCATCGCGTTCCACCCAATTTATAAAAAGCTGTTCACGATTATTTTTGAACGCTATGTGCCAGTGCAAATCGACCCGCCCTTGCGGTGATGACAATGCACCGTATTTGACCGCATTTACGCATAATTCATAAAGCGCCATCGAGATTGCAAGCGCGTGCCGCGACGGCAAACTGACCGCTGGTCCGCCGTGGGTCAGCCTCTTGCCTGCGATCTTGCCCACCACATCACGCACCATTGTCGCAAGATCCGTATCGGACCAGTCTGACCCCAACAGCTTTGCATGGGCGCTCGCATAAGCACTTAACCTCTCATCAATGGTTTTGCGCACACCTTTAGGGATATCATCCTTGCGCAACGATTGGCTCACGATCGATTTGAATACGCTAAAAGCATTCTTCACGCGGTGGTTCAGCTCGGCAATCAAGATGTCCTGCCGCGCGCTCAACTTGACCTCCTGATCCACATCAACCAGCGCCGCGACAGCGCCAATCTGTTGTCCCTGCCCATCCAAAAGCGCTTGTGAGATAATGCGCAACCAGAACCGGCTGCCGTCACCACATTGATAATGCACGTTCAACTTGGCAGCAGTCTGTGCGCCTGAAATCACCTGTGCTATCGGGTATTCATGCGCCGCAACACGCCGCCCGTCTTTGTGAAACGCAATCCATTCGCCATACGCTGCGATATCAGGCGAATGAATAACCGGATGACGCAGCAAATTTTCAACCGCACTGTTGCCCAGTAATACCTGCCCTTTTGCATTGGTCAAAATAACCCCGACCGGCACGACGTCCAGCATCGCCTTGAACTGGTTCATCTGCTGCGCGGCGCTCTCAGCCAAGGCCGCATGACGAGCCTTGTTTGCCTCTAACTCCGCAACCTTTTCTTGCAGCATAGAGATTTCGTCACGAAGAGCGCGAGAGGCGGGATCGGTCATATGTCAGGCCTTTGGGTTAAGCTGTGAATACTATCACGTAGCCCAACGCACGAGATAGCAAAGGGATGCACCCTAATTTGGAACCCGGGCTACATGATCGGACGCACTTTGGGCCCCTCCAATGTGGTCAGGCCAATTTTTGCAAGTTCTTCCAAGCTGTTGATATGGATTGTTTCGTTGCTCCAACCGATCAACTGACGCGATTTCAAAACGCCGATGGTCTTGTTGGTATGAACCAACGACAACCCCAATGCATCCGCAAGATCCCGTTGCAGGAACGGGAATCGCAGGGTGCCGCTGCCTTCGTTTTGTTCAGGATTGTTGCGTTGGTAAATCCGCACCAAGGCCCATGCAATAGCCTGCAAGGCGGTGCGCTGTCCGACCGTAGTTAGCGCATCACCCATAAAATGTTCCTCAACAGCCGCAAGCCACGCCAGTTCAAAACCGCGCTGTGGGTCGGCCTTGATATAGGTCCACAATTCGCTGCGATTAAATACACAAAGCGTCATCTTGGTGGTGGCCTCGACCGAATGGCCCATCTCGCCCATCAACCCCGCCTGAAGTCCCAGAAAATCCCCCGGAAAGACAAAGTTGATTACCTGACGCTGTCCGTTTTCCAAATTACGCGAACGCAGACCCATGCCGTGCAAGACGGTATAAAGCTGGGGACTGTTTGACCCTTCCAGCAAAATCGGCGTACCTGCATCGACCACCAATTCGCCGACCTTGAACCGCTGCGTTGCAGCTACGTCATCGTCTGACATTTTCGCAAAAATGGATTTGCGTCGGATCGGGCAGTTAATGCATTTTGTGGCCATCGAATTGCTCTTTCTACGCTCACAAAGCGCGTCAGTGATCCGCTATAATAATAGCAATATCACACCGGTCGCAATTGCGCCGACCGTCAGTATGACCGCCAACAGCGCCATGCGCTGATGTGGCTGTGCCTCAATGTCGTGACTGCTCATACGGCGCTGCGTGTCGCGGCACTTGTTCGCCGCCGCCCAAAAAATCAGAATGGCAACAAGGATGAAAACCTCTGACACAGCCTTGGCAATCCACGGATGACTGGTATCGTCAAATACGGCCTTCAACCCCAGCGCCAGCGCAATACATGCCATTCCGGTGCGCATCCAGCCGGCAAATGTTCTCTCGTTGGCTAACATGGTGCGGTCTTCGGCCCATGCAGTACGGGTATCGGCAAGGTCGTATGACGACGGATCATCGGGCAGTTTGGTATCAGGCATCAACCGCCCCCTCACGCGCAAGGAAATTTGGCAGCGACACGGATATATCGTGAACAAAATCGTCGAAATTCGCCCCCATAAAACACGGCACGTCGCTTGCCTTCAATGCCACAAGGTCAGCGCGCTCACTATCGTTCAGGCCCGAAACACGCAGGCCTACCGCCATAATCCGTCCTGGATGGCGCGCAATCGCGTCCTTGTAGATCTGCGCATCGTGCTGACCTGTGTCACCCAGCAAAATCGCCCTAAGCGTCGGATTCGCGGCAAGAATAAGATCAATACTCGCGCCTTTAGGGTGGCCATGCCCCTCGGTCACAAACTTGGTCTTGCTCAACCCAAGATCGCGCAGAAATATCGGACCGCGCGGCAATTTGGCATTCTCGAAAATATCCGCGAGAAAATCATGCAGGTTCCACGGCGAGGAACTCACATAATAAGCTGGATTTTTGCCTCCCTCGACAAGCGCCGTCATTAACGCCATTGCATCGGGAAACACTCGCCGCGTCACGGCATTCCCAGAAAATGATGTGTAAAGATTGCGCATCAACGAATACGCGCCCGTTTCTAGCACCGTGTCATCGATATCAGAAATAATCATGAATTTCGCATCAGGATCAGGTACATAGACCGGACACGCCGTCTGCGCCGTGATATCGTCAACCTGCACATATTCGACGCTCCAACCAACGCGCCCGTCACGCGGCAGCAGCAGGTTAAAATATCCCTCATCTTCACTGTGCGTCATGTGATCACCACATCGCACTACAGCGCCACGCACTTCATCTGTCATAAACATCGCGAGCATCTGACGGAAATTTAGCGCCCGCGACTGACCCGGAGTGGGGACCGCGTGGCGCAGCATACTTAAAACGCGACCCCTGACCACAATATGATCTGGCGTCGCATAGCCAATATAGGGATCAACTTCGCGCCCTGTACCAGTGCGGTGAAACATCCGATCGGCCCGATCCTCAACACGCAACGCGGTTTGGTGAACGAGTTTTTTTAACATATCACCGCTCTAGTTAGCCTCGGATCAATTGGTGTCAAAGCTTGCGCTTGTTCCGCGCACCCTCTTCTATCCCCTGTAAAAAAGAAACCACAACAAGCTGTAGGGGCGAAAGCCCGTTCGAACCGTCGTCTCGTGGCTGCTGCACAACCACTTTTCTTTTCGACGAGGCCGCAACCGCAAATCCGATAAGCGCAAAGCCAAGATAAATCGCACCGATTACCGTCGCCGCAAAAAGCTCGGACCTTAATTCGGTCAATAATAACCAAGCCGCACAAGTCAGGAACGCGACGCCAATCGTGGCCAATAAACCACTTACCGAGAAAAGGGCGGCCTTTCGGGCCGCCGCCTCGATTTTTTTCTCAACGCCAAACATTAGCGACGCGTTGCAATCATACCAACCAAGAAACCAAGGCCAGCCGCAATACCAACAGCTGCCGCAGGGTTTGCGCGCACAGCAGATTCCGCATCTGAATAAGCAATCTCTGCATTTCTACGCACCGCCGCTGCCGTCTCAACGCCAGACTGCGCCACATCAGAGGCCTTTTGCGAGGCAACCGCCTTGAGTTGTGTGGCCTGCACCTTGCCATAGTTTCCTACTGCAGCAGTCAGGTTTGCAATATCTTCACGCAACACTGCCATTTGTGCACTTACGTCTTCGTTCAACTCGGATGCGCTGCTTTTCACAGATTGTGCCATTTGGGTCTCTCCTAAAATTTCGTTACTTTCATGAATAAACTACCCTCAATCAAATAGGTTCCACAGGTTTATCAATCAATCAAAATTTCCGCACTAGAGGCAAAGAACATCGCCTGACTGACTGCGGACCTTAGCTGTTCCTCGGTATAGGGCTTTGATATCAGAAACGCCGGTTCGGGCCGCTCGCCCGTCAACAACCGCTCAGGGAAGGCAGTGATAAAGATCACAGGAATGTCGCCATGCACGGCCAGAATATCGTTGACCGCATCCAGACCCGAAGATCCGTCAGCCAGCTGGATATCGGACAGGATCAGACTTGGCCGTTTTTTGTCTGCCAGCTTCACCGCATCGCTCGCCTTGCGCGCAACTCCTGTGACAGAGTGCCCCAACTCGGTCACGATCTGCTTGATATGCATGGCGATAATCGCCTCGTCTTCGATAATCATAATGTCGCCGGTCACCGATTTTTCCATCTCGTTCACCGCAACCGTCAACAGATGCTCGATCTCCGCCTCATCGGTCTGCATAATCTCGGCAATCTCGGGAACCGAAAAATCTTCGATTGTGTTCAGCAATAATGCCTCACGCGTATTCGCCGTCAGGTTTTCCAGGTGTGACAACGCCATTTGCGTCAATCCTAGCCCATCCCCCCCCTCTTGAACCGGCTCGCCGAGGCTGGTCCAGATCCGGTGAAATGTCGCAAATAGCGCGGTCTTCTCGCTGGAAGCGTCATTAAAAATGCTCCGGTCGATCAAGAGTGATTCCAACGTCATAGCCGCATAGCGGTCGCCGGTTTTCTGATTACCCGTTAACGCCCGCGCATAGCGGCGAAGAAACGGCAACATATCCGCGACAATCAGTGACAAGTGTTTTGGTGCTGCGCTAGCTGACATTTTTTACCCTTTATTTCATATTTCTCGGGAACCAAACTACGCCTTGCAGGTTTGGTTCCGTAAGATTTGGAAATTATAGCAAATGCGGGGCATGTGGGGCACTATGATGAAGAGCACGGAAACGGGGCGCAGTGATGAATGAAGACAAGCAAGAGATGAGAAAAGAAAACCTGATCAGAGAAAACCTTAAACGCGCGTTTGACGATAAAGCCACCGAGGAGTTGCCGACAGACCTGTTGGAACTCCTTGCGCAGTTGCGGGGTCAAGATGAACAAAATGGTAGCAAGTAGCGCCGAGCCGATGGATCCACGCGAAGAACTGGTCACACACCTTGGTGTGCTGCGTGCTTTTGCCCTTAGCCTTTGCCGCAACCCCAGTATGGCCGACGATCTGGTGCAAGAAACGGTTATGAAAGCATGGAAATCAATCGGGTCTTTTGAGGTTGGGACCAACATGCGTGCATGGTTGTTCACGATTTTGCGCAACACCTACTATACCGTTCACCGCAAATCTTCGCGCGAAGTGGGCGATAGCGATGGCCATTTCGCCGCGACCCTGTCGGTAAAACCCGATCACGATGGCCGCCTTGCGATGACCGATTTTCTGGTCGCTTTTGACCAGCTGCCCGACGAGCAGCGCGAGGCCCTCACGCTGGTGGGTGCATCCGGCTTCGCCTATCACGAAGCGGCAGAAATGTGTGGCGTGGCAACCGGCACGATGAAAAGCCGCGTGAACCGCGCGCGTTTGCGTCTGGTCGAATTGCTTGATCTGGCTGACGACGATTCAATGGAGCTGACTGACAAAGGCACCATGGCCGTTCTCACATCACAACTGCCCGTTAGAAAAGCCTAACATGACCTCGGCCCATCCGGCAGGCACCGGCGCGCTAGCGGTTCTCGTCACCGCCTTTGAAGCATATCCCGCGTTCGAAAATCTGTTTTTGAACGCGGAAAAATCTATCCTTCTGGGCTTTCGCATCTTTGATCCGCTCACAAAACTACACTCTGACGCGGCACGCAAAATCGGCGACAATTGGGCCGATCTGATTTTGGCGACCCTGAACCGCGGCGTGGATATTGATGTCACAATATCGGATTTTGACCCGATTGCAGGTTACGATCTGCACCGCGGCGCGTGGGAAACCGTGCGTATCCTGCATGCGCTCGCCGAAATTAGCGGGGATAATGCGGGGGTGCTCAAGGTCACATGTCTGCAACATCCGGCCATTGGCGGGATTATCCCACGTCTAATTTTCGCCCCGCAAACCCGTAAAAAACTGCACACCATTGCTGATGATATCAACGAAAGACCTGACGAAAAGCAACGTTTCAAATTCATCCCCCACCTGCGCGAACCGCTCAAAACGCCGCAAGGCGACGCGGCGTTGCGTCCCTGGACCTTGCCCAGAGTGTTCCCCGTGACCCTGCATCTGAAAATGGCAGTCATTGACGGCACCACCACATATATTGGCGGGCTGGATCTGAATGATCGCAGATACGATGATAAAAATCACGACAGGCCCGCGCAAGAAACATGGCACGATGTACAGTTGATTGTGCGCGACACGGCCCTTGCCCGCGACGCGGCGGCGTTCTTGCAGACATTGCCCCAAACCACGGCAGGCACACAGCCCCCTGCCCCGATCAGCTCAGGGTTTCGCGCAACACTGTCTCGCAAACGGCGCCCGAATATTTTTGCATTGGCCCCCACCACCATTAGCGACACCCTGCTAAAAGAACACCTGATCCAGATCAGCACTGCCCGCGATTTAATCTATATCGAGACACAGTATTTCCGCGACAGGCGCATCGCAAAAGCACTGGTTGCCGCCGCAAAACGGTCTCCGAACTTGAAACTCTTGCTGCTTTTGCCCGCAGCCCCCAGCGACATCGCGTTTCACGGCTCGCATAGTCTGGACGCAAGGTTTGGCGAATACCTTCAAGCCCGTACGATCCGGCAAGTACGTCGGGCCTTCGGGCGACGGTTTTTCATCGTCACCCCCGTGCAGCCCCGCGCCCTGAAACCCCAAGACAGCGACGAAGATCGCGCAACGCTCAACGAAGCCCCGATCGTCTATGTTCACGCAAAAGTAGCGATTTTTGACGAAAAAACCGCGATTGTCGGCTCGGCCAATCTGAACGGTCGTTCGTTGAAATGGGACGTTGAAACCGGCGTTGCTCTCTCGGAACCCGATCAGGTCAAGCAGTTGCGCGATGCGGTATTCGGCCATTGGTTACCAGCTGATGCCGACCCGTCCTACTTTGCCCCGCAAAGCGCGTTGCAACGTTGGCATGCACTGGCGCTGTCTAACGCACAAAAGCCAGCGCAGGACCGTGAAGGGTTTGTGATGCCATACGACCTCGAACCTGCAAAGGCGTTAGGCTTGCCAATTCCGGGCGCGCCTGAAGAGTTGGTCTAGAACCTGCGGAACTATTCAGGTCCCATCACGTTATCTTAACAGAAAACAAACTCAACGATTCAGGAGATAGATATGTTAAGCTGGGCTCTTACTTTTCTAGTTGTCGCGCTGATTGCCGCGGCGCTAGGTTTCGGCGGTATCGCGGGCGCTTCCGCAGGCATCGCAAAAATTCTCTTCTTTGTCTTCATTGTTCTGTTCCTCATTGCAATGGTGTCGCGCGCACTGCGTGGCCGTCCGCCAACTTAAGTTGGACAAGACCAAAAGGAGAAAGCCACATGCCCAAGCGTGTGGCTTTTTCCTTGCCCAATTTGCCCCCCTGTTCCGGAGATAAAAAATGAACACCCCGACACCCATTCCGCCAAATTCCACACCACCCGCACCCCCTGAAGTTCCGGTAACGGAGCCATCCATCACGCCTAATCCGCGCCCGGTAGAGGTGCCTGATACAAATCCGATCGAAGTGCCCGACGACGCCCCCACCGACCTGCCCGACATCACTCCGCCGGATCTGCCCGACTAAACCTTGACAGCGAAGACTGCAGCAACACCTTGGTTACATGTCCCACCTAACCCCTTCGATCAACAACTGGTTTGCTATGCGCGGCTGGTCCTTGCATCCGCATCAAACCGATATGCTGGCGCAGGCGGACGCCCCCGCTTTGTTGCTCATTGCCCCCACAGGGGGTGGGAAAACGCTCGCAGGTTTTTTGCCAACCCTGAACGAGCTTTCGAACGGCGCTCATCAAGGGCTGCACACGCTTTACGTCTCGCCGCTCAAAGCGCTGGCATCTGACATCAAACGCAACCTACAAAAACCTATCGACGACATTGGATTGCCCATTCGCGTCGAAGACCGCACAGGCGATACCAGCTCTGCGCGAAAACGCAGACAACGCGCCGACCCGCCACATATCCTGCTAACCACCCCCGAAAGCCTTGCACTGCTGACCAGCTACCCTGATGCGGATCTGATGTTTGCAGGGCTGCAACGCGTCATCGTCGACGAAATTCACGCCCTCGCAGAAAGCAAACGTGGCGATCAGCTGATGCTGGCGCTTAGCCGCCTGCAAGCGATGGCACCGACCCTGCGGCGCATTGGCCTGTCTGCAACCGTCGACGATCCTCAGGCGATTGCGACACTTCTCGCGCACCACCCCGACCCCTGTCCAATCCTTATGGCTGACCCCGGACCAAACCCCGATATCTCTATGCTGGTTACTGACACACCACCGCCTTGGGTTGGTAGTGGCGCAAAATACAGCATACCCGCCGTTCTAAATGAGGTCAAAAAGCATAAAACCACACTTATATTTCACAATACACGCGCGCAGGCCGAAATCTTTTTTCACAACCTCTGGCTTGCCAACGATGAAAACCTGCCGGTCGGCATCCATCATGGCAGTCTTGATCGGGTGCAACGCACCCGCGTCGAAGAACGTATGGTCGCAGGTGATCTACGCGCAATCGTCTGCACCGGCACGCTGGATTTGGGCATCGACTGGGGCTGCGTTGATCTGGTCATCCAGATCGGTGCGCCCAAAAACGTCAAACGACTTGTGCAACGCATAGGACGGGCCAACCACCATTACAACGCCCCGTCAAAGGCACTGCTAGTCCCCGCAAACCGGTTTGAAGTCGTGGAATGTGTCGCTGCATTAGAGGCTGTGATCGCCCACGACCTCGACGGCGAACCACGCGGCGCGGGACCACGCGATGTGCTGTGCCAACACATTTTGATCCGCGCCTGCGCCGGCCCGTTCGATGACACGACCCTCTACCACGAGGTCAAATCTGTCGGCGCTTATGTCGCCCTTTCGCGCGCCGAATTTAACGACTGTCTCGATTTCTGCGCAACCGGCGGCTACGCTCTACGCGCCTATGACAAATGGAAACGGCTGCTTCAACGGCCCGACGGCCTCTGGCAATTGCGCGACCCGCGCGCGGCTGTGCGCATCCGCATGAACATCGGCACGATCCAGGATACCGATACGTTAAAAGTCAAACTCCAGCGCGGCCATAAACCCTTGGGCGAAATCGAAGAAGCCTTTGCCGCGACCTTGACCGCTGGCGACACCTTTCTGATTGGCGGCAAGGTTGTGCGCTACGAGCGGCTGCGCGACATGACGGTCGAGGTCACAAACCGCGCCACAAAAGCTCCGAAAATCGCGACCTATGCAGGCACACGGTTTGCCACGTCAACACAGCTCAGCGAGCGGATCCTTGCGATTTTCGCGGAACCCGACTGGCCACAACTCCCTGCCCACACCGCCGCGTGGCTGCAAACACAGCGTAGCATCTCGCAGCTACCACAATCGGGGCGCATCCTTGTCGAAAGCTTCCGTCACGACGACAAAGCCTATACCTGTTTCTACGGGTTCGCGGGACGCAACGCACAACAAACCCTTGGGCTGCTCTTGACCCAAAGGATGGAACAAACCGGTCTGCATCCGCTGGGCTTTGTCGCCACAGACTACGCCACGCTGGTATGGGGGCTAGACGCGATCACCGACCCCGCACCGCTGCTTGATCCGGCCAACCTGCACCACGGATTTAACGCCTGGCTTGGCGGTAATGCGGTGATGAAACGCACGTTCCGGGGCGCGGCCACCATCGCAGGGCTGATTGAACGTAACCTACCCCAAGCCCGCACCTCAGGGCGGCAAGCTACTTTTTCCAGCGATATCCTTTACGATACGCTGTCCAAATACGATCCCGATCATCTGCTTCTGCGTATTGCCCGCGAGGAAGCAATGCGCGGACTTGTCGATTTTGGCCGCATCGAAGACATGCTGCACCGCACAAAAGGAGCTATTGACCACGTTACCCTAGACCGGATCTCACCGCTCGCAGCCCCGATGATCCTTGAGATGGGCAAAGTTCCGATCGCAGGACTAGGCCGTGAAAAACTACTACAAGACGCGACCGCAGCACTTATGACAAACTCGGGACTGCCACTGTGAGTAACCATAACTTCACGCTTGCCAGCACCCCACTGACCGCCACGTCCACTGGCGCGCTCTGGCTGGCGGGACCGAAAACATTATGCGTATCCGACCTGCATCTGGGCAAGTCGGGACGTATCGCGCGACGCACTGGCACCATGCTCCCCCCCTTTGACACAATCGACACCCTGTTGCGACTGGGTCAGGATATTGCAAGCTACCAGCCCGAAACCGTCATCTGTCTTGGCGATAGCTTTGATGACCTTACGGCCAGCACCGAACTTAGTGACGATGCACGCGCAATGCTCGCCAGCCTTCAATCCGACCGCGACTGGATATGGGTCGAAGGCAACCACGACCCCGCGCCAACCGGCCTTGGCGGAACAGCGCTTCAGGCCTTCACCCATGCGAACTTAACTTTTCGCCATATTGCGACATCGGCGAAGGCAGAGGTGTCAGGCCATTATCATCCTAAATTCGGGATCAAAGGGTTGGGGCCCGCACGCGCCTGCTTTCTCTACGACCGGGACCGAATAATCCTGCCCGCCTACGGCACCTTCACAGGCGGCTTATCGGCACAAAGGCCCGTTCTACGCGCTCTTTTCCCAACAGGCGCAATCGCCGTTCTGACCGGAAAAACCGCCCTGCCCGTGCCGGTCAGGAACTAATTCGCGTCAAACATGTTGGTTCTGCAGACATTTAATACAGGAGACGACCAATGGCCGAAGATAAAAACCCCAAAGACCAGCCTCCAAAAATGGCAAAAGACACATCCGTTGCAGGCGCCAAAGGCAAGCCTGACAGCGATGACCCACTTGTGACAGGCGTCAGCCACACCCGCAAAACAGCGGATGAAATTGCACCGACAGAGGGGTATGACAATGACGCAGATTGAAAACGGCACATGGGTGCTAATCGCGGACGGTGAAAAAGCGCTGTTTCTGCGTAATGAGACAGATGCGGAAAACCCGAACCTGCAAGTGATCCGCAAGGAAGAACAGGAAAACCCCAAAGACATTGACCAATCGGCCAACAGGCCCGGTCGTGTGGGGCAAAGTGCGACGCATGGCAAATCTGCCTACGACGACACCGACTGGCACGAACTCGCCAAAGAACGCTTTGCTGCTGACCTTGCCGATATTCTTTACAAGCGGGCGCACAACGGCGACTTTGAAAAGATTATCCTTGCTGCGGCTCCGAATATCTTGGGCGAGCTGCGCGCGAAATTGCATCAGGTCGTCACGGATAAAGTGATCGCCGAGATCCCCAAAACGCTAACCAACCACGCGCTGCAAGACATCGAGAAAATCCTTGTGAACGATCTCGCAGCATAGAACCGCACGTATCACGGGGCCGATAGCAGTCATCTGCATCGGCCCTGCTCATATAACCCCGCCGATACCGATATCTTATTCATCACCGCCACCTTTGCTGGCACCGATCAAACCTGCATTTCAAAGGCCCGCCAGATGACGCGACACACCAAAGACCGCCGCATTGCGATCGTCGGGTTCGGACCGCGCGGCCTTGGCGCGTTAGAAGCATTGGGAACCGCATCTACCCAAAAATTAACTAAGATCACAATCGACATTTTTGACCCACAACACCATCTCGGCGCAGGCCCGAATTTCGCTCCTGATCAAAGCCCATTATCCCTTTTAAATATCCCTGTCAGAGCGCTCGACATTGATCCGCCCGCGTTTCTGTCCGGCAAAATTGGTACGTTTGCCGACTGGTCTGCGCATGACTACCACCGCGCAGCGATCTTGGCGCGTATTTCACCGCCCGCACCCAAGTGGTGCGCGATACGCTGTCAAATTATATCAGCACCACCCACCTGCAACACACCGTGATCCGTGCCGCGCATACCAGCTCAGGTTGGATGTTGTTCACGCAAAGCGGGCAGCATGGTCCTTACGATGAAATTCTGCTGTCGCAAGGCCAGCCGGAAACCACCCCCGACAAACAGCTGCAACGCTGGACCAAACACGCACACGCGCACGCTCTGACGTTGATGCCGGCGTACCCCGTCAATGCCCTGATCGCCGCCGCCGCCGATTGGAACGGCAAAACGGTGGCTGTGCGTGGCCTTGGTCTGTCAACTTTCGACGTCCTGCGTGCCTTAACCGAAGGCACCGGGGGTACGTTTTCGCAAGGAAAATACACCCCTTCAGGGAACGAGCCACGCAAAATCCTGCCTTTTTCACTAAATGGACAACCGCCCGCCGCCAAACCTGCAACCGCCGCGTTAGACGCCAAATTTGACCCGCTGCCCACAGAGACCCGCGCCCTGCAACACGCCATTGAAAAAGGCCCTGTCGAAACTATCTGTACCGCTTTGATTGAGCCGACCCTGCGCATCTTGCAGGCCCACAACGATGCGAAAACCGCACAAGACATTACCCGATGGCTCGCCGTTGAACGCGAGGACCCTGGCGCACAAAACACTCGCACCGCCTACCAAAGCCTGACCGCGTTTATCGCCATGGCGCATGGCCGCATTAGCCCCTCGATCGGCTATGTCATCGGGCAAATCTGGCGCAAATGGCAGACAGAAATCCGCGACGGATTTAACACCGCAGGTCACCCACCAGATACCGCCGCCGCGATTATCGCATTTGACGAGGGCCTCAAACGCTACAGCTACGGCCCGCCTGTCAGTGCCGCCGAACAGTTGCTGGCTTTGATTGATCTCGGCCTCGTGACCTTGGGCAAAGTCGACGACCCCGCCATTATGCCAACACCCGACGGCTGGTCGCTGTCCGAGAACGACGACGAAACACTGGCGCATGTGATGATAGACGCAGTACTGCCCGCACCCTGCCTGCACGACGTCAGCGATCCGCTTTTGTGCGGCTTGCAAGACGCGTGGCATATGGCGGCCGTCACCGATGACCTTGGCGCACAGATCACTTGCGACGGGCATCTGACACATTCTCGCGACGCCGGTATGCTCGGACGGCTGACCTTGGGCAGTGTCATCGCCGTGGATTCGCTCCATGATTGCTTCGGCTCAAAACCCGCCAAATGGGCGCAAGCCGTGATCGCCAAGGAACCAATGTCCGCGACAACCGTTGGGTCGGCAACCTAAAAGGAGTGACCATGTCAACGATCACCACTACAAACCCCGCCACAGAGCAGAACATCAAAACCTATGACCTGATGAGCGAAGAAGACGCCATCGCCCGACTGGAAGCCTGCCACGAAGCGTTTGAGGACTGGCGCAAGCTGTCCCACACCGACCGCGCACCTTACCTCACAAAGATCGCGCAAAAGCTGCGTGATCATGCAGACGAACTCGCCGCGCTCATGACCGCCGAGACCGGAAAACTGTTGAAAGATGGATACACCGAGGTCGAACTCTGCGCCGCGATCCTTGAGTACACGGCGAAAAACGGACCTGATTTTCTGGCTGACGAAGATCGAACCCACGGCGCTGATGGCAAGCGCGGCATCGTGACCTATCAACCCATCGGCGTGATTGACTCGATCCAGCCATGGAATTTCCCGCTTTACCAACCCCTGCGCGTGCTGGCCGCAAACCTGATGGCAGGGAATGGATGTGTGCTCAAACACGCAAGCATCTGCACCGGATCAGCGCTGCGGTTGCGCGAACTCTGCATTGACGCGGGCCTGCCGCGCGAGCTGTTCCAAGTTGTCCTCATTGACCACGACACCAGCGACAAGTTAATTGCGCATCCGCGCGTTCGCGCCGTCACAATGACAGGCAGCGACGGCACAGGCCGGCACGTTGGCGCAATGGCGGCAAAAGCGCTCAAGAAAACCGTGCTAGAGCTCGGCTCCAATGATGCCTACCTCGTGCTAGATGACGCCGACATCGAGACGGCCGTAAAATTCTCGGTCATGGGACGGCTTTATAACAATGGCCAGACCTGCGTTTCAGCCAAACGGTTCATCGTAACTGACAAAAACTACGACGCTTTTGTTGATGCATTCGTGGCGGCAATGGACGCGATGAAAATGGGCGATCCGACCGATAAATCCACACAACTCGGTCCGCTTTCAAGTCAGGACCAATTCGACACGGTCAAAAAGCAAGTGGAGGAAAGTGTAGAAAAAGGCGCCAAAATCATGTGCGGCGGCACAGCGCCCGACC
This sequence comes from Yoonia sp. MH D7, assembly GCF_054439475.1. Taxonomy (NCBI): domain Bacteria; kingdom Pseudomonadati; phylum Pseudomonadota; class Alphaproteobacteria; order Rhodobacterales; family Paracoccaceae; genus Yoonia; species Yoonia sp. MH D7. The sequence goes on from NZ_JBTJCF010000003.1 coordinate 171,308, forward strand.
GCAAAGGGGCCTTTTATCCGCCCACCGTGCTGACCGAACTCACGGCAGGTATGCCCGCATACGACGATGAAATCTTTGGCCCAGTGGCCTCGGTGATCAGAGCCCGCGACGACGTGGACGCCATGCGTATCGCCAACGAGAGCCGCTATGGCCTTGGCGGTGGCATCTTTTGTAAAGACGAAGATCACGCGATAAAACTGGCGCGGGACCATTTCGACACCGGTATGGTAAGGATCAATTCCTTTGGCGCTGCTGACCCGAACATGCCCTTTGGCGGCGTTAAAAATTCCGGTTACGGGCGCGAACACGGCGGTTTTGGCATTAAAGAATTCGTGAACGTCAAAGCAATCTATTTGCCATAAATCCGCGATGTCATCACACTAAAACAACATGCGCCCCTCCTAACTCGCACGAACAAAGACTTGAGTTGGACACCGGACAATAATTGTTTACACTCAAAACGGACGCCAATGGCCACATCGACGCTATTGGCGCCCTACTTGAACAGGAATTCGAACATGCTGACTAGACGCCATTTTATCCAGACCACCGGCGCGCTTTTTTCGCTGCCCATCGCAGGCCCCGCGCTTGCCGCCCCTACATCGCCCAGTTCAAAATGGGCGCAATGGGACGCACGGGTCACTCCAGCGAATTATGATCCGGCGAAAACCAATCCTTGGGGCTTTCACGAGCGGTTCTTGCCGCAACGCGTGCAGGCCAATGACGGGCTGGTGCCGGGTGATGTCCACGTCGATGCGGTCGCGCGTTATCTCTACCATATCCAGCCCGATGGGACTGCCATGCGTTACGGCGTCGCCATCGCAAAAGGCAATCTCTACGAGCCGGGAACTTATACGATCAAGCGCAAGGTGAAATGGCCGACATGGACGCCAACTCCTGCAATGATCGAACGCGATCCGGCGTCCTATGAACGGCATAGCGAGGGCGTGGACGCAGGGCCGAACAACCCGCTTGGGTCACGCGCCTTGTATCTGTATGTGGGCAACCGCGACACCTACCTACGCATTCACGGCACACCTTCGCCCCGCTCGATCGGGCAGCGTGCCAGCTCGGGTTGCGTGCGTATGGTCATGGCCCATATCATCGGGCTTTATGATCAGGTGGAAACCGGATCTCAGGCAATCCTTTACGCACCAGAAGACGGAGCGAGCGCCAGAACTTAACTGGCGGCCTCAACCGGCTCCGGTGTCGAACCACAAATCCGGCCGCCCTGTTTGTTCAAAAGAGGCAACTCTGTTGTCTCGACCGGACCCACATATTGGAACCAATAGCAGTTGTCCTCAGGGCTCAAGCGGGCGGTCTGAATGTCCTGATTTGGACCCGCTACCTCGGCGAGCTGCGTCAAAACCTGCTCCTGCAGTGTCGGAACTTGCGGCGCAGAGTCCAAAGTAACTGGCTCGCAAGCGGCCAGTGCGCCGAACCCGACTGCGAAAAAGATTGCTTTTGATGTCATCATATACCCTTTCAAGGTGCCTCATAACCCATTGTGGCAGCTAGCAGGGCTGAGGGAAATAGGAGATCTACCCGTCACGCGCATCAAATTCATTGTCGCGGCCATCCGGATGAACATGCTGATAGTAAGCCGTGAATTTCAACAATGCAGCAGCCTGCGCATCCAGTACCACCGTCGCATGGGGGTGCATTTGCAGCGCCGATGCGGGACAGAATGCGCTTACCGGACCCTCAATCATCTGCATCACCGCTTCCGCTTTCGCCGCACCTGTAGCCACAAGCACACATGCCTTTGTGGCAAGGATCGTACCAACACCCATCGTCAGCGCATAACGCGGGGTTTCGTCTGCGGCGCTGAAATATGCCATATTGGCATTGCGGGTATCCTCCGCCAGTGTCTTGATACGGGTGCGCGACGCTAGGCTCGATGTCGGCTCGTTGAACCCGATATGGCCGTTTCTCCCGATGCCGAGCAATTGCAAATCAATGCCTCCACTCTGTGCAATCTTCTCCTCATAACGCTCCGCTTCGCACACGGGATCAGCGGCATCACCACGCAGCAAATGGGTGCGAGCCAGATCAATGTCGATATGATCAAACAACGCCTCGCGCATGTAGCTGTGATAGGATTGCGGATGCGTAGGGGCGAGGCCGATATATTCGTCCAGATTAAACGTGGTCACCTTTGCAAACGACAATCCTTCGGACACATGCCGCGCACGCAACTGCGCATATAGCGGCAACATCGTGCCTCCCGTGGCCAACCCCAATACGGCATCCGGTTTATGACGCACCGTCTGCGCGACAATCTGCGCTGCACGGGCAATCGCCGCGGCACTATCATCAAGAATAAAAACTTTCATCTGGCGGTCTCCTTGTCATTGGCGATCAGCCGATCACCCACCGCTAGGTCTTGCGCAAAATCGCCTCTGCACGCAAGCGCATAGGCCGGTCAATCATCCGCCCATCGAGCCGTGCAGCCCCCGTCCCCTGCAATTCAGCCAAATCAAGCGCCTCAATCACGCTTGTCGCCCAATCGCGACTTGCCGCAGTTTCTTCAAATCCCGCATTCAGCCATGCAATCGCGTCAGGATGCACTGCCGATGCGCCGACAAACCCGAAATTCTTGGCCCGCACGACCAGTTCAGGCAACCCATCCCGCGACAGGTCCGCCACAGAATCGAGTAGTCCAAACGCACCAATCCCCGCCGCACTCGCCGCAAAGACAACGCGTTGGCGCGCAGAAAACAGGTTCTCAGGCGTGGGCTGCATACCGCAAGCGGTCGCAAAATCTTCCGACCCAAGCGTCAACCCCACGACACGCGGCACCGCCGACGCGATCTCGAATGCCAACTCCAACGCCTCTGGCGTCTCGATCATCGGCACAAGTTTGACCGTGCCTACTGTGATGCCCCGCTCTGCTTCCAGTTCCGCAATCAACCCGTCGAAATGCACGATAATCTCAGGTCCGGTAACCTTCGGCACATAAATTGCGGCCAACCCGTCTTTGACGACCGCCTCCAGATCAGACACCGCACGGCGGATATCGCCGTTAATCCGCACAATCAGATCGGACGGTCCACCACGCAACGCTTCCCAATGTGCCGCCAATATCTGTCGCGCCTCAACCTTGCGCGCATCCGGCACACTATCTTCCAGATCAAGGATCAGTGCATCCGCACCGCGCGACTGCGCCTTATCCAAAAACCGGGGCATGTTTGCAGGCACATAAAGCAAAGACCGCCACGTCACGCGACCACCCCCCTGCCACGTAAATCCGCAATCGCGGCGCTGTCATAACCAGCCGCCGTTAAAATAGCATCGGTATGTTGGCCTAATTCAGGCGCGGCATGGCGCAAACTGGCTGGCGTTTTTGATAGACGTGGCACAGGCGCATGAATCGCGGCACGCGTCAGATCAGCATCTGGCACCTCGACAAATATGCCGCGCTCGACAAAATGGATATCCTTGGAAATATCAGAAATATCAAACAACGGCGCAGCCGTCACACCAGCTTGCGTCATGACGTCCATCGCCTCCGCACGGGTCCGCGCAGCAAACCACGCGGCCACAATATCATCCACCTGCCCGCGATGCGCCAGACGATCGGCATTGGTCGCAAAACGAGGATCACTGATCATATCGGCCCGATCAATCGCGTGAAATAACCGCTCTGCCATCGACTGCATCGACCCTGACACCGCAATCCAATGCTGATCAGACGTCAGATATGCATTGCGCGGCGACGACGTATTGGACCCGTTGCCAACACGCGGCTTAGGCGCGCCAGTGATCGCAAAATCAAGTGCCTCCGGTCCTAAAACAGAGGTCATCGCATCTAGCAGGGATAGATCAATCGCTTGCCCCCCCTGCCCTGCATCGCGCGCACGCAGCGCCATCGACACCGCATTGGCCCCGTAAAGCCCTGCAACCATATCAGCCAGCGCCAGCGGCGGCAGTAACGGCTCGCCGCCCGCCGGACCATTACGCGCAGCAAACCCCGACATGCCTTCGATCAACGTGCCAAATCCCGGACGTTTGGCATAAGGACCGACCTGCCCAAAACCGGAAATCCGCAGAATAATCAATTCAGGATAACGCTTTAGCAAGTCCTCAGGCGCAAACCCCATCTGCTCGAACGTGCCAGGTCGAAAGTTTTCGATCACAACGTCAGCACCCGCAATCAGCGCTTCCAACACCTGCGCGGCCCCGTCAGTGCGAAAATCAAGACCTAGCGATTGCTTGTTGCGCGCGTAGGCTTTCCAGAAACTCGACACGCCCTGCTGCTGCCACGCGCGCAGTGGATCACCGCGCGGCAAAGGTTCGACCTTGATGACCTCAGCTCCAAAATCCGCCATCTGAAGCGAGGTCATATTACCCGCTACAAGGCGCGACAGGTCCAATACCCGCAAGCCCACCATTGGCCCGCGCTTATCATCACACCAGTCTGCACGCGCCCATGTCATATCAAACGGCCGCCAGTCTGCGCATCGAACACAAAAATGCGGTCAGGCAAAATCCCGATGTGAATATCATCGCCGGTCTTTAGCCCTGCGGCCTCTGGCAACACGGCCACAATATCATGACCCGCCAAGGTCAATGATGCTTCGACCACCTCACCTGTCGGCTCAACCAGAACAACCTTTGCCGGCGTCCCGCTGGGATCTAACGCAATCGTCTGCGGGCGCACCGCATAATTCACGGATGTGCCGGCGGGCAGATTTAAACCGCGTGGCAACGGCAATTTAGTGCCGTCATCCAACGTGACATGCAACGCCTCGGGACCATGCGATTTTGCTGGCAAAATATTGATCTCGGGCGACCCGATAAAGCTGGCAACAAACTGCGACTCAGGATTGGCGTATAGCTCTTTTGGCGGTCCAGCCTGCGCAATTCCCCCGTCATTCAGCACAACAATCCTGTCGGCCATTGTCATGGCTTCCGTCTGGTCATGGGTCACATAAATCATCGTCTTGCCCAAACGCTGATGTAGCTTTTTGATCTCCGACCGCATCCGCACCCGCAGCTTGGCATCAAGGTTCGACAGCGGTTCGTCAAACAAAAACGCCTCTGGATCACGCACAATCGCGCGGCCCATCGCAACGCGCTGCCGCTGGCCGCCCGACAGTTCGCGCGGCACACGGTCCAGATAATCGGTCAGCCCCAGAATATCCGCCGCATGCTTTACCTTTTGCGCGATTTCCGCCTTGGGCGCACGTGCCAAACGCAGCGCAAAACTCATGTTATCCGCCACATTCATATGCGGATATAGCGCATAAGATTGAAACACCATCGCAAGCCCACGCTTCTTTGCAGGGATACGATTGGCGGTCACACCATCAATGATGATCTGCCCCTTGTTGATATCCTCCAACCCCGCAATCATCCGCAAAAGGGTCGATTTTCCGCAACCGGACGGGCCAACCAGCACCACAAATTCACCCTCGGTAATCTCTAGGTTAATGCCCGACAATATCTCGACCTTGCCATAGCTTTTGCCGATATTGTCTAAGGTGATTTGGCCCATCGCTTAGCTCTCCATAATTTCAAAGTGGTGACAAAGGATCTGGCCCGCCGTTGCCATGCGCAGCCCCGACATACCCCTTGGATGACGGGTATCGGTGGTGGTCAGGACGGTTTCACCGTTGACCTGCAACGTCAGTTGATCCCCGATAGCCGAGAAAACAAGCGTGATCTGACCGTCCAGCGCCCCATCAATCTCGCCGCGTGCCAGCACAGTGGTACCAAAATCCTCGGCAACAATCACGGCCTGCCCATCCTCGATACCGGCCGCATAATAACGCGCGTTGCCGCTGGCACGGGCCACGATCAGATGACTATCACCCATCTTGCGCGTGATTTTCGCCGTCACAATCTGGTCAGCAGCAAAATGGTGGCCAGTCCACAGGTCGGCGTCTGTTTGCGTCGTCCCCGTGATACAGCCATCCTGCAAACCCCACACCCCACGGTTGAACGTAAAGCGACTGACAACACCCCATTCTTCGGCCTCAAGCCGTGGATCAATCACCGTATGCCCCAGCCCCGAAATCCGCAGATGACGCAACTCAACATACATCAAGACGCGTTTCTCATCCTGCTGTTCTAGCTTGATGCCAATCTCGTCAATCGCCTCATCGCCCTCAGGCAAGGTTACGCTGACTTCTTTCCAGTCGCGCGGCAAGTCCTGCCAAGCACCCAATTCCTCGATCTCGCCAGACATCGCGCGGCGGATATATGGCACGAATTGCACCGCACGCGGGCCTTCAATAGGCTCTGTCCCGCGCAACGATAACGTCACCTCTTGCCCGTTCGCTGCCACTGGCGACAGCATCGGACGATAGCGGTTATCGTCAAAATCGGCCTGGCGGTAGAACGGTTTCCAAAACACGCGACCGTTTTCGCCGCCTGCCCAGCGGTCAATCTGAACCGCCAACGCATCCTCACGCAACCCCGGCATCACCCGCAAACGGTGCGATCCTTCGGCCCTGATGCCATGAGTAACACCCGGCAGGGTGAAATCGAAATCAACGCCGCGCATATGCGCCTGCGCCTCCCACCCGTCAGGCACCGCGCCGCCGATCTGGCGCAAGGCCAGCACCGTCAGGTCGCGCGCAAAGCTGGGGATATCTACAATATTCATCGCCCCCGTCACACCAGACACAATCAGCGTGTCATTGATCGGACGGCGATATCTGTCCCAATCGGTCTGCACACCTTGCAAAATGCCTACAATGCTACCCGCATTGCCCGCGTTACAATCGGTATCCCAACCGCACATCGAGGTAATCTCAATCGCGCGCGGCATGTCGCCCTGCGCGTATAGCAGCCCCAAAACGACAACCCCCGCATTGGGAATCACATGGCAAACGCCGGTCCATTTATCATAACCAAAATCACGCTCCAGCATCGCAAAACACGACCGCCAGTCGTCAGGGTGTGCCTTATGCCACGCCACAACCGCATCCAAAACAGCAGCATACGCAGTGCCATCAGCCACATAACTGCGGGCAATCTCATGCACTTCCTGAATATCACTCGCGGTAAACGCCGCAGCAGTGGCCGCCGCAACATACGCAGCCCCCTCCAACGCCTCGCCATCATGCGATACACACCCCGCAATTCGTGCCATCTCCGCGGCTTTTGCCGGATCACCCGGATTGACCCAACCCCAACAATCGCTAAAAATCTGACCGCCAATCTGCTCGGCAGAAATCAAACCATTGCGCGCAATCGATCCCGTCTCGGGCGGTACAATCCCCGCCTGCAAATGCGTGTAAGCAGTCTGCTCGGTCGAGATGCCAAAGCCGCCCCACCACAACATACCATGCCCGTCTGCTATATAATTCAACCAGTTCCGGCCAGCCGACGCTGGTGTCAACGTACCCTCATCCCACAGCGGGCGAACAAAATAGAACGGCCCGTTTGTGTCATCATCCGCTGCAAAGTTGCGGTAATCACGGACGTATCCAGTCAATTCGCCGTAGGTGTCGCGGATGCGGTCATGGGTCCATGCGGTCGGCTCAACCGGCGCGCCCAAACGCACGCCTGCAGCTTTGCCTAAGATGCCAGCATAGATTTTTTCGCGGATTTGGTCAGGTGTCATTAAGTGGCCTTTGTCGTCAGTTTGCTACGTGTGGATTGCGCCAGTTCAGCGCGCGCCGCGTCAGCGGTGTGAATATCCGTCACAGTGTCAGTAAAGCGGTCAGAAAGCGCGGTCAGGTCTAGCCTGTTAGATTCATCAAGCAATGCCGCGTCCTCAGGATCAATCACCCGCTCGCCATGCAGCGCGCCCAAAACAGCCCCCGCCATGACTCCGATAGAATCCGTATCGCGACCCGAATTGATCCCGTCCTCAACCGCCTGCTTGAAATCGCCAGCAGTCGTGATGCAGAACCCCAGCGCCAGCGGCAACTCCTCAATAGAGAGCAAACGTGACGGCTGATAAGCATCGGTCGCACGACCCGCCTTTTCGGGCGTATGCACCAGATCGTCGCCCATCACCGAAAATTGCGCGATGATCTTATGGAACACATCAGTGACCTCATCGGCGTCCGCACCTTTCTGGCGCAGGTCCTCGGCAGCCTCGACAATCGCCGCAATCGCCGTGCGGGTGCCGTCATGCGCTAGGTCGTGGGCCACACGCACAATATCATCTACCGTCGTATCCGGCACAAAGGCCTGCGCAATTGCGCCCGCCAAAACCCCTGCCGCTTCAAGGCCATAGCTTTGCTGGTGGCCCATCGCGAAATTGATCGCCTCGTCGTAGGCCGCCTTGGGATCACCCGCATTCACCACACCCACAGGCGCGATATACATCGCAGCACCGCAGTTCACCATATTGCCAACACCACCCTGACGCGGATCACAGCCCGACAATTGATGCCGCTGAAAAATCCACTTTTCGGGGTAGAACAACCGCTCAATCAGCGGCGCTTCGCGTTGCAACTCTGGCACCCAAAGCCGCTCCCAGGTGATCTCGCGGACCATGCCATCACCCATGTCCCAAGCATCAAGATGCCGCAGCTCGCGCTGATAAATCCGCATCAGGCCCAGCGTCATGGCGGTGTCATCGGTGACAATGCCGTTGCCCCTGACACGGCCATTGCGCGCCGCTTCGCTTTGCCCGTCGCGGTGCCATTTGGTACGCAGTGACGTCACACGACCATAGCGCTCGCGAATTTCAGCGGCAGACAGTTTCTCGACAGGCGCGCCCATAGCGTCGCCATAAGCAACGCCATGAACCACCGCACGGACACGACCCCGCAATGCGGAGCCGCCTTTATTTTCCGTCTTACCCATTACATCAGTGTCCGTGCATAATCGGTCATCGCCTGACCACCAGCATCCAACCAGCCCTGTACATAGGCATCCCAATCATCCTCGATCGACAAATTGCCCGATACAAAACGGAACACAGCCGTGCGGTAATAGCTCTCCGCGCCGTCCACAGCAGCGGCCAGTTCAGACGGCCAGACAAACGCATTATCAGGACGGAAATGCGTAACACCCTGATCCAGCGATCCCTGCGCCAGATCTGACAAAGCATTAATCGGTGGCGTGTATTCCGACGGATCGGCAATGATGAACCGCGGATACCATGCGCCAAATTCCGCAGTCGCCGTCAGCGTGTCACCGTCACGGGTATAATGCTTGCCCTCGAACCCCAGACGGTCAAGGAACTGCCCGTCAGGACTGGCGACAAAGTCCAGAAACGCCATCACAGCCTCGGGGTTTTCCGAGGTCACAGGCACCGCAAACCCACGGCTTTCTTTGGACACGTCAACTGCCTGCAAACCTGCTGCAGGCTCCAACAACACCATCTCGGCACCCGGATTAACCTGTGCCATCTTGTTCTCGTAAATCCCGATCACAGGACCGGCAGAGCCCATCACAACACCAACGCCACCGGTGTAAAACTTGTCCTCTTTCGCTTCCCAGTTCGTGGTCACAAACTCGGGGTCAAGCACGCCGTCGGCAAACAGGCTGGCATACCACGCCAACTTGGCACGTTCACCTGCGCTGACACGCGAATTGGTCCATGCACCTGTTTCGTCCTGCATCCATGTGGTCTCGATCCCAAACGCAGGGTCAAACACCGCATCCAACTCAGCCGTATTATCAGGCGCAATAATCCCGTATTTGAAAGTCGTATCGCCCGCTTGGGCACCTGGAATAGCACGCAACATCGCGTCCCACGTGTCCAGGTCAGTCGGCGCAGGCACGCCCGTCGCGGCCAGCAAATCGGCACGCATCACTGGCGATTTAGTGCGCGGCGGATAGACATAAAGCAGGTAAGGATAGTTCGCCAAACGCGCCTCATTATGCGGCCATAGCGCATCTTTCAGGTATGTCGTCTGCGCAATCAGCGGATTCAAATCCTGCAAAACACCCTGCTGGGAAATCTGCTCGTCACCGCCCTGAAAATAAATCAAATCCGGAATATCACCCGACAAGAGCATCAGGTTCAGCTTTTCAGCATAACCCTCGGACGGCAGGTCAACAATCTCGAGCGTGATATCATGACCCTGCGCGCGCAGCGCTTCCTCGATGCGGGCCATGTGATCCACATCTTCGGGGTTGGACGTCAAAAGATCCTTCATCACGATCCGGACGGTGCCGGACGCAGCCATCGCCATACTTGGCAACATGCCAAGAAACGGTAGGGCTGAAACGCCAGCAAGTAGGGCGCGGCGGGTTGTGGTCATTCTAGGCATCGTGGTCCTCCCTTTGATGCGGTTATTTTAAAGCACCTGACATGGTGCCTTTAGTGAAATACTTCAAAATCAGCGGATAAATCATCAGCACTGGCAAAATCGTGAACAAAATCATGCCCGCACGGAACGCTTTGAAATCAATCTGGCTGGCACCCGTATAGCTGCCCATAGATTCCAACCCGACAATCGCCGCCTTGTCACCGACCAGAACAAACTGGCGCAAAACTACTTGCAATGGCCATTTATCCTGATCGTTGAAATAGATCATCGGGCGCAGGAAGTCGTTCCAGTGATAGACGATGTAAAACAGGGTGATCGTCGCCAACGCAGGCTTGGCCAGCGGCAAAACCACACGCCAGAACACCTGAAACGGGTTAGCCCCATCCAACTCGGCGGCCTCGATCAGCTCCTCGGGAACCTCCTCAAAGAACCGGATCAAAATAATCAGATACCATGCATTCACCATCTTAAAGATGATCACAGAGGCATATTCGTCCAGCAGACCCAAGCGGCGCATCACAAAATAGTCGGGGATAATACCCGGCTCGAACACAATGGTAATCAAGACCAGAATGAAAATCGTACGGCGTAGCGGCAAACGCTGACGCGACAACGCCCAGGCCATCAACGCGGTAAACGTCACGTTCAACAACGTGGCGGCCAACGTGATAAACAGCGAATTCACCAGCCCGCGCTGCACCGCCGGATGATTGGCAAGCAGGGTCCAGATATCAAACGACAACCCCTCGGGGATCACCGCTAGTCCGCTCATACCCGGCACATTCGCAGGGTCGGACAGCGATATCGCCAGCAAGTTCAAAATCGGCTGCACAGTGATCACCACCAGCGCAAGCAGCACCGATACAATAATCACGCCCTCAACCCGTTCAAGCCCTGTGCGGTTTTGCGATGCCATTACCAGACCCCCTTGCCTGTCAAACGCTTGGACAGGAAATGCGCACCAAGCATCATCACCATGCCAATCACACCCTTGAACAGGCCCGCCGCAGTGGCGAGGCTGAACTGCCCACCCGTAATCCCAAGGCGGTAAACATAGGTGTCGATAATATCGATCCGGTCGCGAATGGCGTCATTGGTCAGGTTGAACACCTGATCAAACCCGGCATTCAAAAACAGGCCCACATTCAGGATAAACAGCGTGGCAATTGTCGGCACAATACCCGGCAAAGTGATATGACGCATCTTGTGCCAACGGCTGGCCCCGTCCATCTCCGCGGCCTCGTAAAGTTGCGGGTCGATCGACATGATAGCCGCGAAATACAACAACGAATCCCACCCCGAACTACGCCACGCCTCTGACCAGACCAACACCCAACGGATCGCACCGTAATCGGTCATATAGCTACGACGGTCCAAGCCAACAGCATCACGCAAATCGTTCACCGCCCCATCCGCAGGCGACAGTGCACCAATGAAAATCCCCGCAATCACCACCCACGATAGGAAATGCGGCAGGTAAATCACTGACTGCACCGATTGGCGAAACCGTGGATTGCGCACCTCGTTAATCAAAAGCGCCAGAAAAATCGGCAAAGGAAACACAAACACGATCTTCATCGCCGAAATAATCAATGTATTCCACAACACCTGCGCAAACGCAGGAGACGCAAATAATTGCGCAAAATGCTTCATCCCGACCCAGATATTCGGCCCGATAATCCGCAGATCCTCAAACGCCAACTTTGCTTCCCAAACGGGCAAATAATGAAACACGCCAAAGTATACCAACCCCGGCAACATCATCAAATAATAGGGCCACCACTTTGCAAAACTGTCGCGCAGCCGCATAAACCGACTGTCATGCTCCGCACCGCGATCCGCCGTCATGGGACCGTTCCCACCTTCACGCAAAACTTTGTCCATTTTCTATCCCACCAACGCAGGACGGCGCGGCTGCGCAAGGTCCGGCAACGTGCCACGCTCACGCAAACGGCACGGTAGCGTCACATGCGCACCCTGCTCGCCCTTGATCGCCTTGATCAATAACCGGAACGATTCCTCGCCGATCTGACGCGAAGGTTTCTCCACAGTCGTCAGCGCAGGGGTCGTAACCTCACCCGCTGCAATCCCGTCAAACCCCAAAACCGCCACCGTATCAGGGCAGGAAATTCCGCGATTTCGCAGGGCCTGCATCGCCCCCAAAGCCATCAAATCATTCGCCGCAAAAATCGCGCGCGGCACCGCACCGCCATCCAGCAACGCTTCCGTCGCGATCCGGCCCCCGTCCACACTATACTTACCATTTGCCAGCACCAGATCATCACAAACAACGCCAGCGAGGTCCGCCCACGCCTGCACCGCCTTTAAAAACCGCGCACGCGCACTGCGCTCCTCATCGCCGACCAAAAACGCAGGCACCCCCAACCCACTGGCGGCAATCCGGTCCAACGCAATCGCTACACCCTGATCAATATCACTCGACACAGACGTCAACGCGGGAAACCGGCTGGCAGACGAGCCAATCAAAACCGTTGGCAAATCAAAATGCGCAATCTCGGACAACCCATCACGCACAGGGTTCACAATCGCCCCGTCCACGCGGGCCTGCACCAGCGCTTGCAAATGCTGTTTTTCACGCGCGGGATCCCAGTCAGAGCTGAAAATCAAAACCGAAATCCCGACCTCTGCCGCCGCATCCTGCGCACCACGTGCCACATCGGCCCAAAACGGGTTGGCAATATCAGGGATCAATAACCCGACAATCCCCGTGCGACCCGACCGCAAACTGCGCGCGATATCATTGGGGCGATAGCCGGTCTCGGCGACAACTTGCGCCACCTTATCCTGCGCATCCTGCGAGATATTCGTCGCACCCGACAATGCACGCGACACGGTGCTTTTCGACAGGCCCGACAAACGCGCCACATCCAGTATCGTGATCTGCTGGCGGTGCTTTTTCATAATGACAAGAGACCTCCCCGATCTGCGCTTACAGAATGCTAGCATACCGTGGGAACGTTCCCAAGAGTTTTTTCATCTCTTCCGCAAAAATTTTCGAGCCTTTATCAAACCATATTTTCGCGACTACCAGGCAAGCGCATCAGCAAGAACAAAGAGGCCATTGTCAGAACCAACAATAGCGTAGACAGCGCCGCAGCCGTCCCCAATTGCCCACGGATCACCTCGGCATAAATCCCCAACGACAAGGTCTGCGTCGAGGTATTATACAAAAACAACGTCGTGCTTAGCTCGGTGATAATCGTGACCCAACTCAACACTGCACCCGCCAAGATACCCGGCGCAAGGGCCGGCACAATAATACGCAGCAATGTGCGAGTCTTGGACGCCCCCAAACTGATCGCGGCCTCCTCGATACTCGGGCTAATCTGATACATCAACGCCGTGGTGGACCGCACCGCATAAGGCAACCGGCGCAGCGTCAACGCCAAGACCATAATGGTAAACGTCCCCGTCAATACCAACGGCCCCTGACTAAACGTTGTGACCAAGGCAATCCCGATCACCAACCCGGGCACAACATATGGCACCATCGTCATCGTATCGAGCGTATTGCTCAACGCACCTTTGCGGCGCACAGTCAGATAGGCCACCAATACCGCAATCACGACCAAAGTCGCCAGCGCACTCAACCCGATACTAAAGGTATTTGTGGCATAACGGATGATATCACGCTGCGAATCCACATAGTTATCAAGCGTGTATCCCGCCACAAACTGCCCATACAGCGTCTTGCGAAACGAACTGACAACCACCACAACCAGCGGCGCAAGCGCCAGCACAAGAAACCCGTAAACATAAGCATGCATCGCGACACCGCGCCACCCGCGCAACGGCACCGCCTCAATCGTGCGCAACGCGGTCATCGAAATCTGGCGACGGTTGACGATATATTTTTGCACCAAAAACACCGCCAGCGTAACCATAATCACAATCACCGACACGGCCGCCGCAAAGTTTTTATCGATACTGACCTCGCCAATGAACGAGCTGTAGATCAACACCGGCACTGTGCGAAACCCCTGCCCGATCAACATAGGCGTGCCAAAATCGGCAAAGGCACGTACAAAAACCAACAAACTGCCGGCCAAAACCGTCGGAAACAACAGCGGCGAAATCACCTGCAAGGCACGCCGCCAACCGGTCACACCCATGCTCTCGGCAGCCTCCAAAAGCGATACATCAATCGTGCGCCACGCGCCCATCAGATAGGTAAAAATCAGCGGCACCAACTGCAACGTCAACACCAATACAATCCCCGGAAATCCGTAAATACTCGGCGCATCAATCCCGAATGTCGTCTCGACCCATTTGGTAATCATGCCATTATTGCCCAGCAACAAGATCCACGAATAAGCGCCAATAAACGGCGGCGACATCATCGACGCCAAAATCAACATCTGTATCGTGCGATTACCGCGAATACGAAACATCGTCATGAAATACGCCAGCGGAAACGCGATCATCAACGCAAGCACAGTCACGCAAACTGTCACCATCATGCTGTTGACCAAAGTGCCGTAATACAATCGTGACGAGAAAAACTTGGCGAAACCTTCCAAAGTAAACTGGTCTTCGCTTTGCACACTATCGACCAAAACCATGCACAACGGCCAGATCACCATCAGCAAATATCCCGCCGTCAGCGCTAGCGCAATCGACGTCCATCCGTCATAACGTTCGCCCGGCAACTTCACGACACAGGTCCGCGCATCACCGTTTCACCCGTCTTGGCATCAAAAAACGTCAGCATCTCCAGATCCAGCGCTAGCGCCACGGTATCGCCGCGCGCCCACCGCGACGGACGATGCGAAAACTCCAAAAACTCGACGATCTCACCGGTATTCAACCGCGCACGCACCTGCGAATGAGACCCCAAAAACGTCTCGTCAATCACTTCAGCACTCACCCCGTCACCCGACGCATGCACCGCTTCAGGGCGCACAGACACTTGGACAGACCCTAAAAAACCGTCCTGCACCATGGTCGTCACATCGCGCAACACACCATCGCCCAAATCAATTACACTCACCCCATCACGCGCCACAATCTCGCGATCCAGTAAATTTGTCTTGCCAATAAACTGCGCCACAAATGTATTGGCAGGCGTGCGATAAATCTCGGCAGGCGACCCCACCTGCTGCACCACACCAAGGTTAATCACCGCAATGCGATCCGACACCGCCATCGCTTCCTCTTGGTCATGGGTCACATAAACCGTCGTGATCTGCGAAGCCCGCTGTGCATCACGAATAGCATCGCGCATCTCCACCCTCAACTTGGCATCAAGGTTCGACAATGGCTCGTCCATCAACAACACCGCAGGCTGAATGACCAAGGCACGCGCCAAGGCAACACGCTGCTGCTGCCCGCCCGACATCGCACCGGGCATCCGGTCTTTCAAATGCGCCATATGCACCGCATCCAACGCCTCACCAACGCGGCGCGTATTCTCGGCTTTGCCAACATTTCGTGTCTGCAACCCAAACGCCACGTTCTTGCCCGCCGTCATCTGCGGAAACAGCGCATAGTTCTGGAACACCATCCCGATATTGCGCGCGGCAGGTGATCGGTCATTCACCACCGCGTCATCAAACGAAATGGTGCCGGATTCGATCGAATTGAATCCGGCAATCATCCGCAACAGCGTGGTTTTCCCACAGCCCGAAGGGCCAAGTAACGTGAAAAACTCGCCGTCGCGAATGTCCAAATTGAGGTTCGGAATGGCAACCTGATCGCCATATTCCTTGCGCAAATCGCGCAGCGTGATCGTCGTCATCGTGCAAACCTCAACGTCTTAAATCGATGCATTAAAACTGCGCCTCAAGGATAGTTTTATACCGCGCAACAATCGCATCCCGGTTCCCGGCAACATATTCACCGTCCTCCGTAATGGTGGCAAACTCGGAAAACGCTGGCAAACCAGGCTTCACAACACCCTCACGCAACGGACGCCCTGCCGTATCTTCGGCAATGATCGTCTGGGCCACGTCCGACGTGATAAAGTCAATAAACGCCTCGGCCGCCGGCGCATTTGGCCCGTCCTTAATCACCTGAATTGTCGCTGGCAAAAACGCCGCACCCTCACTCGGATAAACAATCTCGACAGGCGCACCACTGCGCACAAAATTCAACGACAGCGGCTCATAGGTCAACGCAACAACATACTCACCATTGGCCACATCCTGTGCAACCTGCGTCGACGACCCAATCGTGACGCCATCCAATTGCTTCACAAGCGCGGCAACATAGTCCCACGACGCATCGCTCTCATAATCGCCGCCAACCGCCTTCAACATATTGGTCAACTGGGCAAAGGCAGACGAAGACGCCGTCGGGTCACCAAAGGCAATCTTGCCAAACAACTCCGGCTGCAACAAATCGGCATAGCTGGTGATTGAAACACCCAACTCTTCCGCTTCCTCAAGGTTCACCAGCAAGTTGGATCCATCCGCCTGATAAGGCGTGAAATTTCCAGAAGTGTTCTTGCCAGCTTCCACCATATCGCCGTCATTGGCCGACACAAATTCCGCCCAAAGCTCGCTATTCGCACTCGCCTGCGCAGCCCCGCCACCAAACATAATATCGCCCTGCGGATTGCCCGCCTCGCTGCGAATACGCTGATACAACTCGCCCGTGCCAGCGGTGATCAACTGCACCGTCACACCGGATTCAGCCTCGAAAACAGGGATCAAACTATCCAACATGCCTTCTTCATTGGGGGTATAAACCACCAGATCAGAGCCGGAAATATCGGCGTCCTGTGCATTTGCAACAGTCGCACTCAGGGCCATGGCGACAATCGCGCTCATGCTTAAAATGGAATTACGGGTCACGGGGCAATCCTTTTATGTGATGTCACGGGGACAAACCCCGATGAGAATGACACGATGTTAACGGTATCAGAAACCACTGCAACTGATTTTTAACACGCATCATTGTCATCGTTCCCTTGCCAGAAACAACGGAATCTACCCATGCCTTAAAGGCCGATCCAAAACCATCATCGTCTCAGACCTCCTTATAAGACAGGAAAATCCACAAACGCGAGGCGCTTTAAATTAGCTGCCGCGATAGGTCGAGAACGAATAGGGCGATAACAGCAATGGCACATGATAATGGCTCATCTCCGACATGCCAAAACGGATCGGGATCAGATCCAGAAACTTGGGCTCGATCAACCCCATGCCACAGCTATCGAGATAGTCACCGGCATGGAAAATCAACTCGTAAGTGCCGGTCGCGAACTCTTCCGCAGGCAAAATCTGCGCGTCCGTGCGACCGTCCGCGTTGGTGGTCATTGTTTTCAGTAACGTGCGGCTCTCACCATCAATCCTGAACAGTTCGATCTTCATATCAGGCGCAGGGCAACCATGCGCCGTATCCAGAACATGTGTCGTCAGAAATCCACTCATCGCTATCTCCTTGAAATTGGGTTGATCGTGCTTGATGCAGTCTATTTGGCAAACCCGCCGGAAAACTTCATCTGGCGGTTCACATCTTTATAGAGCAGATAGCGGAACGGACCAGGACCACCCGCATAACACGCTTGCGGGCAAAACGCTCGCAACCACATAAAATCGCCTGCCTCAACCTCGACCCAATCCTGATTCAACCGGTACACCGCTTTGCCTTCCAAAACATATAACCCGTGTTCCATCACATGGGTTTCGGCAAACGGGATCACACCACCGGGCTGGAACGTCACAATCGTGACATGCATATCATGGCGAACATCGGTCACATCCACAAACCGCGTCGTCGCCCACGCGCCATTGGTATCGGGCATCACAGTGGGCGCAATATCGTTCTCATTGGTGACAAACGCCTCTGGCGCATCCAACCCTGTGACAAATTCATAAGCCTTGCGCACCCAATGAAACTTCGCCAGCGCATCGGTTTTATTACGGATGGTCCAATTGCAGGTCGGCGGTAAATACGCATAACCGCCCTCCTCCATCACATGCACAACATCATCAATCGTCAGCGTCACCTGACCCTGCACCACAAAAATCACCGCCTCCGCAGTCATATCGGTCTCTGGCTTATCCGACCCGCCATTCGGAACAAGCTCGCCAATATACTGCGAAAACGTCTCGGCAAAACCGGACAAGGGACGCGCCATTACCCAGAATCGCGCACCGTCCCAAAACGGCAGCAAACTCGTAACGATATCGCTAAACGTGCCTTTGGGAATCACGGCATAGGCATCGGTAAACATGGCCCGATCAGTGGTGATCTGCGTTTGGGGCAACAAGCCGCCAGCGGGCGCGTAATATGAATTCTTGGACATAGGTCAGCCTTTCGGATTTGGTTGCAACCATCCAACCCTTTTGCCGCCATTTTTCCAACTAAAACCGCGCAGCCCCGCGCAAAAGGGTGTCGCTTGCAAAAATTGATAATACACTTGCGACAGACCGGACCCCGCCGCTGTCATTGTGGACAATGGTATACAATGAGTGTAAAGGGTCCCTAGCATCAACCGAACCGAAACGAGAAAACATCATGGCCGATATTATCTACACCAAAGTTGACGAAGCACCACAGCTGGCGTCCGCCTCTTTGCTGCCGATCCTGCAAAAATTTCTGGGCGCAGCAGACCTAAGCATCGAAACCCGCGACATCTCGTTGGCGGGCCGTATTCTGGCAACATTCCCAGAGGCGCTGACCCCTGCTCAGGCCCGGTCCGACGCGCTGGCGGAACTTGGCGAACTGGTGAAAACCCCTGACGCCAACGTGATTAAACTGCCAAATATCTCGGCTTCGGTGCCGCAACTTGTCGCCGCTCTGAAAGAACTGCAATCCCAAGGTTACAAACTGCCCGACTACCCCGAAGATCCGCAAACAGACGCAGAAAAAGACGTGCGCGCTCGTTTTGACGCGATCAAAGGCTCCGCTGTGAACCCCGTCCTGCGCGAAGGCAACTCCGACCGCCGCGCCCCATCCGCCGTAAAAGCATTCGCGCGCGCCAACCCGCACCGCATGGGAAAATGGGAAAAAACCAGCAAAACCCGCGTTGCCACAATGGACGGCGGCGACTTCTTCTCCAACGAGAAATCCGTAACACTGGCCAAAGCAGCTACCCTGCGCATTGAATTGGACACCGGCAATGGCGTGACCGTCATGAAGGACGGCCTTGCAATGCCCGCAGGCACCATCGTTGACGCGACATTCATGTCCGCCAAAGCGCTGACCGCTTTCTTCGACAAAACAATCGCTGATGTCGCCTCCGAAGGCACACTCTATTCCTTGCACATGAAAGCCACGATGATGAAGGTCTCCGACCCAATCATCTTCGGCCACGCTGTGCGCCAGTATCTCGCTCCTGTTTTCGCAAAACACGGCGCCGCCTTTGACGCCGCTGGCATTAGCCCGAACGCGGGCCTTGGCGACATGCTCGCCAAAATCGGCGACATGGATAACGGTGCTGCGATCGTGTCCGAGATCAACGAAACACTCGCCAAACGCCCACCGCTTTACATGGTGAATTCCGACAAAGGCATCACCAACCTGCACGTGCCATCCGACGTGATCATCGACGCATCCATGCCCTCCGTGATCCGCGCTGGCGGCAAAGGGTGGGGTCCTGACGGCTCCGAAGCAGACACAACCTGCGTGATCCCCGACAGCTCTTATGCAGGTGTTTACGCCGAAACTATCGACTATTTCAAAGAAACCGGCGCACTCGATCCAGCCACCGCAGGCACCGTGCAAAACGTCGGCCTGATGGCGCAGAAAGCCGAAGAATACGGCTCGCACCCGACCACGTTCGAGCTGTCCCAAGGTGGCACAATGCGCGTCATGAACGGCGATACCGTTCTGACATCCCACGTTGTCGAGGCTGGCGACATCTGGCGCATGGCATCGGCCCGCCAAGCGCCAATCGAGAACTGGATCGAGCTGGCAATCGAGCGTCAAGCCGCTGAAAACTGCCGCGCGATCTTCTGGCTCGACGCCAACCGCGCCCACGATGCAGAACTAATCAAATACGTCAAAGCTGCGTTGCAGGAAAAAGGCGTGGCTGACAAATTCGAAATCATGGCACCAACCCCCGCAACTCGCGCCTCTTTCGAGGACATCCGCGAGGGTAAAACCTGCATCGCGATCACCGGCAACGTGCTGCGCGACTACCTCACCGACCTGTACCCAATCCTTGAGGTTGGCACATCGGCCAAGATGCTCTCGGTCGTGAAACTGATGCAGGGCGGCGGCATGTTTGAAACCGGCGCTGGCGGCTCGGCACCCAAGCACGTGCAGCAATTGCTGGAAGAAAACCACCTGCGTTGGGACAGCCTTGGCGAATTCTGTGCGCTTAGCGAAAGCTTGCGTTTCATAGGCACTGCAAAGTCACGGATCATGGGTCAAGCCAGCGATCTGGCCACCGAGAAACTGCTCGCAAACGGCAAATCCCCGGGCCGCAAAGTGGGGCAAGACGACAACCGCGCCTCGCACTTCTACTTTGCAATGTACTGGGCCGAAGCCTTGGCTGCGCAATCGGACGATGCCGACTTGGCCGCAACCTTCGCACCACTTGCCAAAGCCTTGGCCGATAACGCGGACACCATCCTGTCCGAGCTGAAGTCAGGCGCAGGCAAGCCCGTTGATCTGGGTGGCTACTACAATGGTGATGCGGCCAAAACCGCCGCCGTAATGCGGCCCTCGGCCACACTCAACGCATTGATCGACTAACAAAAAACGCGCCGCGACCAATCACAGGTCGCGGCGCACCACTTTAAATCGATCTGCGCGACAAAACACTGGCAGGACGCGCGCGCGCCAATGCTGCCGTCAACATACCCGCGATGCCCGCCTTGATCAGATCACCGGGAATAAACGCAGCAACCAGCGCGGTCGCTTCAATCACGGTTTTATCCAGCGCGATGGCCATGCCCACGATACCGAAAATATACAGCACTATAATACAGCCAACCGTTGCCGCCGTGATCCCGACCAAAGTAAGGGGCGCGCCGCGCCACTTTTCCATGATCAAACCAGTCACAAACGCGCCCACAGGCCAGCCCACCAAGAACCCCGCCGCAGGTGTCGCAAACGCGCCCAAACCGCCGCGCCCGCCTGACAACAACGGCAGGCCAATCGCCACCAAAAGCAAAAACAACAACACCGCAAGCGCACCACGTTTCGATCCTAAAACCGTGCCACACATCATCACGCCCAAGGTTTGCGCCGTAATCGGCACCCCGAACCCCAAGGTGATCTTGGGGATCAATCCCAACGCCGCGATCAATGCCGCAAACAGCGCAATTAACGCCACATTCTTTTCCATTATTCGATCTCCTTTAGAGGGTTAAAACCGCCACGCGCGCGCAACGCATCCGCCACATGATCAGCATCGTCTAGCGCCAGAACAGTGAAGGGCAATAGAATTCGCCAGCTAGGACGTCGGGGCGACCGCGCCCGCCACGCCTGCGAAAGATACCCGCCCTTTTGTGCCAGAACAGGTGTCAGACGGATCACCAGCGCCATCGACATTTCCAACGCAGCGGTGTTCAGACCTAGACGCGTCAAGGGCCTTGTCAACACGCGCACCACGTCAATCATATCCGACAACAGCGTGGTCATCGTGACCAGATTGGCCAACCCCACCGCCGACAAAAGCCGCAAAACAATGACCAGCCCCAGCGCCATATCACCCGTCCAGAAATGCCAGACAGCAACAACCAAAACAAACGGCCAAAGCACGCGCAACTGGCGCATCCCCGCCTTGAAAAAGACACCGCCTGGCAAGGCATAGACCACCACCACTGCTGTAAAAATAAAACCCTGCACCAGCAGGCTGTCCACAAAAAACAATCCCACGCTGGCCAGACATAGCGCCGCCAACTTCACCCCCGCAGGCCAGCCATGTGCGCGTGTTTTAACCGGCGAGGATAGCGATATCATCCGATGCCCCCTGCTGTTCCATTGCACTGACGTAGGCATCTAGCACAGCGCGCGCCTCGCCCGCCTGCACAATTTCACCCTGCTCGATCCAGATCACATGATCGTACTCCGCAAGGTCCGCAGGGTCATGCGTAATATGCAACAGACTACCACGATATTGCGCCAACGCGCGGGTCAATTGCGCCTTTGTGGGGATATCAAGTCCGGTAAACGGCTCGTCAAGAATGATCATTCTCGGCGCCATTGCCACCACTGCCATCAAACAAACCAGATGTTTCTGACCCTGCGATAACGTATGAACATGCGCGTCAGCCCAGTGCGATTTCCCAAAAAACGCAAGCGTATCCTGCACGCTCTCTTCCGTCGCCTGCTTACCCTGCCCCAATTGGCGTAAACCAAATCCGATCTCTTCACGCACCGTGGGGAAAATAATCTGATGATCAGGGTTCTGAAACAAAATCCCGATCTCTCGCAGCGCCTGTTTACGGTCCGCGCTCAGGTTATGACCACCCACCCGCACACGTCCGGCCGTGGGCGCAACCAAACCCGCAATGACCCGCGCCAAAGTGGACTTTCCCGACCCGTTCCGCCCAACAATACCAATGCGGTGGGCGGCGGTCTTGTGCGTAATCCCGCGCAAAATCTGCTTACTATCGACCTCGAAACACACATCGGCCAGCGCGATCTCCACACCAGCCGTCGCCGTATTTTCCGTCGAAACAGGGATCATGTCAGCCTCGGCCAGTAAACTCTAGGCGCGGTCTGACATGGAAACCTGCGTTTGCCAACTCTCTTAGGCGGATCAGCCCTCGTTAGCGGCACGGTACCACGCAACCAAAGTGGCGCGCGCTTGCTCATCCATCGTCACCGCATTGGGCGGCGGCATCGCGTGGGACACGCCCGCATGCAGATAAATCTGCTTGGCATGACGGGCGACATCGCCCTTGGTTTCCAACACAACACCCTTTGGCGCCCACTGCATATTTCCCCAAACCGGTTCACGGGCATGGCACATGGAACAGTTGCCAATCACCGTGTCCATCGCCAACTCGAACCCCTCGGCAGACGCGAATTTCTGCTCGTATGGAGTCAATATCCGCGCCTCCGCTTCTTCATATGTGTCCATCGCAGGCACCGTCGACAGCCACGCAATCACGATCATCAACACAACCGTCACCCCCCATGTCCATGACGGACCGGACCCGGTAGCATGCATCGTGTTGAAATAATGACGGATCGTAACACCGGTCAAGAAAATCAACGACGCAATAATCCACGCGTATTCCGTGCCGAACGCCAACGGATAATGGTTCGACAACATCAAAAACACCACTGGAAGTGTCAGATAGTTGTTATGGGTCGACCGCACCTTAGCAATCTTACCGTACTTCGGATCAGGCTTACGCCCCGCTTGCAGATCGGCCACAACAATGCGCTGGTTCGGCATGATCTGGAAAAACACATTACCCGTCATGATCGACGCAGTGAACGCCCCCAGATGCAACAGCGCCGCACGACCTGTGAAAATTTGGTCATACCCCCACGCCATCACCACCAAAATCACAAACAGCAATAACATCAAAAGCGTCGGTTTTTCACTTAGCTTCGACTTGCACATGAAATCATATGCCAACCAGCCAATGGTCAGCGATCCACCCGAAATCAAAATCCCCTGCCATAGCGACAAATCGGCCTTCGACGGATCAAGCAAGAACAACTCGCCCCCCACCCAATACACAATCATCAGCAAAGCCGCACCGGACACCCACGTGATATAGCTCTGCCATTTGTGCCAGATCAGGTGCTCAGGCATGTTTTCTGGGGCCACCATATATTTCTGAATATGATAGAAACCACCGCCATGAACCTGCCATTCTTCGCCACTGGCACCCGCAGGCATGTTCGGTGCTTTCTTCAATCCCAGATCAAGCGCGATAAAGAAAAACGACGCGCCAATCCACGCCATCGCCGTAACAACATGAAGCCAGCGGACAACAAATGCCAGCCACTCCCATAGAATCGCCATATCATACATGTGAAATCCCTCCGAAATCCTCTTGACCATGACACTAGCCGAGACAGTATTACTCTGGTATGTTAAGAAAATACCAAGCAGCATCAAAAAAAACAAAATAATGTCTTATCTCGATAACATCCGTACGTTTGTCCGCGTCTACGAGCTGGGCAGCATGTCCGCCGCAGGGCGTGATCTGCGAATTTCGCCTGCCGTAACCTCGTCGCGCATTTCCCAGCTCGAAGAGCACCTTAGCGTGCGATTGTTCCAACGCACAACCCGTTCATTAACGCCCACCGAACAGGGAAAAGCGTTTTATGGCGGCGCCGCTGAGATCCTCGAAGCAGTTGAAACTGCCGAAGCCCGCGTGGTCAATATCACCGAAAACCCCAAAGGGTCGCTTTATGTTGCCGCTCCCTTGGGCGTTGGTCGCCGCCTGATTGCTCCGTTAATCCCCGGATTCCTCGCCACATACCCCGAAGTTAAAATTCGCCTGCGCCTGACCGACCGCAAAGTTGACCTGACAAACGAAGGACTTGATCTGGCGTTTTTCCTTGGACAACCCGAGGATTCGACCCTGCGCATCCGTAAAATTGCCGACGTGCCGCGCGTGTTGTGCGCCTCGCCCGCCTATATTACCGCCCACGGCATGCCCGAAACCGCCGCTGACCTGACTTCCGGCGCGCACGAATGTCTCAACCTGCGGTTCCCCGGCGCGCCCGAATTTCAATGGCGGCTAACCACCGCTGACGGCCCCAAACGCATCGCAATCGCAGGCCGCTACGAATCCGACGACGGTGACGTGCTGACCGATTGGGCATTAGCGGGCAACGGCATCGCGATGAAGCCGATCTTTGAAATCGCCGACCACCTCAAGGCGGGGCGTTTGGTGCCTGTCGCCACGCACATGCCGCCCGAGCCGATCCAAATGGCATGCCTTTATACCCACCGCCGCAGGCAAGACCCCAAAACCCGCCTATTTATGGACTATGTCATCGAACGTATAACCGCCGCCGTGCGCGAGAGCGCTGGACAATCCTGACAGCACGGGCCAATTTTTGCGCAAGCAAAAAAGGATACTACCGTGACCGATCACAGCAATCGTAAAACCTCGCTCCGCACCCGTGTTGCCCAAGCACTGCATTTTATCGAGGGTGACACAGGGGCCGTGGTTCCCGCAATCCAACCCGCCGCGACCTATGCACGCGACGAAAATTACGACATTCGCAAACCCTACTTTTACCGCCGCGACGGCAACCAAGCGACCTGTCACGCCGAGGCGATTATCGCCGAACTCGAAGGCGCCACCGACAGTCTGCTGTTCGCCTCTGGCATGTCCGCCGCCACCGCTGTGATCGAACATCTGCCAACAGGCGCACATGTCGTGGCCCCCCGCGTCATGTATCACGGCGTGTTGCACCAGCTGCAAACCTACGCCAAAAACGGACGCATCACGCTCTCCGACTATACCGCTGGCGACCACGCGAACCTCGCCGACGCTGTCGCCGCGCAAAAAACCGATCTGGTCTGGATCGAGACCCCCAACAATCCGAATTGGGAAGTCACCGACATTGCCGCCGCCGCAAAAATCGCGCATGACGCAGGCGCAAAACTGATCGCAGATTGCACAGGCACGCCGCCCAATATCACCCGCGCGCTCGACTTCGGGGCCGACATTTCCTTTCATTCCGCTACCAAATACCTCAACGGCCATTCCGACATCACGGCGGGCGTTCTCTCCGTGCGCGAGACAGGCGATTACTGGTCGCAGATCGAACTCATCCGCAAACTGCAAGGCACCGTCCTGCACTCTTTCGACGCGTGGATGCTGATCCGTGGTATGCGCACCCTTTTCCTGCGCGTCGACAAATCCTGCCAAAACGCCATGGCCGTCGCCAAACATTTCCACGGGCACAAACACGTCGAGGCGGTACATTACCCCGGCCTGCCCTCCGATCCGGGCTATGAGATCGCAAAACAACAAACCGACAACCAATTCGGCGGCATGATGTCCATCGTCATCAAAGGCACCGAGCAAAACGCTATCGACGTGGCGCGGTTCTGCGAAGTTTTCTACCCCGCAACCTCGCTTGGCGGCGTGGAAAGCCTGATCGAGCACCGCAAAACCGTCTCTGGTGTCGGCTTCCCCGTGCATCCGCGCCTGCTGCGCCTGTCCATCGGGATCGAAGACGCCGACGACCTGATTTATGATCTGGAACAAAGCATCGCGCGCGCAATGCGTTAAGCTTTGATAACTAAGTCACCGACGCTCAACGCGTTGGTGATACGGCGACGTCAACGTAACCCTAACGAAAGACAAACCCATGATTAAAAATATTGGCTCCCTCGACCGCATCGCCCGCCTCGTCATCGGCGCGCTTTTGATCATCCTGACACTGACAGGCACAATCGGTGTCTGGGGTTGGCTCGGCATCATCCTGATTGCGACCGCCCTGCTGAACTTCTGCCCGCTTTACCGGCTCGTCGGGGTCAACACCTGCAAAACAAAGTAAAATCCGATACAAAAACCCGCCGCGATACCAATCGCGGCGGGTTTTTTCATGTCACTACATATAAATAACGCTGCGAATGGCAAAGGCGACAACCGTTAAAACCGCCACCCCTGCCAGCCAAATTCCAACAAACCACAATAGCTTACGCATCAATGATACCCCTCGTCAGGGTCCACCTTGCCGCGAAAGACCCAGTAGGCGTAGGCGGTATAAATCAATATCAGCGGCACCAGCACCACCGTGCCGACCAGCGCAAATTTCAAACTCGAATCAGGCGCTGCCGCCTCCACAATCGTCAAACTCGGTGGAACGATGTTGGGATAAAAACTGATCCCGATCCCAATGAAACTCAACACAAACAACCCCAGCGTCGCCAAAAACGGCTGCGCATCGCGCCCCGCGCTTAGCCCCGTGAACAACAGCCAACTACAAACCGCCACCAACACCGGCACGATCATACTGAAAACAACGCCAGGAAATTCAAACCAGCGACTGAAATACACTGCATCCTGAAACGGCGTCAGCACCGACAAAACCCCGATAAACGCCAGTGTGCCGACACCCAAAAACCACGCATACCCTTGCATCTGCCGCTGCAATTCATTTTCGGTTTTCAAAATCAACCATGTCGCCCCTAGCAAGCCGTAACCCACCACAACGGCCACACCAGTCAGCACAGAAAACACAGACAGCCAGTCCCACCAGCCGCCCGCATAAGCACGGTTCGCGACCTCGATCCCCTGCACCAATGCGCCAAGCGCAATGCCCTGCATAAACGCCGCCGTGACCGACCCGCCGAAAAACGCAACATCCCACAACGGCTTCCACCGCTCCCCGCGCCAGCGGTATTCAAACGCCACGCCACGAAACACCAGCGCCAGCAACATCAAAATAATCGGCATATATAGCGCAGGCATAATAATCGCATAGGCCAGCGGAAACACCGCAAACAACCCGCCGCCACCTAAAACCAACCACGTCTCGTTGCCATCCCAGACAGGTGCGACCGAATTCATCATCGTGGCGCGATCCCGCTCTGATCGGGCGAAAGGAAACAAAATCCCGACCCCCAAATCAAACCCGTCCAGCACCACATAGGTCAATACAGCAAATGCGATAATCCCTGCCCAGACAAACGATAATTCCATACCCATAATCATTGCGCACTCTCCAAATCGTCTTTTTCAACCATCCCCGTCGTGCGGATTGGCCCGTCACGCAGACCCATCTTCGGATGGCCGGCAGACTTGTTCATCATCAGCAAAATATAAATCGTGCCCGCGCCGAACACGAAAAAGTAGACAATAATAAAGGCAATCAAAGACGCCGCCACCGCAGGCGCCGCCACAGGCGACAGGCTATCAGACGTGCGCAGCAAACCATAAACCGTCCAGGGTTGCCGCCCGACTTCCGTGGTGACCCAACCCGCTAGAACCGCGACAAACCCCATCGGCCCCATCAAGAGCGCTGCACGTTGCAACATCGGCGCATCATGCAATCCGCCCCTGAACCGCCGCCATAGCCCCCAAACACCAAGGCCCAACATGGCAAAACCAAGACCGACCATCACACGAAAACTCCAGAACACGATGCTCACAGGCGGCTGATCCGCGCGCGGCACAGTATCCAATCCATCCAGCGGCGCATTCAGGTCATGCTTCAAAATCAGGCTCGAAAGCTTCGGAATCTGCACTGCATAATCGATCCGCTGCTCTGCAGAATTAGGGATCCCGAACAAAATAAGCGGCGCACCATCTGGATGACTTTCATAATGCCCCTCCATCGCCATTACCTTGGCTGGCTGATGCTCCAGCGTATTAAGACCATGAAAATCGCCTGCTAAAATCTGCAACGGTGCCACAACCACCAACATCCACATCGCCATCGAGAACATACGGCGCGCAGGCCCGTCGGCGCGATCGCGCAGCAAATGCCAGGCACCAACCGCACCAACCACCAGTGCCGTGGTCAAATACGCCGCTAAAACCATATGCACCAACCGGTAGGGGAACGACGGATTAAACACGATCGCCCACCAATCCTCGGGAACAAACTGTCCCACATCGTTGATGCTATAGCCCACAGGCGTCTGCATCCACGAATTGACCGATAAAATCCACGTGGCCGACATCAAGGTGCCAAAGGCCACCATCGCCGTCGCAAACATATGCAACTTGTCGCCCACCCGCTCGCGACCAAACAACATAATACCAAGGAAACCGGCCTCAAGGAAAAACGCAGACAACACTTCATACGCCATCAATGGCCCTAAAATCGGCCCCGTCTTATCCGAAAACACCGCCCAGTTGGTGCCAAACTGATACGACATCACAATGCCCGACACGACACCCATGCCGAACGCCACCGCAAAAATCTTCTTCCAGTAATTGAACAGCGTCAAATACGTCTGATCGCGGGTCGACAGCCATAGCCCGTTCAGCACCGCAAGATAGCTCGCCACCCCGATCGAAAACGCGGGAAAGATAATGTGAAACGAAATGGTAAATGCAAACTGCATCCGCGCCAACATTTCAGCAGTGAAACTATCAAACATATGACAACAACCTCTTTTTCATGCGTCAGTTAAGGCGCGGCAAGTCAGGATCAAGGGTAGAGACACCAACGGCCCACAACAGCGCGAAAACCTATATTTACTTTATATCTTATTGACTCATATCAGAAGCACTTTTATGAAATCAATAGTTTGAAGATAGCTTTGATTGTGACAACAGGACGCAGCATGAAATTGACCAGCTACACCAATTACGCGCTGCGCGCCTTGCAACTGGCCGCGATCAAAGCGCCGGCATTGGTGCGGATCGATGACGTTGTGCAAATCCATCAGGTATCGCGCCCCCATATCGTGAAAATCGTGCATGAACTGGGCAAAGCGGGCTTTTTGGAAACCGTGCGCGGACGCGGCGGCGGGTTCCGGCTCGGTGCACAGCCTGCCGATATTTCCGTGGGCGCCGTGGTGCGGATTACCGAAGGACCGCTCGACGTGGTCGAGTGTTTCAACCCCGTCAAAAACACCTGCCCGCTGCGTGGCATCTGCACCCTGTCTCGCAAAATCCAAGAAGCAACAGACGCCTTTATGGCCGTCCTCGACGACCTGACCATCGCCGACATTTCGGCCAACAAGGCGCAACTCCTCGACCGCATCGCCCCACTAGAGCTGCGCGCATGAACACGCCAAACCGGACCGACCGCTTTAACGCCCTCGCGATAATCCGCGGCTGAAATACAACGATAACCCATCCGGCCTTGCGAATTCCGCAAAATGCAATACATAACAGAAATGGAATATGTTAGTGGCAATGTCACCGTTCCTCGGCTAAATTCGTCACTATCAAGCGACAACACAGAATCACATCAGGAGGCACCACATGACTTACCCCGTAAACATGACCGTCACCCCCGACGTCACCGCACACTTTGATGCGGCGACCAACACAATCACCTACATCGTGCGCGACCCTGCCAGCAAACATTGCGCGATCATCGACAGCGTGATGGACATCGACTACGCAGCAGGCCGGATCACCTACGACCACGCCGACGCCCTGATCGCGCAAATCAAATCCGAAGCACTAATCCTCGACTGGATCATCGAAACCCACGTGCACGCCGACCACCTCTCTGCGGCGCCCTACCTGCAACGCGAACTTGGCGGCAAAATCGGTGTCGGCGAACATATCCTGACCGTGCAAGAAACCTTCGGCAAGGTCTTCAACGAAGGCACCGAATTTGAACGCGACGGCTCGCAATTCGACGCCCTGTTCAAAGACGGCGACACCTATAAAATCGGCGAAATGGACGGCTTTGCGATCTATACACCGGGCCACACCCCCGCCTGCAACACCCATGTAATCGGCAATGCGGTCTTCACCGGCGATACCCTGTTCATGCCCGACGGCGGCTCCGCACGCGCTGACTTTCCAGGCGGCGACGCAGGCACGCTCTACGATAGCATCCAAAAAGTATTATCACTCCCCGACGATATCCGCCTGTTCATGTGCCACGACTACGGACCAAACGGACGCGCCATCGCTTGGGAAACCACAGTTGCGGAACAGAAAGCCGAAAACATCCACGTCGGCGGTGACAAAACCCGCGAAGACTTCATCAAGTTCCGCACAGCGCGCGACGCGACCCTCGACATGCCAAAACTGATTATCCCATCGCTGCAAGTCAACATGCGCGCAGGCCATGTTCCAACGGACAAAGACGGCAATCCGATGCTCAAAGTGCCAATCAACACCCTCTAACCGCCGCCAACGTCGACAGCTAAACCTTACACCCAAGGCCGCCCCTTATGCTCACCTCGCTCTCTCGCTACCTCCCCATCCTGACTTGGGGGCGGACCTACAAAAAATCCAACCTAACCAACGACCTGATCGCGGCGCTGATCGTCACCATCATGCTGATCCCGCAATCATTGGCCTATGCCATGCTTGCGGGCCTCCCACCCGAAGCAGGGCTTTACGCCTCCATCGCGCCCATTGTGCTCTACGCCATTTTCGGCACCAGCCGCGCCCTCGCCGTCGGCCCCGTCGCGGTAATCTCACTGATGACCGCCGCCGCCTTGGGAAATATCGTCGGCGACCAAGGACCAGCCGTCTACGCCGCCTACGCGCTCACCCTCGCGTTTTTGTCAGGCGCAATGCTCGTGGGCATGGGCGTCTTCCGCCTCGGCTTTGTCGCGAATTTCCTCTCACATCCCGTCATCGCAGGCTTCATCACCGCCTCTGGCGTGATCATCGCTGCCAGCCAACTCAAACACATCTTGGGCATAAAAGCAGACGGGCATAACCTGCTCGACCTGCTGATCTCGCTCGCCAGCAACCTGCACGCCATAAACCCCTACACCGCAACCATCGGCATTCTCGCCACAGCATTCCTGTTCTGGGTCCGCAAAGGCCTGAAACCTCTCCTCAAACGCAAAGGCGTCAGCGCAGGCACAGCAGATATCGCCACCAAAGCAGGCCCCGTCGCCGTCGTCGTCCTCTCCACGCTCTCGGTCTGGCTGTTCGGCTTGGCAGATAAAGGCGTGCAAATCGTAGGCGCGGTACCGCAAAGCCTTCCGCCATTAACCATGCCCACTTTTTCCCCCGAAGTTATCAAACAACTGCTCCTCCCCGCCTTCCTCATCTCGATCATCGGGTTTGTTGAATCGATTTCCGTGGCACAAACCTTGGCCGCAAAAAAACGCCAACGCATCGACCCCGACCAAGAACTGATCGGCCTTGGCGCGGCCAATCTCGGCGCGGCCTTCACCGGCGGCTTCCCTGTCACAGGCGGCTTTTCGCGCTCTGTCGTGAACTTTGACGCAGGTGCCGAAACACCCGCCGCAGGCGCCTATACCGCCGTGGGCCTCGCCATCGCCGCCCTCGCCCTCACCCCGCTGATCTATTTCCTGCCCAACGCCACCTTGGCCGCGACCATCATCGTCGCCGTCCTCAGCCTCGTTGACTTCGCAATCCTCAAACGCGCTTGGGCGTATTCCAAAGCCGACTTCGCCGCCGTCTCTGCCACCATCCTGCTCACCCTCGGCCTCGGCGTCGAGGCAGGCGTTTCTGCAGGTGTCACCCTCTCGATCCTGCTACACCTCTACAAATCCTCAAAACCACACATCGCCGAAGTAGGCCTCGTGCCGGGCACCGAACACTTCCGCAACATCCTACGCCACACCGTGCAAACCACCCCCGAAATCGTGACACTGCGCGTCGACGAAAGCCTGTATTTCGCCAATGCCCGCTTCCTTGAAGACTACATCTTCAACCGCGTCACAACGGACAAGGCGATCAAACACGTCATCCTGCAATGCACCGCGATCAACGACATCGACCTCTCGGCCCTCGAATCCCTAGAGACCATCAACACCCGCCTTGGTGAAATGGACGTGAAACTGCACCTCTCCGAGGTCAAGGGCCCCGTCATGGACCGCCTGCAATGCGCGCATTTCCTCGACGACCTGACCGGCGGCGTCTACCTGACCCAGTTTGAAGCAACCAAATCCGTCAGCTAACGCCACTTGCTTAAATGTCTACCTTCCTTCACATTCAACCCACAGAATATGAGGGAGGACACTATGATCACGCGCAGAACTTTCATCCGCAACACTACCATCGGCGCGGGGGCCATGATGCTGCCGCAAACCGTCTGGGCAAATGCGTCCATGACCATCGGTACCATGCAAATCGACACACTGAGCGACGGACACCTGACACTCCCGCCCTCGGTCGCGTTCGACGGATTAAACACCACCGACCTTGGCCCGATCCTGCAAAATTACGGCATCGACCCTGCCGCCACGGTCACGCCCGATTGCAACATTACGCTCATCCGCGACGGCGACCGGACCATCCTCGTCGATGTCGGCGCAGGTCCCGATTTCATGTCTAGCGCTGGCAAACTCATCGACGCATTCGACGCACTTGGCATCACTCCCGACGACATCACCCACGTGATTTTCACCCACTCACACCCCGACCATCTCTGGGGGCTGCTGGACGACTTCGACGAACCCGTTTTCGCGAATGCAACCTACCTGATGGGCAAGGTCGAATGGGACTACTGGATGGATCCCGCCACCGTTGACACCATTGACGCAGGGCGCACCACCTTCGCAGTCGGCGCAAAACGGCGGCTGGAACTGATCGAAGACAATATCACCTTCTTTCACGACGGCGAAGAAATCCTACCCAACATCGCCGCGCGCGCCACTTTCGGGCACACTCCGGGTCACATGTCGCTGCACGTCGGATCAGGCTCTGACAGCGTGATGATCTTGGGCGACTGCATCGGCAACCACCACATAGCCTTCGCCGCACCCGAATGGGCGGCTGGCTCGGACCAAGACCCCGACATGGGCATCAAAACCCGCACCATGCTGCTCGACCAACTCGCCGCCGAGCAAATGCACCTCATCGGCTTCCACCTCCCCTCCCCCGGCATTGGCCGCGCAGAAAAGAAAGGAGACGGCTATGTCTTTATCGCCGCTTAAACTCACAACCGCCCTGATCCTCACTAGCACCTCCGCCCTCGCGAGCGAGGACATCGCGGACCAATATCCGGCCTCGGCTCTCTACGCCAAACCCGTCGAATTCATCCCGCATGTGTTCTCGGCTACAGGTGCCACCGCCCCCGCCACCTACGAAAATTCAGGCCATAACAACAACCTCTCCTTCATCATCACAGGTGAAGGCGTGGTGGTTATGAACGCAGGCGGCGCATACATTCTGGCGAAAGCCCTGCACGACGAAATCAAAACGCTCACCGATGAACCCGTCGTTCTGGTCGTCAACGAAAACGGCCAAGGGCACGCAATGCTCGGCAATGGCTACTGGGCAGAACAAGGCGTGCCAATCATCGCGCACGTCGACGCCGCCGAAGATTTCGAAAGCAATGGCTACAACATCCTCGAAGCCATGAAAAAAACCAACCTCGAAAAAGCCGAAGGCACAATCCTGCAAGGCCCAACCGAAACATTCGAGGACGAATACATCGTCGAGCTTGGCGATTTCCGCATCGAGGCGCGCTACATCGGTCCATCCCACACCGTCGGCGACATTATCCTGTGGATGCCAAACCAAAGCCTCGTGATCTCGGGCGACGTGGCCTTCCACGAACGGATGCTCCCCATCTTCCCCGAAACCGACACCGCCGCGTGGATCGAAACATGGGACACCGCATTCGAACCGCTAGGCGCCACCTACGTGATCCCTGGCCACGGCCATCCCACAAATATGGACCAAGTGCGGCGCTACACCAAAGACTACCTTGTCTATCTGCGCGACCAAATCGGCACGCTACTGGACGATGGCGGCAGCTTGGCAGAGGCCTATTACGTCGACCAAACGCCCTACACGCACCTTGATACATTCGAAGAACTGGCGACCAAAAACGCAGGCCGCGTCTTTGAAGCAATGGAATTCGAATAAATCCGGACCACCTGCGCCTCAGGGCATCGCAGCAAAAAGATGTGGGTGGCCATCGCGCCAACCCACATCGCCCCTGCGGCCATTAAACCGCATCTTCGCCAAACACCCTCACGCCATGTCAGGATGTGCGACGTTACTGTAGATCAGCCTCTTATTGCGCCGCCATCTGCACGCGAGACAACTGACAACGGGTCCACAATGTCGCCAAAGCCGACACCAAGCGATCGACATCATCGCCACTATGCACCGGCGAAGGCGTAATGCGCAGCCGCTCGGTGCCTTTTGGCACAGTCGGATAGTTAATCGGCTGAATATAAATCCCGTATTCATCCATCAATGTATCAGAAATAAACTTACATTTCACCGGATCGCCCACCATCACCGGAATGATATGACTTGGGTTATCAACATGCGGAATTCCTGCCGCAGTCAAACGCGCACGGACCTCGGCCACACGGTCCTGATGATCCTGACGCTCGATATGGCTCTGCTTGAGATGCCGGATCGACGCCGCAGCCCCCGCCGCCACCGCAGGTGGCAACGCGGTGGTAAAAATGAAACCGCTGGCAAAACTGCGCACAAAATCACAAATCGCACGGCTGCCGGTGATATATCCACCAACAACGCCAAACGCTTTTCCCAGCGTCCCCTCGATCAATGTGACGCGGTGCATCAGCCCCTCGCGCTCGGCTATCCCGCCACCACGCGGACCATACATGCCAACCGCATGGACCTCGTCCAAATAGGTCATCGCATTATACTTCTCGGCCAATGCACAAATATCGGCAATCGGCGCGATATCCCCGTCCATCGAATAAACGCTCTCGAATGCAATCAACTTCGGGCGATCAAACGGTTGCGCGGCCAGCAATTCCTCCAAATGCGCGACATCATTATGCCGCCACACCTGACACTTGGCACGTGAATGACGAATACCCTCGATCATCGACGCATGGTTCAACGCATCCGACAAAACCAGACAATCCGGCATCCGCGACGCAAGCGTGCTTAACGCCGCCCAATTTGACACATAGCCGGACGTGAACAGCAACGCATCTTCCTTGCCATGCAAATCCGCCAACTCGCGCTCTAACACAACATGGTTATGGGTGGTGCCAGAAATGTTGCGCGTGCCACCGGCACCCGCACCACTCACCTCCAACGCCTCATGCATTGCGGCCAAAACATCCGGATGCTGACCCATGCCCAAATAATCATTGGAACACCAAATCGTCACCTCGCGAACAGCCTCGCCCACACGGTTTGTAGCGCTCGGAAACGCACCTTTATGACGCTCCAGATCGGCAAAAACACGGTAATTGCCTTCCTCGTGCAAACGCGTCAGTTGCCCCTGAAAAAAGTCTTCATAACGCATTACTCTCCAACAGCCTCACGTGCAATTTCGTCCAGAAACGACTGAACTTCTTGCATCGCACCCTCCGGATAATGACGGTATCCCACTGTCACTTCGCCATCGCGATCCGCCACATAAATCCCGTATGGGCAATGCGCGATATTCAGCGGGTCAGCTTCCATCATTTTGCGCGACAACACGGCCGAACAGAACACAAAAATATCCGCTTCATCATAAAGCGGCTGCGCACCCTGAATATCCGCAGCTGTGCGGTTCAACATTTCGCCGGTATGGCTGGTATAATCGATCACCAGACCGCGCCCGATTATAGCGTTTTCAACGCTAAACGTCGCATCATCGAAACTTCCGTCAAACACATAATGCGTCTCGTTTTCAGCCACAGCAACCTGTGCAAAAACGACCATCGCGGCAGCAACTATATACTGTTTCATATCTTTCTCCCTTGATGTTACAGCGCGCAACAGTCCCCCGCCGCGCGCCCTTAATTACTCTGGAAAGCTCTTCAGATACTCGATGATCCCCAGCGTGTCTTCCTCGTCTCGAACACCACGGAACGTCATTTTCGTGCCGGGCATATAGGCCTTAGGATCCGCCAGATACGTCGTCAGCTCCTCAACACTCCAGACCAGACCACCCTCACCGGCTTCAGCCATCGGGTTCGAATACCGGAACCCCTCAACCGTGCCAGCCGTGCGGCCAACAACCCCGTTCAACATCGGACCAACACGGTTCGTCGCGCCCTCGCCTACTTCGTGACAGGCCTTGCACTGACGGAAATCTTTTTCGCCCTGCTCAACCATCGCCATATCCAGCGCAGGCTCGGTAGCAACTGGCTCGACAACCGCAGCCTCCTCCACCGGAGCTGCCTCGACAGCAGACGCACCACCACCTTCAAGATCACCGCCACCCGTAGGGGTCACGCCAATCGCAGCCGCGCGGCCAGTGATCTCGACACCGTCCTTACAACCTTCCATGCAAGCCTCGACCGAGAACAATGGAAACTCGGTTTCCAAACGATCGTCATCCATGAAATTATCAACATTGGGCATTTCAACGTCAAGAAATGTCTCGTTTGATAACACAAAATCGTCGTCGACCAAATCGTTGGAATACATCAGATAGGCCGTCAGCGCATAAACCTCATCCGAGGTCAGTGACTGCGCATTCCCGAACGGCATAGCACGGTTGATATAGTCATAAACCGTTGACAAATACGGCCAATAGGACCCGACCGTTTTCACAGGACGATCATTGGTCAACGTCCCAAAGCCACCCGCCAGAACCGGCCAGCGATCAACGCCCTCGGCAAAATCACCGTGACAGACAGAGCAATGCTCCACCCACAATTCGTCACCCGTCTCGACATCACCACTGCCCACTGGCAAGCCTTGACCGTCAGGGCGAATATCAATGTTCCACGCGGCCACTTCCTCGGACGTCGCCTCACGACCCAAACCGGTCTGAGCCTGCACAGATGTGGCCGTCAGCAGGGCAATTCCTGCAATCGTTTTAAGAAATTTCGACATTGTCAGTCACCCCGTCAGAATTTACAGCCCAGGTCTGGATGCCGTTGTTGTGGTAAATAGAATTCAGGCCCCGCACCGCACGCAGTTGATCTTTGGTCGGTTGCACATAGCCGGTGCTATCATGGGCACGACTTTGCAACAGCATCGGCGAGCCATCCCAATCAATCTCGTAATAGAAACGGTGCATCGATTTATCCATCGACGGACCATCCATGCGGGCCTCAAACCAATTCACACCGCCATCAATCGTCACATCCACACGCGGAATCGTGCCACGACCGGACCATGCCACACCGGTAATCACCAGTGGACCCTTGCCATGTGTGATCGGCTTTTGCGGGCTTGGGCTGGTAATCACAGACTTCGCATCCATTTCCCAAGTGAACCGACGCGCCTGACCGTCACCCAAAAGGTCGGTATATTTGCTGGTTTCCTCGCGGTGATGCCAAGGCTGATCGCCCACTTCCAAACGGCGCAACCACTTGATCCACATATTGCCTTCCCAACCGGGAACAACCAAGCGCACGGGATAACCCTGCTCGGCGCGCAACGCTTCGCCGTTCATCTTGAACGCAACCAGACAGTCATCCAACGCCTTTTCCATCGGAATAGAACGGGTCATCCCCGCCGCATCAGCGCCTTCAGCAAGCAACCATTTGCCCTCGGTTTTCACGCCAGCTTCTTCCAAAAGCAGACGCAGCGGCACACCAGTATACATCACGTTATGGATCATGCCGTGGGTGAACTGCGCACCGTTCAACTGCGATCCACGCCATTCCATGCCAGAGTTGGCGGCACATTCCAGAAAATAAACATGGTTCTCACGGGGGAACCGCATCAAATCCTCCATGGTGAACACCAACTCGCGGTCCACCAACCCGTTAATCATAATACGGTGGTCCGCCGGTTCGATCTCGGCAACACCGCCATGGTGACGCTCAAAGCACAGACCATTTGGCGTGATAATCCCGTCCAGCTCGTGCAACGGCGTAAAGTTGATCGAAGAGATCGATTCCGCCGTCAACCAAGGCACGGTCTGACGCACAACATGGCTCTCGAACGGCGACGGCATCCCGTAAGGCGCCTCGTCCACACCCGCGCCCAAAAACTGGGACCAGGGTTGTTTATCCAAAATCAGACTGTCGCCCTCGGCAGCAACCTTTGTACCAACAGCCGCAACACCGGCAGCCGTTGCGCCCCGCAAAAACGCGCGACGCGAAGGCTTCATTCCTTTAAACTGGTCTATCATCAGTTTTCTCTTTCGTTTGAAACGTCAGTAAATTTAAGCGCCCACAACCTTCACAGATGTGTTGGGATCTACAGTTACGGTGCCTTGGCGTTTGACGTAGTTTTCAACCACATCCCAAATCGCAGGCCCCTCGGTGCCCTCGTTCACACTGGCCCAGCCGGCAACCACATAGGTCTTGGCAGGATCAATCAACTCGCCGGTTTTCAGCAACGTCATCTCGGTAATGCGCTTGCCCTGTGGTTGATTAATATCAATGCGGTAGCCCATGCCACCCACGCGAACCATATCGCCACCCTGCTGATAATACGGATCAGGATTGAACAGGTTATCGGCCACATCTTCCATAATCAGATGCAGATTCTCACCCGTCATCTCGGACCGGTACGCCTCCGGATACGACATCGCCGTCGCGTTGAAAATATCCTCGCGGGTAATGTCATCACCAGGCAACAACGACGCGCCCCAACGGAACCCGGGCGACAACGCAATATCCGCCTCGCGCTCGTCAATCAGCGCATTACAAATCAGATCATCCCATGTGCCGTTGAAATTACCACGACGATACAACAACGAATCCGTCTTGCCGATCACCTCTGACAACTCGTCCTGATAAGGCGCACGCTGCGCCTCAACCAAGGCCGTCATCTCGGGATCAGCCGCAATCACATCACTGAAAATCGGAATAAGACGATGCTTGATACCCTTCATCTCGCCATCAGAAATATCCAGATCCAAACGGGTCACAAACTTACCGTGGCTGCCGCTCGCGATCAAATACGTCTTATTCACCAATACAGGCTCAGGCAGCGCATCATGGGTATGCCCCGTCAAAATCACGTCAATCCCGTCAACATTCGCCGCCAGTTTGCGGTCCACATCAAAACCATTGTGCGACAACAACACGACACAGTCCGCACCCGCGGCACGCACTTCTGCAACCACTTCGGCCATATTCTCCTGACGCACACCAAACGACAGATCAGGGAACATCCAAGACGGGTTCGCAATCGGCATATACGGAAACGCTTGGCCAATCACAGCAATCTGCACACCGCCACGCTCGAACATCTGGTACGGCTCAAACGCGCGCTCATCCCATTCCGTGTCAAAAATATTCGCGCCCAAGAACGGGAAATTCAACTCGTTCTCGACAATCTCCATCACGCGATCAATGCCCAGCGTGAACTCCCAATGCGACGTCATCGCATCCGTGCCAAGCGCATTGAAAACATTCACCATATCCTGACCATTGGTGCGCAGCGCGGTCAAACTCCCCTGCCACGTATCACCACCATCCAGCAGCAACGCATCGGGCCGATCGGCACGGATCGACTTCACCACCGTCGAAATGCGGTCCATGCCACCCATGCGACCATAGGTCTGCGCAAGCGAAGTGAAATCGTCATAGGTCAGCGCGTAATCCGCCGGTGTGCCATCTTCGATTCCGTACAGCTTGCGGAAATCCGCACCGGTCACATGCGGCGGCAAACCAATCACACCACCCACACCAATATTGATCTCCGGCTCACGAAAATACACCGGCTTTAACTGCGCGTGAATATCAGTGATATGAATCAACGTGACATTGCCAGAGGTCTCGAAATCCAGCAAATCATTCTGGGTCAAGCCTTGCTGCGCCGCCAAACGACCCATCGTCCCAAAACCAGACGCACCATATAGCGCGGTTGTAGCCATACTGGCTTGCACAAAATGACGACGAGAAATCATAAGAGTATCCTTTGGATGCAACACATGCAGATAGATGAATGTTATCAGAAAGTTAAGGCCCGCCTTGGTGTACCAAGACGGGCCTTACAAATTGTTTATGGACGAACTGACGGTGCTTCGACCGACAGACCATTGCCGCGTGACGCAACATACAGCTCAAGTGCGACAAACTCTTCGCTACCAGCAGCAAAAGTCTCGGCGCGTGTATCGCGGATACAGCCCTTGAAACGGTTGTGGCTCTGCACCAAACCACCGTTCTTGATACGGAACGCAGGGAAACCGTTGATCTGGCCTTGGCTCAAATGGTCGGCGCGAATATAATTGTCATAGTTATCTTCATGGCAATTCGCACAGCTCAACTCCAGCTGACCATAACGGGTGTAATACATTTCCTCACCCTTGGCCCAAGTCTCGGCAGCAGGACCATCCGTCGCAACATTCACAAGCATCCCGCGCGACTGCATGGCAATCACAACTTCCATAGAAGTCATATCGCCGCCGTCATACTTCCACGCTTCGGCGCCCATGTTGTCGGTACGACAATCATTGATCTGCTGGGCCAATGTGCGAACCTCGGCTTTGGCCTCGTTCCACTTTGGATAAACCGCCCGAACACCAGACATCGATGTCTCGATATCGTCGTGACACGACGCACATGACTTGCCCTCGGACCCGTCAACCTCTTCCCAACTCGCCAATCCGGCATCAACAGCAAACGCCGCCGGATTCTCAAAGTCGTCCATCTGCATGACCTGCAACTCGGACGAGCGGAAACGCCACCCCGAATAGATCGTGCTCAGGCCATCGATATTGTCGGGGGCCGGTGCCTCCGTGATGACCTCGATATCACCATTGATGACAAGCTGGTTATCGTCTTGCGCATAGGCTGTTGACCCGAACGCTGCCAGACCAATCAACCCTGCGGTTTGCAAAAGACCGGTTCTTTTCATTTTCATTCCTCCCCTGCTTTTACAGCGTTTAGCTGACTTCGATGTCCGAGGTATCGGTATAGACAGACCCGTCATCGTCATACCAAGTGAACGTCATCGTGCCGGACGCCTGAACAACAGCTTCAAACTCGACATACGGATTTGTTGAAATCGCTGGCTCCATCGCCATGTCCAGCACCATCTCGCCGTCATACTCACAGGTAAAGCGGTTGATGATCGAGCGCGGCACAATGTTGCCATCGCCATCTTTGCGCTGACCAGATTCCATCGGGTGCGAAATCAGTGTCTTGATCGCGAACGCCTCGCCAGCTGTTGCTGTCTTGGGGACGCGGACCTTTGGTTTTACGTTATCCATTTTTCATATTCTCCTGATCAGCCGCCGCAGCCGCCGATGGTAACCTTCACTTCTTGGCGGACTTCGACAAAGCTGCCATCAGCCATCTTTGCAATCGCCAAAATATCCTGTGTACCCGCAAGGCGGATACGTGTGGACGCCATCTGCGAACCGGCCAACGGACCAAAGTTGAACGTGGCTGCACCCGGTGTCGGGTTACCCGTCGCCAGAACCATGATCGAAACAGCACCCGGTGCGGATACTTCAATCGGCACAGTGTTCCCGTTTTCGGCAATCTCCGGCGCGGTCAACGTCAGACCTTCGGACCCAACCTCGGCACCACCGGTAAAGGCCGCGACGATTTCTTCAACACTGGCCATCGCAGCAGCAGGTAACATTGCCGCCGCTGTCGCACCAAATGCCATCAGCATTGTATTTCTGCGTGTAAACTTCATTGTGTCGCCACTCCTTTCGGCCACTATTCTTTCGATCTCACAAGACCTGCGAGATATTACTCTTTGAGCGTCGCAATATATGCGACGACATCTTCGATTTGTTGGGCGGTGAGCAACGTCGTAAGTGTGTCATCCGCCGCTTTCCCTGTGTAGGCATTACCCGGACGGGTGTAGCCTTCAACCTTGTAAAAGCTCGGCATCATTGATTCAGGAAACGTCATCTTGGCGTCTGCTACAATGCCACGCAATTGCGCTTCGTCCCAACGACCCCCTGCCCCATCAAGGCTAGGGCCAATATTCCCGGGGAACTCTGCTGTAACGCTCGAGACCTGGTGACATGCAACGCAATTGCCAGCGCCACGGCTGACAAACACCTCGATGCCCGCTTCAGGGTCACCTGCCGCACCGGACAATGACTCTGCGATTGATCCGTATTCGTCGAAAGCCACGTCAGTTGCTGAAACGGATTGCGCTGATACAACAGCCCCTGATCCGATCAACGCCGCGGCAAGAATTAGCGTGAGTCTCATGACACCTCCCCTGCATGTTCGCTTTGTTATTCAAACAAACTAACCTGCTATGCACCGCCAACGCAAACACAAATTCACATATCTGCATGTTTCTGCGGTGCAGCAACTTAACATCCCGTTAATTTAATCCGACATTCCCCCCGCTTCGATCATACGGGCATGGTATTTCTGAAACGGCTCGTCCGTTTCGTAACCCTTCTCAACGATCCAGCGTAGCATGTTATATGTGGTCCATTTCCCAAACGCACCCGGCACAACCGACGCTGCCGCCTGAATTGCCGTCGAATCATCGGGCATCACGTCAGGCAAAAATATCATCGACGGCGTGAACATAACATTCCAACGGCTAATCATATCTTTCTCGGGCAAAGTCGTGCCATCAAAATCCGTAACCTCCACATCGCCAAACATATTCAACTGCACCACAAAGAAATGCTCTTCGATATACGCGGCAATCGTCGGATCAGGGAAAACCTCTTCATGCATCTTGCTGCAATAAATACAGCCGCGCTGCTCGATAATCACCATCAAGCGTTTCCCCTCAGCCGCAGCCTCCGCGAAATCCTCGCTCAGATCCTTGAACGTATCACGCATCCAAGGCGCCTTGTGCAGCCCGTCATCCCCCAGTTCCGCAGCCGCCAAAGCCCCCGCAAAAACCATCATCACCAAACTCGCAAACAGACGTCTCATCATCGACCTTCCCCTCACAATAAGAACCATAAATCAGGTGCCACTTCCAACATCCACTGCGCGATGTAGTTGATCGAATTGGTCCCGATCAACACGCCAAACACAATCAACAAAACACCCATGATCTTTTCAATCGTGCCTAGATGTTTGCGAAACTTCTTCATCCAGCGCATAAACGGCCCGATAAACAACGCCGCCACCACGAACGGCAAGGTCATCCCCAGCCCGTAAGAAAACAGCAAAAATGCCCCCTG
The DNA here is from genome assembly GCF_054439475.1 of Yoonia sp. MH D7. Lineage (NCBI taxonomy): Bacteria > Pseudomonadati > Pseudomonadota > Alphaproteobacteria > Rhodobacterales > Paracoccaceae > Yoonia > Yoonia sp. MH D7. The sequence continues at coordinate 214,936 of NZ_JBTJCF010000003.1, forward strand.
CCCCGCCGTGCCCGTGCCACCCGCCATAAACAAAATCGCCGCCAACACAGGCCCGACACAAGGCGTCCAGCCAAAGGCAAACGCGAGGCCAATCACATAGGCCCCCAAATAACTCATATTACTGGTATCGCCCGCATCGGCCCGCATCTGCCGGTATAAAATACCGATGCGAATAACCCCCAGAAAATGCAGACCCATCGCAATGATAATCGCCGCCGCCACCCAGCGCAGCACATCAAACCACTCGCGCACGACCTGCCCAAACAAACTGGCCGTCGCCCCAAGCGCCATGAAAATCGTGATCACACCCGCCGCGAAACATAGCGCTGCCAGCACGGCACGCCTGCGCACAGCAGGCGAAATCTCGGCATCCTCGCTGATCTGGTTCATCCCCACACCCGCCAGATACGACAGATAAAACGGAACAATCGGCAAAATACAGGGGCTCAAAAACGACAGCAGCCCCGCAATAAACGCACCCGAAACAGAAATGTCGAACATTCGCAAACCACCTGAGACTTGAGTAATCAATCTTTTCACATTATGTATTATGAATACGTTACGTCAACTCGGATTCCCATGCGCAACCTGATTTACGCCCTTGCCCTGACTTTGTTCGCCCTGCCCGCACAGGCAGAGCTGTCTCTCGTCATGGTCGAAGAACACGGCTGCATCTGGTGCGCGCGCTGGGACAAAGAAATCGCGCCCATCTATCCCAAAACCTCCGAAGGACAGGCCGCGCCGCTGCGCCGCATCGACATCAACGACCCGCTGCCTGACGACCTGACCTTCGACATTAAACCCGTCTTCACTCCCACCTTTATCCTGATGGACAGCGGAACAGAGATCTCGCGCCTCGAAGGATACCCGGGCGAAGATTTTTTCTGGGGCGTTTTAGGCATGATGCTCGAACAGGCTGGCACACCAACATTGCCAAAAGATGAATAGCTCAAGTTAAAGTAGACCTTTACGCGTAGGTTGGCTAAGACCAAACAGATAGAAACAAGGCGTATTATCATGGGACTTCCGGTTTTCGACGAAACACTCTGCGAAGCTGACATCGACAAAATGATGCACAACGCACAAGCCGCCGCCAATTTCCTCAAGGCGATCAGCCATGAAGGACGGCTGATGATCCTGTGCCACCTGACCACAGGCGAAAAATCCGTCACCGAGCTAGAAGACCTGCTCTCCGCACGCCAGGCCGCCGTGTCACAACAACTCTCGCGCCTGCGCCTCGAAGGACTGGTAATCCCGCGCCGCGAAGGCAAGGTCATATTCTACCGCCTCGCCGACGACCGTCCCAAACAAATCATGGAAGTCGTCTACGACCTGTTCTGCAAACCGGCATGATCCCCATCAGTGATCCCGTTTTCGCCGCACTTGTTGGCGCAGGCGGCGGCATTCTGCTCGGGCTTGCTGCGCGCCTCGGGCGGTTTTGCACACTCGGCGCTCTCGAAGACATGTTCTACGGCGACAGCACCCGACGGGTGCGTATGTGGGGCATCGCCATCGGCACGGCAATCCTCACCACTTTTGGCGCCACGGCCCTTGGCCTCGCAAATATTAACGCCACTCATTACCTGACACTCTCGCTCAATATCCCTGCCGCGATCCTCGGCGGCCTGCTCTTCGGCTACGGCATGGCCCTTGCAGGCAACTGCGGGTTCGGCGCATTGGCGCGTCTGGGGGGCGGCGATCTGCGCTCTCTGCTGATCGTGCTGGTCATGGGCCTGTCAGCCTATATCACCCTCAGCGGCCCCTTGGCATACCTCCGCGTTTCCCTGTTCCCGCAGATCCAAACCACCCCCACAGGCATCGCACATATGCTGGGCCAAACACTCGGCGCTAGCATCCCCCTCACAGGTATGGTGATCGGCAGCGCCATTCTCTTCCTCAGCCTGTTATCGCGGCGCAGAATAGTCTCGAACAAAGGCATTTTCTGGGGCGTCATCGCAGGGCTTGCCATTACCTCTGGTTGGGTCGGCACAAGCTATGTTGCCGCCACTGGATTCGGCTCTATTGCAGTGGTTTCGCACACATTCTCAGCCCCGTTAGGCGAAACCATGCTGTTTGCCATGACGTCATCAGCTCGCAACATGAGCTTCGGAATAGGCTCTGTCACAGGGGTTCTCCTCGGTGCCTTCCTCGGCAGCCTGATCAAAGGTCACTTCCGCTGGGAAGCCTGCGATGATCCGCGCGAATTACGCCGCCAAATCCTCGGCGCCGCCTTAATGGGGGTCGGCGCTGTCCTCGCTAACGGATGCAGCATCGGCCAAGGTCTCTCAGCCTTCTCGGTCCTGTCCGTCTCCGCCCCGCTGACCCTCGCCGCTATCGTACTTGGCGCCTACATTGGTCTGCGCCAACTCATCGAAGGCTTCACCTCCGATATCTAATGCGCAATCACCTGGACGCGCCGCACCGTTGCATCCTCGGCCACAACATGCGCAAGCAAATACATCGAAAAATGCGTCTTGATATAATTGGCAATGAACACCGACGGTGCCATCACCGTCAGCACATCACCCTCACGCTCGACCTGATGCAACCGCGCAAACCACGCCTGATAGGTTTGGGGATCAACCTTATGCAACCGCTGTGCCGCCCTGCCCCACAGCGACCCATCCTCAGCTGGGGCCGCACCCTGATGCAACGACACAATATTGCTCGACGCGGGCTCTGGTGCCTTGGTCAACCGCGCCACAAAATCCGGCCCGATCTGCTCCCAAAACGGCATCGTCGCGCGCAGCACCACATCCATATTGATCTTGTGCTCTGTCACCCGTCCGCGCGCCGCAGCTTTCGAAACCGTAATCCACCCCAGTACCCGCAACTGCGCCATATCACGTTTTGCGGTCCGCTCGGTCACACCCCACATCCGGGCAATCTCGCGCAGACCAACATTAAACCGATCCCGTTGCCAATCGTATCTCGCCGTAATCAGCAACGACAACCGTAACGCCAGCCGCCCCTCGCCCGCATCACCCTGCGCCGCCAAAACCAGCAATGCCGACAGAATATCATACTTCAGAACATGCGCGCCCTGCCCAACCGCGCGTTTCACCTGTACCCTGTTCTCAACCTGCATCGGCACTCCTGCTCTGGAACCCCAGAATCACATCCTCACATTCAGTCGCCGTGTATCACGATCTTTTAGCACCGGTTCTTCAAAACACAACGCTCTTCCAAACATTTTCCTCATTAGCGTTGTTACCCCAACTCTTGTCAAGGATTCCTTACCCCACCGTCCCCCCCTTCACTCCCAATAAATCAAAACTGGTATATTAATGGTATTAGGGGACATCCTGTACGACCCCCCAAATCCCCACGATGTCCCCCCAACAGGTAGCAGCCCCCCTCACCGCGTCCCCCAAATCTGGTAAACCCCGCTTCAGCCTCGAATCACCCCTCCCTCAACACCCCAATACCGCCACACCCCCAAAACCTTATCCGCGGATAAGGTTTTATACCTGAAACTTAATAATAGACAAAACCTGCATTTTCAGCGTAAATCAGAAATATCATAGATTTAACGTCCGAGGCACCATGCTTACTCACGCAGACCTACGCGAAATGCAAAACAAATCCCTCAAGATGCAAAGCTGGATCAGGCAGCAAACCTTCTCTCCGGAGAATGTGAAAAGCCTGCGCCGCTTCTCGTCTTGGGAAGTCTCCGAGCTGATCTTGGGTATGAACCAATCGACCTTCCGGGGCCGGCTGGCTTCCGACCCGACCTTACCCGCGGGACTGGTCGAACCTGACGGCCGCCAGCGCTGGTTTACCTTGGAAGAGGTCAACACCCTGCGCCGCAAACTCAAAGTCAAAGGTAAATCGCTGATGCCGCCGCGCCCCAAAGGTCGCGCTTTCCGCACCGCTGTCGCGAACTTCAAAGGGGGTGCCGGCAAATCGACCGTCGCGCTGCACTTCGCCCACGCCGCCGCTCTTGACGGCTACCGCGTGCTCTGCGTCGACTTTGATCCGCAAGCCACGCTCTCCCACTCAATGGGCCTGACCGACGTCTCGGAAGAACAAACCGTCTGGGGTATCATGGCCCGCGACCTCGTCCGCGAAACCGAAGCCGCCAATAACGCCCCCACCGCCGCCGCCTCAGGCACCGCCCTTCCCCGCCGCGCGATTCCGTCTTCGATCACTGACATGGGCTTGCAAGATCTGCGCATCGCCGACTTCATCCAGCCGACCGCGTGGCCGACAATCGATATCATCCCGTCCTGTGCCAACGCGGCCTTCGTCGAGTTCGCCTCTGCGCAATACCGCCACCTCAACCCCGAATGGTCGTTCTTTGCTGCCGTGTCGCGCTACCTCGACCAACTCCCCGACGACGGCTGGGACGTGATCATCTTCGACTGCCCGCCCGCCATCGGCTACCAATCCATGAACGCGGTTTTCGCTGCCGACATGCTCTATATCCCCTCTGGCCCCGGTTATTGGGAATACGATTCGACCACATCGTTCATCGGCCAACTCTCAGAAGCCCTCGAAGATCTCGCCCACGGTTTCGGCAAAACCTTATCCGCGGATAAGGTTTCTCTGCCCAAGGTGTTCGAAGACGTGCGCTTCCTTTTGACCCGCTACGAGCCTGGCAACGAATTGCACCGCGCGATGTTTGATGCATTTGGTAAGGTTTTTGGTGACAAACTCGCCGAACACCCCGTCGAGATGACCCGCGCCGTGGAACAATCAGGCCGGTTCCTCGCCTCGGTTTACGAGATGGACTACCGCGATATGACCCGTGAAACATGGCGCCGCGCGCGCACTAGCTTTGACCAAGCCTACGGTGAATTCCGTGGCACCATGCTGACCGCATGGGAAAATATGAACGAGCGTAATTCCTAAAACCTTATCCGCGGATAAGGTTTTGCCGCACAGGAGATGAAAAATGAGCCGTAAGAAACGTATCTTTGATATCGAAATGCCCGAAGATCCGGTAGTTGAGAAAACCAATGCGCCCGCACGTCGCGGCCCAATGGCCAGCGCAATCGCGGAAAACGCCGAGGCGTTGACCGCCCGCCACTCTGCCGCCCAAGCGATCCGCGATGAAAACGACGCGCTGGCGCATGAGTTTGTCGCGCTGCGGGACGCCGGCCAAGTGGTGCAAAACGTACCCTTGGAAGAGGTGTTCACCCACCTTCTGGTGCGCGACCGCTTTCCGGGCGATGACGCCGAACTGGTCGACCTGATGACGTCGATCCGCGAGGTTGGTCTGTCAAATCCGATACGTGTCGAGGCGCGCGCAGACGGCACCGGCTTCGAGCTGATCCAAGGATTTCGCCGTCTCTCGGCCTACCGCAATCTGCGGGCGGCAACGGGCGACGACAAATGGGGGCGTATTCCCGCGCTGGTTCTTCCCCGCGGGGAAGATGTGGCTGGGCTATACCGGCGCATGGTCGACGAAAACATCATCCGCAAGGACCTGTCTTTTGCCGAAATGGCCGCCGCTGCGAACAACTTTGCCTCTGATCCGGCAACAGGTGTCGACGACCTGAAAGGTGCGGTCAAGGCGCTGTTCCAATCCGCGCCCTACTCAAAGCGTAGCTATATCCGCACCTTTGCGCGCCTGCTCGAATTGATCGGGCCTAGCCTGTATTACCCGACCGAACTGCCGCGCGCTTTGGGCGTGGCCGTGGCCAAGCAGCTAGAGGACAACCCGTCGCTGACCGCACATATCATTGCTGAACTGGACGCATGGGAAAACCGCTCCTTGCAGGACGAGATGGAAGTCCTGCGCCGGTTTGCCAAGGCAGATAGCTTTGACCAGCCAGCCGAGGCTGCCAAGCCCGCAAAACGTTCTGGGGGTGCTGGCGCCGATCCCGCCAAGACCAAAACCACCTTTGATCTGCGCAGCTCGCGGGGCCGTGTGAAATGCACTGCCGCCGTGGGGCGGTTGGAAATCAAGTTTGATCGCGACTTTTCAACCATGGATCGCGCACGACTGGAACGCGCGATCGAGGCTTTGATCGACGGTTTGGACTAAAAACCTTATCCGCGGATAAGGTTTTGCAAAACACACAAAAAATGCGGCACCGTTATGGGCCGCATTTTTTCATGTCTATCAGGCATTTAGGTCAGTTTTAGCTGGCAACCGCTTTCATGAACCGATCACGGATAATCACGGGATCCATGGTGATTACAGGCAGTTTGATGTTGCCACTGTCGCATTTGCACACAATCACGGTCTGTTTTTTGCCATCAATCGCGCCCTGCAACACAGGCCCCAAATCAACATCCTGCACCTCGATCACGTTGTCACAACCGCAAGCCCGCGCCACGGCGCTAAGTGAGGTTTTCTTGCCCGCGTAGGTCGGCTGATCACCAGTGGAGCCGTAGGATCCGTTGTCGATAATCAGTAAGATATAGTTGTCGGCCACGTTATTGGCGATGGTCGGCAGGGTGCCAAGGTTGGTCAGAACCGACCCGTCCCCATCAATGGAAATCACCGTCTTGGGTTGCGATAATGCCAGCCCCAGCCCGATAGATGACGCCAGACCCATGGTCCCCAGCATATAAAAATTCGTCGGTTGATCGTCGATCATGTGCAGTTCTTGGCTTGGCAGGCCGATGTTACAAACGACCAGATGGTCACGGATGATTGGCGCTATGGCGCGCAGGATGTCTGATCTGATCATTGGTCGCCGTAGCCTCCCCAGAAATTCGCGTCGGTCAGGATCGCGACAGGTTTGTTGCACATGAAGGTATATTTCAGGATCGCATCCAATTCGTCCGCGTCCGACTGTTTGTGAAAATGGTAGGTCGGAATGTTCATCTGCGCCAGCAGCGCCTTGGTATGCACCGCCATTTCGACCTGACACGCCACAGGTTCGCGTAACGCGCCACGGTACGAAATCAGCATCGGCAATGGCATCCGGTAGTATTGGATCAAGGTCGCCAGCGTGTTGATCGTGACGCCAATCGCGGTGTTTTGCATGATGATCGCGGGCCGTTTGCCGCCCATCCACGCACCCGCACATAGTCCCATACCCTCGTCTTCTTTGTTGGACGGGATGTGGAAAATCTCTGGCCGGTTTTCGACCTCGTCGATCACGCCAGCCAGTTGTTTACACGGCACGGTGGTCACAAACGAGATGCCATTCGCTACCAGGTCGTCCACGATTTGTTTATCAATGCTCAATGGGTTTCACTTTCATGCAAGGTCAAAGGTCTCGGTCGGAAAGTATTTTGCCAGCCGCGCATCCGCCGCCCGTGCATGGCCTTCCATGCCCTCCAGCCTAGAAATGCGCGCCGTGGCGCGGGCAATGTTTTTGCTGCCCTCAGCGGTGGCGGGTTGCCAAGTCACGACCTTTAGAAACTTATGCACCGACAACCCGCCGGTGTAATGCGCCGCACCCGATGTCGGCAGCACGTGGTTGGTCCCAGCGGCTTTATCGCCATATGCCACGGTGGTTTCCTCGCCCAAGAATAACGCGCCGTAGTTGGTCAGGTTCTCAAGCCACCAATCAAGATCAGCGGCCTGCACCGTCAGGTGTTCGGGGGCGTACTCATCCGAACAAGCGGCCATCGCGGCACGGTCATTACAGACTATAACTTCGGCATAATCGCGCCATGCGGCAACGGCGTTTTCACGGTTCAGGGCGGGCAGGGCGTCGATCAAATCAGGCACGCGCGCCACGACATTACGCGCCAAGGCGCGGTCGTCAGTGACCAGCCAAACCGGTGAGTTATATCCGTGCTCCATTTGACTGACCAAATCGGTGGCAATGATATGCGGATCTGCGGTCTTATCGGCCAAAACCAAGCTATCCGTCGGCCCTGCAACCATGTCGATGCCAACACGTCCGAACAGGATCCGTTTGGCCTCTGCGACATACTGATTTCCCGGTCCCACAAGGATATTTGCGCGGGGCAGGCCAAACAGCCCAAAGGTCATCGCCGCAATGCCCTGCACTCCACCAAGCGCCATGATGTGATCGGCCCCACCAATATGCGCCGCATAAACAAGCGCGTCCGGCACCCCGCCTTCGCGCGGCGGCGTGGTGGCGATGATATGTTTGCAACCGGCCACCTTTGCCGTGGTCACGGTCATTATCGCGCTGGCAATATGGCTGTAACGGCCCCCCGGAATATAACAGCCAGCGATAGCCACGGGGATGGATTTCTGCCCCAATACAAAGCCTGTAGCGACCTCGTATGTGACGTCAGTCTGCGTCGCCTTTTGGGCCGTCGCAAAGCGTTTGATATTGTCATGGGCAAAGTCGATGTCGTCTTTGATGCGCTGCGGCACCCGCGCACAGGCCGCGATGATCTCGGCCTCGGTCAGCACTATATTTCCGTGATAACCATCGAGCTGCACCCCATATTTCCGCGCCGCGGCGTCACCACCCGCCTCTATGTCGGCCAAGATGTCAGCGACTATACCATGCAACTCTGGCGCGCCTGAATGCGCGGAAAGTTGTGCGGTCTTGAGGTAGTAGCGCGTCATGTGTAACCAGCTCTAATCAGGGACTATGCAGCAATGTAAGCCGTTACATTTGAAATTTGCAAGAGTTTACACTTAGGTTTAGCCGAAAGGGACGGGAGCAATTATGATGAAACGCATTAATTCGCCAACCCTGCTGGATGTGGCGCGGCTTGCTGGGGTGTCTACTGCGACGGTGTCGCGGTGTCTGAATTTTCCGGATCAAGTGTCTAATAAAGCCAAAATGAGTGTGCACGATGCCATTGGTGTCTTGGGGTATGCGCCAAATTTCGGGGCAAAGGCGATGGCGGCGCGACGGACCCATACGATTGGCGCGGTGATTCCAACGATGGAGAACGCGATTTTTGCGCGGGGGTTGCAGGCGTTTCAAGAAACGCTGCGGGAACAGGGGTTCACGATGTTGATCGCCAGCACGTCCTATAGTGCGCAAATTGAAGAGGAACAGATTCGCGCACTTGTGGCCCGCGGGGCAGACGCGTTGTTGTTGATCGGGCATGACCGTGCGCCTGAAATTTATGACTTCCTTAAGATACAAAGTGTGCCTGTGATGGTAACATGGGCGTTTGATGCGGCAGCGGGGCGGGCGTCGGTGGGGTTCGACAACTATGCGGCGATGCAGGCGCTGGCTGCGCGGGCCATCGGGTTAGGGCATCGCAAAATTGCGTTCATTTCTGCGCCTATGGCTGAGAATGATCGTGCTCGTGGGCGGTATGAGGGATTATGTGCTGCGATGGTGGCAGGTGGGTTAGACCCGGCTGATTTGGCCTTGTTAGAGACACATTATGGGATCGATAACGGTGCTGCTGCGCTTGAGACGTTGATGCGGTTGGATCCGCGCCCGACGATGGTATTTTGTGGCAATGATGTCTTGGCGGTGGGGGCGGTGCGTCGCGCCAAGCAAATGGGCTTATTAGTGCCTGATACAGTGTCTATCACAGGCTTTGATGATATCGAGTTAGCGCAGATTTCGGACCCGCCATTGACGACGGTGCATGTGCCGCACCGCGAGATGGGGCGGCGGGCGGCGCTGGCTTTGGTGGCAGCGGTGACGGATGGTGTGTCGTTGCAAAGCGTGGAACTGCCTGCGACGATTGTGATGCGAGAGAGTTTGGCAGCGCCTAGTTCCGAGCTGTGACTGATCGGTCTGGGTAACACGTGGGTGTCATGCCGTTTTGTGCCTGCCATGCGCCGATAGAGCGCCGCGTTTTAAATCCGATAAGCCCGTCTGCGCCGCCAACGTCGAAGCCTTGAGCGACTAAACCCTGTTGTAGAGTCTGAATCGTGGTGCGGGACAATCCGCTAAGGTTTGCCCAGCCTGCTTGAAATGGGCCTGTGCCGTATTGAATCTTGTCGCCGACATGGCCGACGAACAGCGCGTAGGCGTCGCTTTCGTTGTAGTCTTTGAGGACGTAGAAGTTGGGTGTCACAAGGAAGGCTGGGCCGTAGCGACCGGCGGGTAAGAGCAGGGATGCGGGCTTTGATAGTTCGGATGCGGGAAAGGGGCGACCGGAGGCGCGGGTGACGCCGAGGGCGGTCCAGTCGGCGATGGATTTTCGGTTGTCGGGGCCTTCAAGGGCGCAGGAGAGAGCAGGGGGCAGGGCGATTTCAAAGCCCCAATCGCGGGTTCCGTCCCAGCCGTGATGGTGCAGGTAGGCGCCGATGGAGGCCAGTGTGTCGGGTGCGGAGGTCCAGATGTCGGCCCGTCCGTCGCCGTTTCCGTCCGCCGCATAGGCGAGGAAATTGGAGGGCATGAATTGCGGTTGACCCAGTGCGCCCGCCCAACTGCTTTTCATTTGGTCGCGTGTGGCGTGGCCGCGTTCGAGGATTTGCAGGGCGGCGATTAACTCGTCGGTGAAGTAGTCGGCGCGGGTGCTGAGGAATCCTTTTGTCGCTAAAATGCGGAAGGCGTCGTGGGGGATTGCGGCCTGACCATAGCTGCTTTCGCGGCCCCAGATCGCGAGGATGATGCGTGCGGGGACGCCTGTTTGGCGGGTGATTTGGTCGAGTGTGGTTTGGTATTGGGTGAGAAGATTGCGACCTGTTGAGGCTGCGCCGTTAACCACATTCGGGGCGAAGTAATTAGCGGGCGGGCGAAATTCGGCTTGGGTTTGCGGGCGTGCGTCGGGGATACGCAGGTCGGGCAGGTCGTAGTCGATTGTGACACTATTGAAGGCATTTTGGAAGGTTTGCGCGCTGACGTCATTGGCCTGTGCACGCGGCCAGATGGTGGTGGTCAGCCATGTTTGGAAATTGGCGTCGATGGTTTGGCGGGTTTGGGCGATGCCGGGTTGGGCAAAGGTTAATAGGGCGATGAGGGCGAGGAGGCGGGTCATGGGGCGTGTCCTGACGGGTGCTGTGATCTCATTGGGATGAAACAGGGGTCGTGCATATTGGCGGTGACTGCAAGCAATTTGGCGGCGTGTTCACCATTTGACGAGAACCGACGGGGGTAGCACCCCTGCGGCCAGAGGGAGGCACGTTGGGTGTGGCTTAGGGTTTGCTGTCATTTTCAAGCAGCAAGTCTTCGCCATTTTTTTCGCCGCGCTCTCCTCGACGATGCGGGTCAGGGCGTCGTCGGATTTGGGGGTCACGGTGGTGACGGTGCCAGTTTCGGGCGCGATGGATTGGTTTTTTTGTTCGCGGTTGATTTCGACGGTTTGGGTTGCGTCGGGCAGGGTCACATTGGCGGCCTTGAGTGCGCGTTTGACCAAACGGATTGCTTCGCCTTTCGCCAGCGCCAGCGAGGTGTCGTTTTGGTTGACCCAGCCGGTGACGACCATGTCGACCCCGGACGTCCCGTAGCAGTCGATCCAGACCAAGGCGGCGGGCTCGGCCAGCACAAAGGGGAGGTCTTGCACGGTTTGTTCCATCAGGTCGCGGGTCGAGGCGAGATCGGAGTCGCGGTCGATGAGCATGTTGAACGTGAACCGCCGTGCGGCGTTTTCGGTGTAGTTCACGATCCGGCTTTTGAAGACGGTCGCGTTTGGGATGCGAATATGGTTGCCGTCGAAAGACAGCAGGATCGTGGCGCGGCTGGTCAGGCGGATGACGCGTCCTTCGTCACCGTTGATTTCCACTGTATCGTTGGGCTTGAACGGTTGCCGCAGCGAGAGCATGACCGAGGCGATGTAGTTTTCGACCGTGTCGCGCACCGCAAAGCCGAATGCCAGACCGATGATCCCAGCTGCCCCCAAGATGGTCGAGAGCAGCGCCGTGGCGTCCATGACGTCAAGTGCGATCACGATGGCGGCTATCACAAACACCAGCAGCACCAGTTGCCGGTAGAGGTTCGCGATAAAGCTGTTGGGCGCGATGCGGTCCCACGGGTATTTGCTACGCGAGACGACGATGCCAAGTGTCAGGATGCCGATGAAAATCGCGAGGCTAATCGCAGCGATTGGTAGGAATGCGATGAATTGGTCGATGCGTGTGCGGAAACGGGTCACGGCGGGGTCAAGCCTGCGTCCGAGCTCGGCTGTTTCTGCGATCTGGTTGCGCACGGCGACGACGCCTTCGATCCGGCCTGCAACTTCGCCTGCTTGTTTGATTTCGGCGGCGGAAATCACGGTGCCGCGCAGGGTCACGACCCCGTCTTCGACCATGACTGTGATATCCTCGCCTTGGCTTAATGCATCCATGATGTCGCGGATACGGGTGGCGATGGCCGCGTCTTGTTGGCCGCTGCTGGTCGCGGAAATGCGGCCGGCGGTATCTTGGGCCGCGAGGGGAAAGGCAGATAACAAAGCGAGGCAAAGCAGGATGATACGCATAAGCGAAGTTTAGTCGCGCGCAGGGGGCTGTCAATGTTTCTGCGTCAGTTCTGTCTTGTTCCGTTTGCCGGATCGTGCCAGCGTGTGCCTGTCAGTTTGGATAGGGTGAGTGATGATGCGGTCTTTGAAGGTGATGTTTGTTTCAGGGCTTTTGGCGTGGGGCGGATTGGCCTCGGCGCAGGATGAGCTGCCGCAAAGCCGCACGATTTACGAGCGGGATGTGGATTTGGTTGGCACCGATTTGCGCCAGATTTTTGACACCACGTTAAGGGCCTGTGAAGCGGCGTGTTCGAATGATGCGAGCTGTCAGGCGTTTACGTATAACGCGCGGTCCAATTCGTGTTTTCCCAAGCGGGACCTGACAGATATTGTTGCATTTGAGGGGGCTGTGTCGGGCCGGATTTATCCGACGGATCCGCGGGTTTTAAGCACGCAGCAGGCGCGTCGCGACGAGTTGGATTTTTTGGAGGGGCAGTATTTTGATGATGCGGCGGGCTTGGTTTCGGCGGGTAACCAGCCGTTGCGCAATGCCACGGGCGCGCAGCAGATGGCGTGGACCCGCGCGATAGAGAATGATGTGGCGGCGGATTGGGTGGCCTTTGGTCACGCGGCGCGCGCGGATGATAGTCGTATTTCCAGTCTGGCGATGCCTGCATATGTGCGGGCGTATTTGTATAGTTTTGATGGTGATATACGGCGTCAGGCGGCGGAGACTATTGCGTTTGAGTTAGAGCGGCAGGGTCGCGGTCGTTTGATGATCGACGCTTTGCGCCTTGCGCAATTGATCTGGTTCGAGCGTGAGACCGAAGTTGCGTTAGATACCGCGATTGGAAAATACGGGTTTCGTGTGGTGGATACCACGGTGGAAAGCGATAGCGGCACGCCGCGCATCTGTGCCGTGTTCAGCGAGGATCTGATCAAGGTTGGCACCGATTACGCGCCGTTTGTGCAGCTGCCTGATCCGCAACTGGCGGTGAGTGTGAGTGATGGCCAGCTTTGTGTCGATGGTGTCGAGCATGGTAATCGCTACCGGATCGTGCTGCGCGAGGGCTTGCCTGCTGCGAGTGGTGAGGCGCTGATCCGGCCTGTGGATTTGACGCTTTATGTGCGGGACCGCGCGCCTGTTGTCCGCTTTACCGGGCGTGCCTATGTGTTGCCGCGCGTCGGCGATATTGCGATCCCGATCGAGACGGTGAACATGACGACGGTGAATTTGAAGTTGAGCCGTGTGGATGACCGCAACCTGATGCGCACTATTCAGTCGGGCATGATGGACAGTGCGTTTTCATATGGCGGGGACGCATTTTTATCCGACGAGATCGGAACGAGTGTTTGGCAGGGCGAGGCGGATGTTGCCGGTGATCTGAACCGTGATGTACTGACGCGTTTGCCGTTGGGCGAGGTTTTGCGCGACGATCCTGCGGGGCTTTATGCGCTGACTGCGAGCAGTGATGACGATGATAATGCCGCCACAACCCAGTGGTTTGTGTTGTCGGATTTGGGGGTTGCGACCTATTCGGGCAATGACGGATTGACGGTGGCAGTGCGCGGTTTGGCAGATGCCGGATCTGTGCCTGACGCGGAGGTGACACTGGTGTCGCGCAGCAATGCGGTGTTGGCGCAGGGGCAGACGGACGGCGAGGGCGTGGCACGGTTTGACGCGGGGCTAACGCGCGGTTTGGGTGGTGATGCGCCTGCATTAGTGACTGTGTCGAAGGGCGACGATATGACGTTTTTGTCGTTGACGGACCCTGCGTTTGATTTGTCGGATCGGGGTGTTGAGGGGCGTGAGCCTAGCCCGCCGATGGATGTATTTTTGGCCACGGATCGCGGGGCCTACCGTGCGGGTGACACGGTTCATTTGACAGCATTGATGCGCGATCAGGTGGCGCTAGGTTTGAGCGGCGTGCCGTTGATTGCGGTGCTGACGCGTCCTGATGGTGTGGAGTATAGTCGGATTGTGTCGACCGAGGACCGTGCGGGGGGGCATGTTTTTGCGCTACCTGTGGCTGCGACGGCGCCGCGAGGGACGTGGCAGATCTCGGTTTTGGTGGACGCGGATGCGGCGCCTTTGGCGCGGACCACAGTTTTGGTTGAGGATTTTCTGCCAGAGCGGATTGATTTTGATTTGGCGTTGCCCGAGCGGATTGCGCTGGGGGATATTCCGAATTTGCGAGTTGATGCGCGGTATTTGTTTGGCGCGGTTGGGGCTGATTTGGATGTTGAGGGCGAGGCGCTATTGCGTGCAGTGGATCGTCTGGACGGGTTCACGGGTTACGTGTTTGGTCAGTATGACGCGGAATTCGAAGCGCAGTTACGGTATCTGGATACGGCGAGCACGGATGCGGAAGGCGTGGCGAATTTGCCGGTTGAACTGCCAGAGGTCAGCGCGTCACAACCGTTAGAATTGCGCGTGACGGCGCGTGTGAAAGAGGGGTCGGGTAGGCCGGTCGAGCGGCAGGTCACGGCGCAGGTTTTGCCCGATCAGGTGATGATCGGGATCAAGCCGTTGTTTGACGGAGTGATTGGCGAGAATTCGGCGGCGGCGTTTGATGTAATTGCGCTCAATCCTGATTTGAACGCGGCGGATATGGCTGTGAAATGGACCGTCAACAAAGTCGACACACGTTATCAGTGGTACCGTATGAATGGCCGTTGGGATTGGGAGCCGACGACGACGCGCACGCGGATTGCAACGGGAGAGGTGACTTTGGGCGCGCAAGCTGTGCGTGTGGAGGCGGATGTCGCGTGGGGGCAGCACGAGATTGTTGTCGAGGCGATTGGCGCGGATTATGCCGTGGCGTCGGACGATTTCTATGCAGGCTGGTATGCGCCTGCGTCCGCCGATCATACGCCTGATTTGATGGAGGCGTCTTTGGATGCGGCGAGTTATGCCGTGGGTGATACGGCGACGTTTCGTATCGTGCCGCGTTATGCGGGGCAGGCGGTTGTGACAGTGATGTCGGACCGGTTGATTACGATGAAAACCGTGCCTGTGACTGAGGGCGAGAACTTGATTGAGTTGCCTGTTACGGCAGAATGGGGTGCGGGGGCATATGTGAGTGCTTCGGTTATTCGGCCGATGGCGGTGGCGGAGTTGCGCAATCCTGCGCGGGCGTTGGGGCTGGGATATGCTAAGGTTGATCCTGCGCAGAAAGCGTTGAGTGTGACGTTAAGCGCGCCTGAGACGATGCAGCCGCGTGGGCCGTTGGATGTTGAAGTGCAGGTGGATGGGGTGACAGCGGGCGAGACCGTGTTTGTGACTTTGGCTGCTGTGGATCTGGGAATTTTGAACCTGACTGCATTCAAATCGCCCGATCCGCAGGGCCATTATTTTGGTCAGCGTAAGTTGGGCGTGGAGCTGCGCGATGTTTATGGGCGTTTGATTGACGGGCTGAATGGCGCGATGGGTGTTGTGCGGTCGGGCGGCGATGCGATGCCGAATACTGGCATGCAAAGTCCGCCGCCGACTGAGGATTTGGTGACGTATTTCACGGGGCCTGTGCAGGTGGATGCGCAGGGGGGCGCGCAGGTCAGTTTTGATTTGCCTGCGTTTAACGGCACGATCAGGTTGATGGCGGTTGCATGGTCGCAGACCGGTGTCGGCCAAGCGGAGCGCGATGTTTTGGTGCGTGATCCCGTTGTCGTGACCGCGAGTGTGCCGCGGTTTTTGGCGCCGTCTGATCAGAGCCGTTTGCTGTTAGAGATTGTGCATGCGGATGGTCCTGCGGGTGAGATGGGATTGAGTGTTGTGGCCAATGGTGTGGCGATGGTGTCGCAGATTGCGCCGACTTTTGACTTGGTGGAGGGGGGAAGCAGGTGTTCGAGATCCCGTTTGCCGCCGTGGATGTTGGCACGCATAGTATCGAGGTGACGTTGACCACGCCTGACGGGCGCGAGTTGGTGAAATCGCTGGTGGTGCCTGTGGTGTTGAATGATCCCGAGGTCAGCCGCATAGAGCGGTTTGCGTTGGATGCGGGGTCGGATTTCAGGTTTGATGATAGTGTCTTTGCCGGCATGGTTGCGGGAACGGGGCGGGCGACGCTGGCGGCGGGTCCTTTGGCGCGGTTTGATGTGCCTGGATTGTTGAATATGCTGGATGACTATCCTTATGGCTGCACCGAGCAGACGGCGTCGCGCGCGATGCCTTTGCTGTATCTTGACGAGGTTGCGGGCGCGATGGGCCTGACGCCGCGTGATCAGATTGCCGACCGTGTCACCAAGGCGATTGCCGAGATAACGGCCAATCAGTCGGCCAATGGCGCGTTCGGGATGTGGGGACCGGATTCGGGCGATACGTGGTTGGATGCCTATGTCACCGACTTTTTGACCCGCGCCCGTGCAGTTGGGTATGCGGTGCCTGATGTGGCCTATGACAATGCGGTGGCGAACCTGCGCAATGCGGTGAATTACTATCCTGACTTTGATGAGGGTGGTGCCGATCTGGCGTATGCATTGTTTGTTATGGCCCGTGAGGGAGAGGCTTCTGTCGGGGATCTGCGTTATTATGCGGATCAGAAAGCGGGGGCATTTTCGACGCCTTTGGCCTTGGCGCAGATGGGCGCTGCCTTGGCGCAATATGGTGATCAGCCGCGCGCGGATGCGATGTTTGATCGTGCGGGGCGTAAGCTATTTTCGTTGATTGATCAGGCAGAGGCGCGGGTTTGGCGCAGTGATTATGGCACCTATCGCCGGGATACGGCGGCAGTTCTGGCGTTGATGGTCGAGGCTGGAAGTGCGGCGATTGACCGTGATGCGTTGCTGGCACGGATTGGCGGGTCTGTTGAGCGGGCGTCGACGCAGGAGGCGGTTTGGACATTGCTGGCGGCGCATGCCTTGATTGCGGATTTTCCGGCGCAAGGTTTGACGGTTGATGGTGTGGTGCCTGAAGGCCCATTGGTGCAGATGCGCGAGGCGGGTGCTGCGCCTGTGCTGATTGCAAATGCGGGCGATCAATCGACAGAGATCACTGTCACGACTTATGGTGTGCCGGTTGTTCCGCAGCCCGCGGGCGGGAATGGCTATGCGATTGAGCGTATTTATACCACGATGGAGGGGCAGCCTGTGGCGGTGGATGCCGTGCCGTTGGGGACTCGCTTGGTTGCGGTTTTGACGGTGACGCCGTTTGGGCGGCAGGAGGCCCGATTGATGGTGGATGATCCGCTGCCCGCGGGGTTCGAGATTGATAACCCGAACCTGATTTCGGGGGGCGATATTGACGGGCTGGAGTGGCTAGAGACGGTCGGTGCTGAAACGGCGGAGTTCCGTGCGGATCGATTTATTGCTGCGGTGGATTGGCGATCTGATCAGCCGTTCCAACTGGCGTATATTGTGCGGGCGGTCTCGCCAGGCCAGTTTCATCATCCTGCCGCGTCGGTGGAGGACATGTATCGTCCGCAGATGAATGCCCGCACTGACGCGGGGCGGGTTGCGATTAGCGAATGACCCGCCTGATTTGCGCCCTTGTCGTCTGTTTGTGGGCGGCGGGGGCGGCGCGTGACCAATTTGACGATTGGGTTGATGGGACGGTTTTGCCCGTTCTGGCGGCGGATGTCAGTGCCGAATTGCGCGACCGCAATGGCGATTTGTTACGGGTTTATACCAATGCGGCGGGGCGATGGGTTTTGCCTGTGGCGTTGGCGGACGTGGATCCTGTGTATTTGCAGATGCTGATCCGATATGAGGACAAGCGGTTTTTGCAGCATGGCGGCGTTGATCCGTTGGCGATGGTGCGTGCTGTGGCGCAGGCGGTTTGGCATGGACGAGTGGTGTCAGGGGGGTCGACCTTGACGATGCAAATAGCGCGACTGTTAGAAGATGGTGGCACGGGGCGTTGGGCGGGCAAGATGCGGCAGGTGCGGGTGGCGCTGGCCTTGGAGCGGCGGTTGAGCAAGGATGAAATACTGGCGCTATATGTGAACCATGCGCCGTTTGGCGGGAATATCGAGGGGGTTCGGGCGGCGTCGTATGCGTATTTTGACCGTCCGCCACGCCGTTTGACGCCGTCACAAGCGGCGTTATTGGTGGCCTTGCCGCAGTCGCCAGAGACCCGCAGGCCGGACCGTGCGCCGCTGGTGGCGACCCGTGCGAGAGATGCGGTGTTGGATCGTTTGGGCGTGGATGGTGCGCGTGATGTGGTGAGCGCGGTGCGGCACGGATTGCCCGCTTTTGCGCCCCATGTGGCGGATCGTGTTTTAGGGGCGGAAATGGGGCAGTCGCGCCATGATGTGACGTTGGATTTAACGGTGCAGCGGGCCTTGGAGCGGTTGGCGGCGGAGGCGGTGCAGGGGCGGTCTGACGGGGTGCAGATTGCGCTAATTGTGGCGGATCATCAGAGTGGGCATGTTTTGGCGAGCGTTGGATCGGCGGCGTATTCTGCGCAGGTGCAGGGTGGATTTATTGATTTGACGCGGGCGGTACGCTCGCCCGGATCGACGTTGAAGCCGTTGATTTACGGGCTCGGGTTCGATCAAGGGTTGATCCATCCGGAGAGTTTGATTGCGGATCGTCCGACGAATTTTGACGGCTATATGCCGCAGAATTTTGATGGGATGTATCGTGGGGAAGTACGGGTGCGCACGGCGTTACAGCACTCGTTGAACATTCCTGCGGTGGCGGTGACGCAGGCGTTAGGACCTTTTCATTTGCTGGCGGGGATGCGCCGTGCGGGGGCCGATCCAAAAGTGCCGGGGGGTGCGCCGGGGCTGGCGGTGGCCTTGGGCGGTGTGGGCTTGAGTTTACGTGATTTGGTGCAGTTGTATGCGGCGTTTGGCAATGGTGGTGTGGCGGTGGATTTGCGCGAGCAGGATGCGCCGAGTGCGGGGTTTACGCCGCAGGTTGTGATGAACCGCGCGGCCGCGTGGCAGGTGGCGGATATTTTGCGCGAGACGCCGCGACCGCGCGGGGTGCAGGCTACGGGGTTAGCGTATAAAACCGGCACGTCGTATGGGCACCGTGATGCGTGGGCTGTTGGGTTTGACGGGCGCTATGTTGTGGGTGTCTGGATGGGTCGCCCTGATGGGACACCTGTGCCCGGAGCGTTTGGTGGCGATTTGGCAGCGCCTGTGATGTTCGATGCCTTTGCGCGGATTGCCCCGACTGTGACGCCGATCGGGCCGCCGCCGCATGAGACGTTGCTGTTATCCACGGCAAGGCTGCCCAGTCATTTGCAGCAATTTGGACCGAAGCGTGTGGCGGGTGGTCCTGCGCCGCGCATTGCGTTTCCGCCCGACGGGGCGGTGATGGAGGGGATCTTGGCGACGGTGAAAGTGCGTGATGGTCGTGCGCCGTTTGTGTGGTTGGTGAATGGGGAGCCTGTGGCGCGGACCCATCGTGCGCAGGCGGATATCGCGTTGACGGGGGTCGGGTTTTCCGCTGTGACGGTGATTGATGCAGATGGCAAGTCGGACCGCGCGCAGATAGAAATTCGCTAGGATGAAGGAGTAACGATGCCAAGTGACCAGACGTTGATTTTGGGGATTTTTGTGGTGCTGTTTGTCCTGCTGGTCTGGGGGCGTATCCGGTATGATCTGGTGGCGTTTGGGGCCTTGGTTGTGGCCGCGTTGTTGGGGTTGGTGGAGCAAGACGCGGTGTTTTCCGGTTTTGGCCATTCGGCGGTGGCGATTATTGCGCTGGTGTTGATTATTTCGCGCGGGCTGGTCGGGTCGGGCGCGATTGAAAAGCTGGCGACAAGGTTGCTGGATTCAGAGCGCCCTTTGCCGTTGCATATTGCGGTGATGGCTGTGGTGGGGGCGGGGTTGTCGGCGGTGATTAACAATGTGGCGGCGCTGGCGATCCTGATGCCACTGGATGTGGATACTGCCGTGAAGGCGAAGCGCGCGGTGAGTAAATCGCTGATGCCGTTGTCGTTTGCGACGATTTTGGGGGGTATGATTACCTTGATCGGGACGCCG
This sequence comes from Yoonia sp. MH D7, assembly GCF_054439475.1. Lineage (NCBI taxonomy): Bacteria > Pseudomonadati > Pseudomonadota > Alphaproteobacteria > Rhodobacterales > Paracoccaceae > Yoonia > Yoonia sp. MH D7. The sequence goes on from NZ_JBTJCF010000003.1 coordinate 235,071, forward strand.
CCGAATATTGTGATTTCAGAGTATCGGCAGGATGCGTTGGGTGCGCCGTTTGGCATGTTTGATTTCACGCCTGTCGGGTTGATCGTGGCGATTGCGGGTATTGCATTTGTGTCGTTGGTTGGCTGGCGATTTTTGCCGGACCGTGACGGGTTAAACGAGGAGGCGTTTGAGCAGGGTCGTTATATTGCCGAGCTGCGCGTTGGCGAGGAAAGCGCGGAAGACGGGCAAACGATTGGCGGGCTGTATCCTGCGGCGGACGAGCATGATGTCAATATTTTAGGGTTGGTGCGCGGGGGTAAACGCTTGGCCGGGTTTTCGGCGCGGCGCGAAATTCGGGCCGGTGATTTTCTGGTGGTCGAGGGAGCGCCTAAATCCATCGAAGCGTTTATGGGAAAAAGTGCGCTGGAGTTTTCCGGTTCCGAGAAACATGCAGGCGGGGTGACGTCGGAGGGTTTGACCCTGACCGAGGCGATTGTGCCTGAGGGGTCGCGGGTTGACGGGCGCACGGCGCGCAGTTTGCAACTGCTGTATCAACATTCGGTGACGTTGTTGGGCGTATCGCGTGGCGGGAAGCGGTTTACCGATCGGGTCCGGTTATTGACGATCAAGCCCGGTGATGTGCTGTTGTTGCTAGGCGCACCTGACCGCGTGGCGCATGCCGCGACGTGGTTGGGTGTTTTGCCGTTGGACGGGCGCGAAACGCCTGTGGTGCAGCGGTCCAAAGCGGGGTTGTCCATCGGGATTTTTCTGGCGGCGATTGCGGCGGCGGTTTTGGGTTGGACGTCGTTGCCTGTGTCGTTGGCTGCGGCGGTGATTGCGTTTGTCGGTGTGGGGTTGGTATCGGGGCGAGAGGTGTATGCGTCGGTCGAGTGGAAGGTGATTGTGCTGTTGGCCAGCCTGATACCGATGGCAGAAGCGTTCGAGCGCTTGGGCGGCGCAGAGATGATCGCGACCCAGATTTTGAATGCGACCGAGGGTTATCCTGTTTGGGTGTCGCTGTTTGCGTTGATGGTTGTGACCATGACGTTATCGGATTTTTTGAATAATGTGGCGACGACACTATTGGCCGCGCCGATTGGTTTAGGGTTGGCTACGGCTACGGCGACCAATCCTGATACGTGGTTGATGACGGTGGCGATTGCCGCGTCTTGTGCGTTTCTGACGCCGATCGGGCACAAGAACAATACTATCATTCTGGGGCCTGGCGGGTATCGTTTTGGTGATTACTGGCGCATTGGTTTGCCGCTGGAATTGCTGGTGCTGGCGGTTGGTCTGCCTGCGATTTTGGTATTCTGGCCGCTATGATTGCAAGGTGGTGCCGCGGGACCGTGTGTTCAGGGTTGCGGTTTTTTCTGCGCAACGCCTGACACATAGGTTTGCACAATGCTGCGGTCGTCGCCCATCATCATCAGGGCAAAAAGCTCTTCGGCAAGCGAGCCTGATCTGTCCAGTCGCAGGGCCATTGCGGGTGTGGCGCGGGCGTCGAGCACGACCACATCTGCTTCGGTGTCTGCATCTAGGGTACCGATTTTGTCGGCCATGCCCAGCACGGTTGCGTTGCCGCGCGTGATCCAGTGGAAGGCGCGCAGGGCGTGGAGTTTCTGATCTTGCAGTTGCAGGATTTTATAACCCTCATTGAGCGTTTGCAGCATCGAATAGCTGGTGCCGGCCCCGATGTCGGTCGCGATACCGCTGGAGATGCCACGCGCGCGTAGTCCTGCGTCGTCAAACAGACCGCTGCCGAGGAACAGGTTGGAGGTCGGGCAGAACACCGGATGCGATCCTGTGGCCGCAATGGCGTCGATTTCGCGGTCTTTCAGGTGGATCGCGTGGCCTAGAAATGTACGCGGTCCTAGCAGGCCGTAGCCTTCGTAGACGTCGAGGTAGTCGCGCGCATTGGGGTAGAGTTCGGCGGTGAAGGCGATTTCTGCGTGGTTTTCGGAGAGGTGCGTTTGCACATAGCAGTCGGGGTGTTCTGCCGCCAATGTGCCTGCGACTTGTAGTTGTTCGGGCGAGGAGGTGATCGCGAAGCGCGGAGTGATTGCGTAGGATGCCCGCCCGACACCGTGCCATTTTGCGATCAGGTCTTTGTTGTCGTCATAGCTGGATTGGGGTGTGTCGAGCACGGCGTCGGGGGCGTTGCGGTCCATCATGGTTTGCCCGCCGATCATGCGCATGTTCCGGTGGGCGGATTCGGCAAAGAACGCCTCGGCGGAGGATTTGTGTGAAGAGCAGAAGGCGAGTGCCGTGGTGGTGCCGTGGTCGGTCAGCAGGGTGCAGAATTTATTGGCCATTGCGCGGGCGTGTTGCGCGTTGCCGTATTCGGCCTCTGCGGGAAAGGTATAGCCGTTGAGCCAGTCGAGCAGTTGACTGCCCCAGCTGGCGACGATCTGGATCTGCGGGAAGTGGATATGTGTGTCGATGAACCCTGCCATCAGGATGTGCGGGCGGTGGTCGATGATTTTGGTGTCTTTGGCGGTTGTTGCCAGATCATCGTAGTTGCCCGAGGCCGCAATCATGCCGCCGCGCATCAGGACCGCGCCATTTTCGATATAGCTATAGGCCTGTGTGTCGTCCGCATCTGTGGGTTCAGAATGGAACGTCAAGAGCCGTCCGCGCAGCAGTGTATCAGTCATGGCAGGTGTCCTGTGGCAAAGAAGTGTGGAGAAAGCGGGGCGGTTTAATGCCGCCCCGCGTGTGTGTTACCGCAGGTCGTAGGCGGGGTCGTCGGTCATGAAGTCAGGCTCGTCGGGCACAATGATCCGGTGTTCCAGATCGTCTTTGGGGGCGATTTTGGGATAGATCAGCATGAAGAGCCCGATAATCAGGTAGCCCGCTGTGATCCCGTCGAGTTGCGGCATCTGGAGCGTGTAGCTGTGGATGATCCCGATCGAGGACATGACTGCGGCAGATATTGCGAACCAGCCGGCGTATTTGAACCGCCCGTCGATCACGTCTGCCACGATTGCACCCCAGACAAGGCCGGTGATGATTGCCCCTTGGGAGAGGGCCAGATGTCCTTCGTAGTGGGCGCCTTCCATCAAGAGGGCCGCGGTGAGTTCGCTGTCGCCCAAGGCGGGCAATCCTTCGACGCCGATGTTGCGCATGGCGTTCATCATTGACCCCCATTTTGTGATGAGGAACGCCGAGATATGCGGCAGGATCGCAAAGGCCACGGCGGCCATATGGGCGGGTTTCACGGCAAATGCGGTGTTGGTGATTAGGCTGACCGAGACGAAGACCAGCACGGGTGCTGCGGCTGCAATCGGGATCAGACCTGCGAGGAATGATAAAAACCCGAGGAAGGCTGCCGCGGCGATGACCAAGGCCACACCGATGGTATAGCCTGCGCGTGCATCGAGCCGTTTGTAGGCTGGATGGCCGATGTAGACGGTTGTCGGGAATGGCGAGCCGAACAGGGCGCCGATCATTGTGCCGGCACCGTCTGTCAGCTGGCAGATGCCGACGGGGTAGGCGTCGCCTGCCGCTTCCGCGGATTCGACGTTGTTCATGGTTTCGATGAAGTTGTAGATTTGCACGGGGATCAGCACCAGAAACAGCTCTGGATTGGCGAACAGGTATTTGATGCCTGCTATCATGTCGCCAAAGTATGGCACGGGTGGATAGAACCCGATCCCGTCCGTGTTGAACGAGGATTGCCCGAGGAAGATGGCGATGACCGTGCCTGCGCCGATGGCGACCAGACCCGCAGGGATATTGCCCGGCAGGCGGAACCGCCCGATCAGACCCCAGAGGATAAAGAGCAACGACGAGAAGCCGATGATCGGATGTTCGAAGATTTCTGCTAGTGGGACCGACCCGATGAACACCAATGCGATGCCGCACAATGTGCCAAGCATACCTGCGCGCGGTGTGATGCGTTTCAAAAAGGGGCCTACGAGTGCGCCGAACGCCGCGACGATGCCGCCCATAAAGCCCGCGCCGATGCCGACCTGCCATGCCAGAAGCGGATCGTTGGTGGCCCAATAGATCGGCCCGATCACGCCAAACAGATAAACGAACATCACCGGTGTCGAGATGCCGTAGGGCAATGCTGTGACGTCTTTGCCCTGCTTGTTGGCGACGTAGCGCGCCAGTAGGGTATAGACCACAACGCCTGCGAGAATGGCAACGGCTGCGCCCGGGACGATTCTGCCAAAGACGATTTCGGCGGGCATTTGAAAGACAAACTGGCAAACCCCCGACAGGATCAGCAGATTAACAAGGTTGTCCGTGAAAAGTGCCCAGAACGCGTTGAAATCGCTCCGGTTGAAAAGTTTGTAACTGTAGGCCGTATCAGACATTTTTGTCCTCCCTTTGATGTCTGCGCCTTCCACCACCCTCCCGTGGGTCGGGCGCATTTTTTTGTTATTATGTCGTCAAGGTCCTTTGTTGGCTTGGCGTTTTGGTCAGTTGTGTCATGACCTCTGCCGCGACAAAGGCCGCGATAATCGCGGGGCGTTTGTCGGTGCTGACGGTGGCCCCGATGGGGCAGATCAAGCGGTCCGTGGCGGTGGCGGGAGCCTGTGTGGCACAGAACCGTTCGAATTTTTTGCGTTTGGTATGTGACCCGATCATGCCGATATAGGCAGCGTCGGGCCGCGCCAGTGCTTCGGCGGTCAGCAGGAAATCAAGTGCGTGGTCATGGGTCAGTATGATGAATGCGGCGCCTGGCGAGGCGCGGCGAATATCGGCCTCTGGGAGTGCGGTCAGGCGGCGGTCGAC
>NZ_JBTJCF010000004.1:0-9075 GCF_054439475.1 Yoonia sp. MH D7
ATAATGTGCATTATGATAAATGAACTATCGTTTGTTTTCTGATGCTTAGATTGAATCTATCATTTTTTGGCCGTTTAGTAAGCAGCAGGTAATATTCTTGCTTTCTTGAATGTATAGTAAAATCAATGGTTTGGGCTGAATTTCCTGCCAGCGGCAGGAATGACAAGTTTAAAAAATACCAAGGAACTTTTTGCGGGGTGTCGTACCGTTGCTTATCAACAGTTGATTAGCCTGTTTCCTCCACTCGTCACGATCAGCCTTAACGTCTGCAAGTTGCTCTTCTGTTGCTTTAAGTAAGCGCTCTAAACCTTGAATTTCCTTACTGTTTCCAGACGTTTCATTAGGTGTATCGGATCGTTCGATTTCTACCGTATCGCTAGGGTAGGGGGGATACACTCTGTGTAATTCAGACGCATCTATTTCCCACGCACCACTATCATTCTTAACTGCGGATATTTTTCCGCCAGCTATAGCTTTAGTTATGGTAGATTTAGTTTTTCCAACTGCTTTAGCCGCTGTTCCTGCTGTGTATTTCATCATGTTTCTCCTGCGGTATCCAATCGTTCGATTTCAACTGTTTACTATCCGTTTCAGTGAAACCCTAGTTTTCTGAATCTATGATTGTTTCCGTTGAACCGGTTTGTCTGGTGCTCCGACCAACCTTTGCCGCCTGTAGTTCTTTGTATGACTGAATAAGACCTGCTTTGTCTTTGACATGCCAAAACATTTTGAACCCCACAACCTTTCGACCTTTGCTCTCAGGTGTGATCGTTACATGGTAAGGCGTTATGGCGTTCACTTCAGCTACTGCTGGTTCAATCGCTTTAATACGTAAGTTGCGATATGCATCTAGTTTTCCAGCTTCAACACCCAACAGATCTCTCATGTCCTCGATATCCAAGTACTCATTGAATTTGTGTTTTAAGTTGATCCGTCTGGCGATCGCTTCATAGAGCGCAAACGCATATTTACTGCTGAAAGAGCGCATGACTTCCAAATCTAATTTTGCAAATACGCTGCTGTCTTTCAGCACACCAGTTAGATGATTTGGAAAACTGTAGGTCATAATTCCTGATGTTGTGATGCTTCTAGAACCTAATAGTTGGGTCTCAATATTTGTTCCGTCAGCCCGAACGGTTACAATCACCGTAGTCATTAACTTTCGTATTGATCTCTGTAAGTTTTGATTATTCTGACCTGCTGCCTTCAACTGTGAAGTGGCAATCGAGAACTCTTCACCAGCAACTATAATGCTTTTACCCCATGCATTATTCAGCAGGAGGTTGAACACCCTCCTGTCCTGTAGGGTTAAAGCCCCAGAGCCTTTTATTTCTATTAGCTCATTCGGCTTTATCATTTCCGATGCGTAGGCGGTTAGTTCATGCGTCTTTTTAGCCATGGTACCATCTTATGGTTACATACGTTCTTGAAGAGGTAACAATACACGCAAAATATGGTGCTGCAAGGGCGGTGCGAAAAGTAACCGTAAGCGGTGCGAAAGGTAACCATAGGGCGGTGCGAAAAGTAACCGTAAGCGGTGCGAAAGGTAACCATAGGTGCAATATTAGCTATAATAATAAGGATCATAATTACCATGAAGATAGAAGATTCTAAGAATTAAGAAGACTTGTGATAACAGCGAAAATCGCAAGCAGATGCAGAGCATACTGCGAAAGGCCGCGACAGGCAGAAAACCAATGCACCGCGTGATGGATCGAACGGTAAACCGTGCTGGGTGCTTAGATGATTTTATAGCCTTGGTGATTGCGGCCTAGAGAGAGCTGATCGAAACGAATGCCATGGTTTTAGACGCTAAAGGTGCGATCTTACCGAATACCTAGTATTTTCATAGACTTAAGTATGAACAGGGCAGGGCAGGGCCATCTGTTATTGAAGATTGTTACAAGCAGCTAATTTCGTGTCAGTAAATGTATACAGGAACAAGATAGTGTGTTTTTTTGCCCCGTTTTTCTTCGATAGATGAAGATCTACGAAAAAACGGTATTTGTTGCTAAGCGCTATGAATGAGGATTAGGCGGCACAATCAGCCCTCTAAGAGCATATTATGCGGTTAGGTTAGCTGGGGTTCATATTGACGCTAAGAGCGTTCAGTGAGGCTATTTGAAGGCCCTGCGGCTGAATAAATATAAATACAATGCACCGCGCGATGGATCGAACGGTAAACCGTGCTGGGTGCGGGGTGTTTTTATAGTATTAGCTGTGAACAGGGCAGTCCAAAGCCACATGTTCTTCAAGATTGCTAACAGCGGCTAACTTGTCATGACTAAATGTATACAGGAACAAGATAGTGTGTATCGCCGCCCCCGTTTTTTCTTCGATAGATTACAATCTACGAAAAAACAGAGGCTACTGGTGTGAATGCTTAGACGCCGTTCCAAAAACCTTCAAGAACAGTTTAGGTTTTGAACGGGGCTTTTGGCGGCGAATATCGGGGTGCTTTGCGTATGTTCCAATAACGAGCGTTTTTGGAAGGCTAACTCCAGAATTGCCTGTTACAGGTTCAACCCCATCAATTCCTTTGATTTAGTCCATTTCACGTAAGCTGCGAAATCTACGTGGCGCGTGGTATGGCTTGGTACGTAATAGATCAGCTTATGCCATGCTTACGCATCGTACGATTTCGAAACGCCGCTCGTTTGGGGTAACGTGCCTCGTGTTGTTGCAGGTAGGCGCGCGCGCTCTCAAATCCCCCCATCACAAGCGAGAGTTCGATCAATGCCTCAAGCGGGCCACCCTTTGATAAAGGCGACGCGTCTGCAGCCACGAGAAGTGCGGCAGCTGTAGCAGGATCGCCTATTTTTGCATGGGCTTGCGCCAGAAGGATAACCAAATCAGCGCGGCTATGCACAAATTCATAGGCATCTTGTGCGGCGGCAATCAGCGCCTCGTATTCATGCGCTTGATTCAAAAGTCGCAGTGAGATTGCAATATTTTCTTGCGCATTTTCATCGTGGCCAGCGACCGCATGCCCGGTAATATACTGGCCCATTACGCTGTCCATTATGCGCGCCACAAGGTCGGGCGAGACATGGCGGAAATCGTCGCTTTGCCACGCGGCTTTGGGATTGGAGAGCGTCACAAATTCGTAAGACGGGAAGTAGTCGATATTTGTGGTGTCGCGCACAAAGGCATCGATCGCTGCACGCTGCACGGATTTAGAATATGTATTGGCAATCAGCACATCCATATCGCGAAAAGTCGATAGCAGCGGCACGGGCGATACCGTAAGCAACATGCGCAAAGGCTTGCTCATGTGTTTTTCCAGCAGCTCGCGGATGTCGTGTAGGCACGACAATACGTCTTCATAGCTGAGCACGCGAAACTCGAACCGTTCAGGTTCGGCGTTGACCAAGGCGAGCGGCGGCGAAGTATTAAGGTAAATCCCTAGCTTTGTGTCGAACCACGTCTCGGCATAACCAAGCGTGACGATCACCACATCAGCCGTGGCTACACGTGCCAATACATCAAGATAACGGTTTCTGAATGCTAGGATGTCTGCGATCGGGAATTCAAGTTTGGCGATACCCAATTGCAGGTCCGCATACCAATCTTTACCTTCAACACGATAAAGTACGTCGGTACCCGGAAAGCTGTCGCGCTCTAGGGCCCATTTCAGATCATTGTAGATCGAATGCACCGAGTATTTGTTGAAGAAATTGGGCGTAAAACCACGGCTGTCACCAATGACGCCGAGGTTCAATTCATGGCTGCTTACCTGCTTACCTGCATTGATCAGCGCAGTTTCGACATTTCGTGCAAAACACGATCCGATTGTGAAAAATGTCTCATCCGCAGCAATCTGAAACGAGGGCCGACCCAGGGGAGATGCCAGTGGATAAAGCCGGTCCGCACCAACCTTTGGCGATGGGTACCTGCGTTGCGCGTTGGTCTTCGCGCGTCCAAATGCCTCTTTTGCAGAAACCTGCTCGATGTGGTAGCCCATTTAGGGTTCCTTTGAGAGTAATTTTCATTACTTAGCAGGTGCCGCCAAGAAGCAAAAATTTCGCGGAATATATCAGCAACTTTTAGCTACAATTTACAGTGCAAGCTGGAGAAAAACCGGCGCGTAGTTTAGAGGTTAGGTTTTAAAAACTGTCATTTATTAATATTCCTCGTGTCGTATAAAACATCATAAGCGTGCAAAATATAGGAGTTTATATAACTTATATGCAAGAAGTATGGATAAATTTGGAAGATTTGGTAAATTCGATCACAGATCAATATAATCAAGCATTGGCTAACGGCCACAGCGAGGCTTCCGCAGTAGTGAAAGCTGCAGCGCATCTGTCAATAAACAGAGAACAAATGTCTCATCCTAGAATTTGTGCCGAGATGGTTGGTTTGTTATTAAATAAAACACAGTAGAGCGTGTTAATGTTCCGGAGTTAAAAGTTTCCTGATGCGAGCAGTAGCTTTGCGATCAGAATAACGCGAACATCGCATGTTTCTTGCTGTCGAGCATCTCATCCAGGTTGTCCACTGTCACCTCTTGCATGAAACCTGCCTTGGGCATTTTCTGATGCCACTGCAGGCGGCCACAGTGATAGCCGCGCGACAGGAACGCCATCATGATTTCCCGCCGTGTATGGCCGTGGCGTTCGACGATCTCGTCCCAGTGCAGTTCCAACAGGATCTTGGGCCTGTGGCTGTCGAGTAACGTGTTTAGGTCATCGACCAGCCGCCCTTCGAAGCCTTCGATGTCGATCTTGATCAGTCCGGGCATGGTGCCAATCCGGGTGATCAGGTCGCACAGCGATAATGTATCAAGCTGGGCCTCGGTAAAGCGATGATGCTTTTCAAACGATAGGTGCATGCCTTCGTACCAGACGGTCTGATCCAGTGCGGTGATATCTGACAGGCCCGCCAAATGCATGTGATAGCGTGTGCCGGGATTCAGATCGGGGTTCAATGCGTGGTTCGCGGCCACGGCGGCGGCAACACCGGGGTTCATCTCTATCCCGTCCACACGGGTCATACGCGGCATGCGCAACAGAAACTGTGAGATGAAACCAAAGTGCGTGCCGCCACCTCAGGCGTGGTCATGTCGAACAGCATCGGCCCATGGGTGGTAAAGTCAACCTGCAAGGTGTCGCCCCGATCAGCGGTCCGCCAGGACCAAGTTTTTGCACGTTCGGCGATGGCAACTAAGAGAACATTGTAGGTCACCGGGATGGCATGCGTAGAGGCGGTATTCTTTGGTACTGTCACGTTACCCTCAATCATTGTTTATCGTAGGTGCCAAAGCTATGGGTTACTGGTTTTTTGTTCTTCGCACCGTTTATTGTGAGCTTCTCACAACGCGGGTGGTCAGCTAATTTGGACTGGTGTCATTTTGGGCGGGGGCAGAGTTTTTCTCTTTTGGTGGACGGCCTTCGGTCAAAAGTGCGGCCTGTTTGTTCACAAAATCGGCGATCTTGAAATACCCAGTGCGCGTATAATGGTCGCTATCGGCAAATTCATCCGAGTCCAGTAACCGGTCCACATCGACAAAGTACGTATTGTCATGCGCGTCGCAGAACGCACGGCACATTGCGTTAAAGGCAAATCGCATATCTAGCGTGCGTTCGGCCTGTTGCCCGTGTGTGGTGGCCGACCCCAGAATGAACAGCGGCACACCGGGTGTCCGGTGCGTGTCTGCATGTAAAAAAGACTGGCGAGTTAGTTCCAGCCGCTCCTCCAGTGGGAGGCGGCGGTGGAACATCTCCTTGGCAAAACGCATTGCAATATCGGGGTCTTTCATCAGCTTTTTGAACCGGCGCGGCGGTATGGTGGCCCAGTATTTGCCGCCAAAACCGTCGCCGCCATACGTGAACAGCAGATCCGACGGGACCGAAAAGTACATCGAAAGTAAGATCAGGTCCGCTGCAGCCAGCGACCGGTCCAGTTCTAGCATTTCCGCATAAGTGTGGCCTACAAAGTGTTGCAGCGCCTTGCTGTGTTTCAGCACCATGTCGCGCGGGTTGATAAAAAACCCCACATCATCATAGCGCACCAACATACCCTTATCGTCCTGCTTGTTGACGTATTCGTCACGGTTGGTCCCGCAATAAAACGACACCTGCAACAGATCACACCCGCCCACCAAACATAAGCGGCGTTCCTCAAGCTGATTGGCCCCAGTGTCGAAATCGGTGACTTCGGAGATCCAGTCTACGACCTCGGGTTCGCTCAAATCGCTCGCAACAGGGCCTGCAATCTTGAAATCAGGGCGGTCCAGATAATTCCAGACCCATTGTTCCACGCCCATGTTTAAGGTGCGGCAGGAAAACGCTAAATGGTGCACGGTGGTGCCGGAAAACTTTGTACGCACCAGAAAAAACCCAACGACGCCATAATCGCCATAACGGTCTTGCACCTCGATAAGGCCGGCATGCATACCCGACACGGCCAGCAATTCATCTAGATTATTGCGCTCGGCGGGGGTATTGGCGCGCACTTTGGTGAAATTAAGCTGGTTGGTCCGGTTCAGCAATTCTAACACTCGGTCCATGTGGTTTTCTACATCCGTGACAATGCGGATCTTGATCTCGGACTGGCGCAGAAATTCGGTATTGGACAGCCCGCCGTTAACTTGCTCGGATTGCTTTTGTTCCATCACCTTATACTGCTTGAGTCGCGAATGATCGCTGTCGTCCTTTCCCCGCAATTCGGGCAGGTCAAGCAGACCCGTCATATTGCCCACGGCTTCGACCACCATCAAGCTCTTGTTAAAGAACGCAGCCTCTTCGAGGTTCAAGTGGTTGTCGTCCAGAAACACGACATTCTCGTCGCGCAGACCCATGTTTTGCACCATCTTGGCAATCGCCTGCCCTTTGGGTGACCATGCGATATGCGGGAACACAAACATATCCCAGATGCCCAGTTTCTCAAGCGCAGCCTGTGCCTGTACAAAATCGTTCTTTGAACAGATCGAACACATGATCCCGCGATCCACCAAGGTCCGGACCATCGCGACATGCGCATCAATTGTGGCAATACCCTCTTCGGAAAGAGTCCCTGTCCAGAAGGTCTCGTCAAGATCCCAGATGACCAATTTTACGGAGTTTTTGACGTTCTCAAATGACGGCGTTTTCACTGATCTGTTACCTGCTTGTTGCGTCTTTAAATCTGTTGGGCCCAAATGTGGCCTTCCCTCATGGCTACCATGGCCACCAATCCACCTCAAACAGTATAAAAGATATGGCTACCGCGTGATGCATTCGGGCATACCGATGCTGTTGATCGTCACAAGCAAGCTTGTTAGCCTGCTAAGAAGGAGCCACACCCTCTCAAAACATGATTGGCGACTGTTTACGGGCCATGCAGATCGTAACCGCGTAGATAACACCCCACAGCGCCTCCTTGCATTTTCTTAGAAATTACAGCCGTACACCACGGATGCGCTCACAGGAGATTTTTTGGGGCCTCTGTCTGCATGAGAGTCCGCGACCAGATCAACCTAAAACCAAAAAATGCTAGCCAATCGCATTTCCTGTTTCCCCGTCACTGCCCCAAAAGATCATCAAGGACAGCGCACAGGCCCGCATATCACTACCACTCAGATTGCCCGACAGCAGCAGGCAGAGGGCCAGAGGTCAGTCGATCGGGTGGAATGGGAGTTTGAGTTGCAGGATATGCGTAATCCATGTGGTTCCTGAACGCGAAACAGTCGTCGCTGTCGCAACAAATGTTGTCAGCTATTTCTACATAAACTCACTCCATAAGAAACTAAGCCTTGCGCTGATGTCTGGCTGATAACCTGAGTAGTTTGTGTTCAGTCGCGACTGGTTGGGCGTTCCAAAAACCACCGTTTTTGACAGGTGCGGCTGTAATTGAAAAGTAGTCAATAAAGGGTGGTTTTTGGGATAAATATCCGGAGTAAAAATTAGTCTATGCTGTATTTTTCATCTTACTAGCCAAAAACGGCTTGTTAGCCGGCAGATGTTAGTCACAAATACTTAGGTGTCTAAACGGATACCACACTTTTGGATTTTTCATTTGTATTGAAAATCTTAACGGAATTAATGAGGGAAACATGAAAGCCATTTTAGTAACTGCAGCGTTGATATTTGGGACAGCTGCCTCTGCGGACGAACGCAGCACATTCGTCGAACACACATTGCTCACTGTATTTTATCATGAGCTTGGCCATGCGTTGATAGATCTTGAAGGACTTCCACTTTACGGGCCAAACGAGCCAAGTGCCGACATTGCATCTGTGATGATCGTTGAGCGGCTGTATCCACCAGAAACATCAATGCAGATGATCACCGCAGCGGCAGATTTGTTTGCAGCTGAAGGCGTTGATCGTGGTGAGATTGAAGATTTTTCAGACTACGCAGATACACACGGCAGTGACCAGGGCCGCTTCTTCAATACGGTTTGCATTTACTACGGCGGCGATACTGAGGCACGTCAAGAATGGGCTGATATGATGGAATTGCCCGATGGTCGTGCGGAACGTTGTGCCGATGAATATGACGTCGCGACAAAAAGCTGGGGCGTGTTACTCGATCGCTTAAGCGAAAATGCGGGGCGTAGCAGTTTTGTTCTGGGAACTGTAGAAGAAGGAGCTCCCCTCACTGTCGAAGTTATCACCGCCGAACTTGAAGCGCTAAACGCGGATATTGGTCTTGATTATACCTTGCCAGTATCTATCGAAACCTGTGGAGAGCCAAATGCCTATTACGACAGTGAAACGAAGTCGATGACAATGTGTCTGGAGTTTGAAGAGTTTCTTGGCAACATGTACGATTTATTACAATAATCTTAACTTGATGCGAACCGAGGTACTGTTTGAGTATCTCGGTTAACGTCGTGCGCGCCAATCGAATATTTGATCGCCTACCAAAAACTACCGTTTATTGCGAATTACGTCGATATGATAACGACTGCTTTGAGTAATAATAAACTGTCCCAAAAGACAGGTTAACAGGTTGCACTCGGATCGAGTATACAATGCGAAGTTAATCAGTATTGGTCCTCGCATCGTTAATTCGGCGCGAGGGCTTTTTGTTAGTCCAAAGCCGATATGTGGGGAGTAAAAGCTACCCGCATCTTTGCCTATAATATCCG